>JBEIDW010000164.1:0-5663 GCA_040383265.1 Hyphomicrobiales bacterium
GGAGAGGCTTAGCCTCTGAGCAGCATGCCGAGTGCCGAGGCGGGAAGGGTCTCGATATTGCAGATAGCGTCCCACAGCCCTTCTGCCCGCTTGCGGCCCAGCAATCCTTCCGCCTTGGCCCGCAAACTCTGTTCCAGCGCCTCATGCGCAATGGGATCAGAGAGGTCATGGGTGTAGGTTGCCAGGTCTCCGCCTCCCTCCACGCACACCACCGTCTCGGTATCGCTCAGGCGTTCATCGGCGATGACCTCAACACAGCCCGCCAGATGGCGGAGGTTTGGCGCGTCACACAGACGGTCTTCATAGACCGCCTCGGATGCGGTGTTGATGCCGATCACCACCATGGCGGCCAGCCAGCCATAGCTGAATTTCACTTCAAGCCCGGTGCGCGGCTTCTTGATGTCGCATACCGACAGCCAGCGTGGATGTATCCTGATGATGATGCGGCGCAAGGAGGTTTCCTGCAACTTGCCCTCCCGGCGGGCCTTCAGCAGGGCCTCGATCATCGCATGGGTACCGTGGCAGCAGGCATGGAGCTTGTAACTGATCGCATCGAAGACGAAGTGGCCGGGTGGCGGATTGTGCCACGGCGTCTCGGCATCGGGCGAGTCGGCGTGGGTTTCGATGAAGCCCTGTGGCGCTTCGATGCCGTCGTCACAGGAGGTGAAGCCGCGCCGCGCCAGGCTTGCCGCCTCGATTCCATTGCTGGCGGCCATCCCGGCATTGAATGGCTTGCCCATGGTGCCGAACTGCGACTTGAGGCCGGAGGCGCGGGTCGCAACAAGGCTGAGTGCGGCGCGGGTCTGTTCCCGGCCGAGGCCATAGATCCGGCTTGCAGCGATGGTGGCGCCGAAGGCTCCGGCAGTTGCCGTCTGGTGGAAGCCGCGCTGATAGTGCCCGCGCCCCAACACCATTCCGAGGCGGCAAGCGCCTTCCGCTCCGACAAGGAACGCATCGCGGACTGCCGCCGCACTTGCCCCCTGCTCTTCCGCCGCAGCAAGGGCCGCCGGATAGATGCCGACCGACAGGTGCCCGATATGGGCGAAATGCGTGTCGTCGTAATCGAGCGCGTGGGAGACCGTGCCGTTGACGAGTGCTGCCGCGCGGGCCGGAAGCCTTGTCTGAGAACCAACGAGCGACGCCATGGCGGTGCCCCCCTCGGCCAGGGCCTGCGACCGGATGATGCCGCACAGCGGTTGATCGGAACCGGCGATCGCCACGCCCATCCAGTCAAAGAGCGAAAACGCCGCCAGCCTGCGCGAGGCCGAAGGCAGGCACGCGCCCTCAAGCGCGGCGAGATCAAGCAGTGCATCCATGCTGCGGGCCATATGTCTTTCTCCAGAAAATGGAAGCAGGCCGGAAGCTTGCCAGGCCAGTCAACCACGAAACAGTGTGATCACATTCCGCGCCAGATCATATCGACTTGGCCTCAACCCTCTTCACGGATGCGCGCTGCAATGTCTTGGCCGGCGCGCACTGCGCCTTCGATAAAGCCGGGATAGGCCGGCGCAAGCTCCGCTCCGGTGAAGTAGAGGCCATCATGCGACTTGTGCATGGGCTCCCACGGGTCTGCCGTGTCCCACGGCTTTGGCCAGGTGGCATAACCGCCGCCCACCCAGGGATGATCCGTCCAATTGGTCTGCACAACTGTGACGGGCGCGCGCACCGCGGGGCCCAACATCGGTTCGATGATGTCCAACACCTTGGCAAGAGCCGCGTCATCCGAAAGTCCTTCCAAGGCCATAGCTGCCGAACCGCCACAAAACACAGTCAACAGACACAGTGTATCCGTGGGGTCCGAGCAATCCATGACCGAAAGGCCCGAAGGTCCATCCGTCTGGCCCAGCCAGCCAAAATCACCGCCGCGCCAAAAGGCCTTGCCATACCGCATCACGATCTTGCGCATCTTGCCGGCGACGAAGTGGCTGGACTGCAGTTTCAGCCACTGATCCTGTGGGGCCTTCCACGCGATCTGGCGCAGCACGACGGGGCTTGCGGCATAGACGATCCGCTTCGCGATGATCATGCCCTTGGGCGTCGTAAGGTGGAAAAGCCCATCCTTGCGGTCAACGGACGTGACAGGTGCATTCGCTTCAAAGCCATCGCCAAGGTCCTTGGCCATCAGCCCGGCCAGAGTGCCCAGCCCCTCGGCACAGCAATACTCCATGGTGTTTTCAAAGCTCTCGAACCGGCTGAGACACTCACGCGTTGACCGGAAGGAGAGTTCCTCGATGGGGCGGCCCATCACCTCCTCGCAACCGGACTTGATCATCGCAACGGCTTCGGGATCAAGCCCCAAGGATTGCACCCAATCGCCGAGGCTGCCAGGGAGGTCAGGGTCGGCCTCGAAAATCTTCTCAAAGAAGTGATGCTCGAGAAAGTCAGTCTCCAGCAGCTTGCGCTGCCCGCCCAGCACCGCCACCACACCCGGTTCCTTGCGTACATCGCGGCGCGTCAGGCCAAAGGCCTCGACCAGGGCGCAAACATTTGTCATGTCCCGGCAGAAGAACTGTCCACCCTTTTCATAGGCCAGGCCATCCGCGTGCACCACGGTCCTCACGCGCCCGCCTGGCTCGTCCTGCGCTTCGAGCAGAATGATATTTGCCCCGCCATCACGCAGGGCACGGGCGGCCGTCAACCCGGCGAAACCTCCGCCGATCACGGCAATATCGACAGTTCTCATCCCTCAACGTCCCCGCAAAAAGCCTCCTCACTGATCGGATACCGGTCAGAGGCTGTGTTGAGAATTAGTGCACCAACAGCCTGGACGCCAGCGCAAGCTGTAACATCGTTTGTCAGCCAAGCGTCCACCAGCGGCTGGGACGATCACACCGGGAACAGGACAGTATGGCGGGTTCAATCATATCCCACGCCCGGCATGAGTCTCAAATGCGGGACGCGCCACAGAATGGTTTCGAGTAATTCCATATCGTCAAGATTTCTTCCAATCATGACAATTCTGCACAGTCATGGCAAAAGCTGAAAAACTGTTCGAAACCAACGGTGCACCAGAGGGTTACGCCTTCGCCTATCTGGACTACAAATCGCAGGAGATTGCCATTGCGGCATTCTTGTCGGAAGATGAGAAACTTGCGGATTCCTACTCCAGCGGCGACCCGTACATCGCGTTTGCGAAGGCCGCCAAGCTCGTTCCCCGGGATGCCACAAAGCAGAGCCACCCTAACGAGCGTGCAGCATGCAAAGCTATTGTATTGGGCGTTCAGTACGGAATGGCGGCGGAGGGCATGGCAGCGTCATCCGGCGTGGCGGTTGACACGTGCCGGGAGCTGCTGCTCCGCCACCGCGAGGCATATCGCCCTTTCTGGCGGTTCGTGCAGGACTACCGGGACCGGATTGCGGGCGGGCTCCCCGCCTACACACCGCTGGGGTGGCGGATACAGCTCGGAATTGGCTCGGACCTAAACGAGCGCAGCAATGGCAACTGGCCCGTCCAGAGCACCGGCAGCGACATACTCAGGCTGGCGGTGATCTATACTACGCGCGCTGGAGTGCCACCTTGCGCCACGGTCCATGACGCGCTGACCTTTGTGGTGCCCACCGCGAGCGCCGACGAAATGCTTGCCACCGCCAAGCGTGAGATGGAGCGGGCGGCGATGGCGGTGGTGGGTGGGCATATCGGGGTTGATGTAACTCGCTATGACCACCCGTATGTCTATCGCGACGACAGCGGATACGACTTCTACGAGCGGGTAATGAGGCTGGCCAATGGCGGATGAGCAGCACCAATTCGGCCCCGAGCGGACCTTCACGGATCCCGTGACGGGCGAGGTCATTGCGGAACGGCCCGTACTGCAGCCGAGAACTGCGGCCAAACGGGGGCCTAATGGTCGTCCAGCGCAATCCCCGTTCGTGATGATCAACATGGATGCGATCTGGCATGTCCAGCCTGCCCTGGGCAATGCCGCAGCCTTGATCATCTTGCTTGAAGCAGCAAGGCAGAACCGAATGAATGGTGGTGGACTCAAGCTGACGAGCGGGTTCCAGAAGAAGCACGGGCTTTCCCGTCGGCAGGTGCGAACCGCAGTGAAAGATTTGGTAGCGCTGGGGAAGAATACGGGCTGGCTGAAAATCAGTCGGGATGGCCAGCAAGCTTCTGCCGTCGAGATCACCGAACTCGGCATGTGTCAAATATGGCACCACGTGTGACCAGGGGGTGGCCGGAAACGGCCACTCAGGTGGTCGAAAGCGGCCAACAGGTCCTATTCTTTCTTTCTCTCCTTTCCATGGATAAACAATCTGGAGGTCGGACGCCTTTTGGATTCTTCAGCCATCCTGCAGCACGCCTCAGTCATCAGCATCCTTGTGGCTGCGGGCGCAGACAAGCATTCGCAATGGGGGCATTTTCTGAACCGAGTGATCAATCCAGCTGGAAGCACGTCGAATACTGCAGCACCATCGCACGCGTTTTGGGTTTCGCCGACCACCCCAGCGAGGCCCATCGATGCTGATTGAAACACAGGTCGTCCGTTCAAAGTTCGAGCTGCTGAAGGAGCTGCAGGGGCTCCCCGTCACCAAGGCCGTGATTTATCGGAACGTCGACAGGAAGGCTTGGGATGCGATCGCCAAGGAGCATCAGGGAGCGAGGGTGGCTGTAGTGGCAGCGAAAACGTAGAGAACGCCCCCTTGGGGGCGAGGGCGAGTAACGTCTTTGACAGACCGGTTGATTGCCAATAGTCGGACGACATCTGCGAGCATGGCATCAATGCATCGCCGCTAAGTCGCACCATTCGAAATGGCGCAGTTCGCGAGAGAATCACCTGAGGCTCGTGACTTAGAAGTCGAAGCTGTGGGCTATCCCGGTTCCAGCTTGGCAAAGTGCCCACCTGGTCATAGATCCAGACCCCACTATTGATCTCATTCCGATGGCGAGTTACTGAAGGTCGAATTCTGAGTGAAGACCGTGGCGTCAATTTCAACTAGACCATTCGCACAATGATCACGAAACCAGCCAAGGCCAAGAAGACCAGGCGAGGCCACCCTTCGGCCGACATGCCGCCCGCCATTGATAAGATTCGCAACGCTGCACTTATGCTCTTTTCCCGGCAGGGCTATGAAGGAACTAGCGTCGCTGAAATCGCGACCCTGGCTGGCGTTGCAAAGCCGCTCATCCATTATCATTTCAGTTCCAAGCAAGAACTCTGGTATTCGGTCATTGATGAGGCGTCCGTCACACTGCTGAAGGAATTGGAGGCATTCCGAACAGCCGCCATCGGTTTACCGCCAGAACGGGTCATTGCCATGCTGGCAGCTACCAGTGTGCAATTTGCCTATCGCTACTTCTATATTGTGAGCATTGTCGATGATGAAGCGAGGTCAACTGGCCCTCGAAGTGACTATCTTTTGAAGGTGTTGCAGAAGCCGAGCCTCATTTCGGCAGGTGCAATCGTCGATATTCTCAACGGCACACTCCGCAAGGGCAAGGAACCGATCCCTGCCGAGCATTTTGTCCCGGCATTCATGGGAGCGGCAGGTTTCCCCTTCGTGAACCAGAAGGCAATGAAGAGCACATTCGGTTCCGATGTCAGTGATCGGCCCCCGACGAGTGGTCCGGGTTGAATGTTAGTGCATGGGTGGCCTCGACGCCAGCGCGGGCGGCGAAGCCGGTCGGGGTAGCGCAGCCGCCCGCGCGGACTGCGGAATGA
>JBEIDW010000165.1:0-5537 GCA_040383265.1 Hyphomicrobiales bacterium
GGTTCGGGGCGGCGGCAGCGGTCATGTCGGCTCCTGCATTAAAACATGTGGCTGATATGGCTCATGCCGCCCGCTTCGGCAACCCGTGGGCTGTGGCCCTTACGCCGATTTAACGCAGTGCCCGCAAGGCATTGAGGATCACCGCGACGTCGATCACCTCCTGCAGGAGTGCGCCCTGTACGACAGTGAGGTAGCCGAGCGCGGCGGCCAGCATGGCGGCGAAGGACATCCCCAGCCCGGCAACGACGCTCTGGACCGCGATGGCCCTGGCGCGGCGCGCGGCGGCAAGCCCCTCCGCCAGCCGCGTCAGGTCATCGGCCAGCAATATGGCATCCGCCGATTCCGAGGCCGCCGCGGAACCGGTGGCCCCCATGGAAATTCCCACGTCTGCCGCTGCAAGGGCCGGTGCATCATTCACGCCATCGCCCACCATGAGGGTGACGGCGTGTTTGTGCTCGGCGAGAACAATGGCGACCTTCTCCTGTGGCGTGAGTTCTCCGCGCAGCACATCAAGCGGCAGTTCTTCCCCGATCCTGTCCACGACCGCCTGCGAGTCACCCGACGCGAGGACGATGCGATTGATGCCGCCAGCGCGGAGATCCGCCAGCGCGCGCGGCGTCTCTGCCCGCACCGCATCCGCCAGCAGGATGTTCCCGGCGAATTCGCCGGATATGGCGAGGGCCGCCAGCGCCATGCCAGGCAGATGGACCGGCTTTGCAACATCGCCCTGCCCCAGTTGGCGGTGCACGAAATCATGGCCACCGATGATCACCACATGACCGTCAACAGTTCCGATGAGGCCTTCGCCCGCCGTTTCGCGAACATCCTTGGGGTGAGACAGGTGAAGCCCCCGGGCACGCGCTGCCTCTACGATTGAAGCCGCCGTGACATGGGCGGAGGCCTGCTCGAGCGATGCGGCAAGCCTTAGCATCTCATCCGTGCTCCAGCGTCCTGCAGGCACGATCTCTGCCACATCCGCCCGGCCCTTGGTGAGCGTTCCCGTCTTGTCAATGACAAGTGTGGTGGCGCGCGCCATGGTTTCGAGAACCGGGCCGCCCTTCATCAAGAGCCCCCGCCGCGCCGCCTTGCCCATGCCGGAAATGATGGCCACAGGCACAGCGAGAATGAGCGGGCATGGCGTTGCCGAAACCAGCACCGCCAGCATGCGCATGTGATCGCCCGTTACCAGATAGGTGCCGCCCGCCAGCGCCACGGTGATGGCAAGGAATACCACTGCATAGCGATCCGCCAGCCGCACCATGGGCGCCTTTGCAGCCTGTGCCGCCTGCACGAGGCGCACGATACCCGCATAGGTGCTCTCCGAGGCAGGCCGCAGCACCACCATGTCGAAGGCCGTATCAAGCGAGCGCGCCCCGCTTTGCACCTCCTCGCCTTCGAGCGCGCGCACCGGCACGGATTCGCCCGTCAGAGCCGCCATGTCGAGCAACGCCTTGCCGGATGAGAGGCGGCCATCAGCCGGAACGATGTCGCCCTGGCGCACGAGCAGCCTGTCGCCCTTCCGCAGATCATCGATGGCGGCTTCCCGGAGATGGCCATCGTCATAACGCAGCGCCGTCTTGGGCACGCGCGCCAGAAGGGCCCGCATGTCGGCGCGTGCCCGGTTGGCGGCAATCTCTTCAAGCAATTGGCCGCCCGCATACATCAAGGCCACGACGCCGGCCGCCAGCGTTTCACCAAAGACAAGAGCGGCGGAGATTGAAAGGCCCGCCACGATATCGAGGCCGACCTCGCCCTTGAGCAGCGACGTGACGATCTCACTCAACAGCGACAGGAGGACGAGGCCGGCGGCAGCGCCCCATATCCATGGACGCAAGAACTCGACACCGAGAAACGGCGCAGCGAAACCGCCAGCGAGGCCCAGCGCGGCGATCACGAAAAGAACAATGCGCAACCGACTCAAAAAACACTCCCGGTTGAATTTGTTTTCCGAAAACGACCTATTCGGCACATCAACGCGGCACAAAGCCTTGTGGATTGTCCCCAAACGTGCCTGCGCATTAACAGCGCCTTTACCCTTGGGTGAGAGTTTACCACACAGAAGAAGGCGAGTCGCACAGGGTCATTGCAAGCCGGGGTGGTTTTTCCTTCTTTTTCCGTCAGCACCCAAGAAGAAGTTCAAAAACGCATGGCTGTCCGCGTTCTCATTGTCGAAGACGATCCGGCTCAACGCAGAATTCTCGAGGAAATGGTGCGGCGCTTCGGCTGTGATCCGATGCCGGTCGACAGCGGCCTGAAGGCGGTAGAGGTGCTGAAGAGCCATTCCGGCGGAACCATCGAACTCGTCATTCTCGACCTCAACATGCCCGGCATGGGAGGCCTTGAATTCCTTGAACGGCTGCAGTCGATCCGCGGGGACCTGCCGGTCATCGTGCAGACGGCACAGGGCTCGATCGAAACCGTCATCAAGGCGATGCGCGCCGGGGCCGATGATTTCGTGGTGAAGCCGATCAGCCCCGAGCGGCTGAAAATCTCGATCCAGAACCTGCTGAAGGTGAATGCGCTGACCGAAGAGGTGAAGCGTCTCAACAAGAAGGTGGGCGGTGCCCTCTCCTTCTCCGATCTTATCGCCTCTTCTCCCGCCATGGCGAATGTGCTCCGCCTCGGGCGGCGGGGCGCGCAGTCGAATATCCCAATCCTGATCGAAGGCGAGTCAGGTGTCGGCAAGGAAATCATCGCCCGCGCCATTCAGGGCGAGAGCGAGCGCGCAGGCCGGCCCTTCGTGGCGGTGAACTGCGGCGCAATCCCGGAGAACCTCGTCGAGTCGATCCTGTTCGGGCATGAGAAGGGCGCATTCACCGGCGCCACGGCCAAGCACCTAGGCAAGTTCCAGGAAGCTGATGGCGGCACGCTGTTCCTTGACGAAGTGGCCGAACTGCCGCTCGACATGCAGGTGAAGCTGTTGCGCGCCATACAGGAAGGCGAGATAGATCCCGTCGGCTCCCGCCGCCCGATGAAGGTAAACATCCGCCTTGTCTCGGCCACCAACCGCAACATGATCGAAATGGTGAAGGCGGGGCAGTTCCGGGAGGATCTCTACTATCGCCTCAATGTCTTCCCCATCATGGTGCCGCCACTGCGCGACCGGAAGGAAGACATTGCAGCGCTGACCGAGCATTTCATTACGCGCTTCGCCGCGGAAGAAGGCCGCAAGGTGCGCGGCATCTCAGCCGAGGCGCTCAGCCTGCTGAAGGCCTATTCCTGGCCGGGCAATGTGCGCCAGCTTGAGAACACCGTCTTCCGCGCCATGGTGCTGTGCGAGGGCGGCAGGCTTGACGTCGAAGACTTCCCGCAGATTGCATCTCTGGTGGACGGCTACGAGATCAAGATTCCGCCAGCCCCGCAGCTGGCTCCAAAGCCTGACCTGCCGAAGGGCGCCGCCGCGATCACTGGCGGCTCACCCCTGCCGAGGAAGGGCGGGCCTGCCGTTGCTGATGGCGTGGCCTATGGCATTCCGGCCGTGACCGAAGGCGGCCACATCAGGAAACTCGAGGATGTCGAGGCCGATATGATTCGCTTGGCGCTGGCCCGCTATCAGGGGCAGATGTCGGAAGTCGCACGGAAGCTTGGCATTGGCCGCTCCACACTGTACCGCCGTATGAAGGATCTGGGCCTTGAAGAGGCATCGGCCTGAGTTCAGGCCGTGGATCGTTGGGTTGAGATGAAAAGGATTTGATTTTTCATTGGGCTGCTCAGGCGCTAAACAAGACCTTGCCCGGTGAGGCGCAGGTGGGTGAAATGAAGACGTTTGTGAAGGTGTGTGCGGTGACGTGTCTTGCGGCCCTTGTGGTCAGCGGCACAGCCTTGGCCGACAGCAATGCCAAGAAGCCGAAGCCCGGTTTTTTTGAACGCCTTTTCAGCCCGAAGCCCCGCGACAACCGCCAACAGATGAATCGCAATCTGTTCGGCGCAGAGAAAAACAAGAGCACCCTGGGCATTGCCAGCCAGGGTGGGAACGCCGCCGCCAACACTTGGCCAGCCGATGCCGATCCTGAGGGCGATCCCGGCCTGGGCATGGGCAATCTCACCTATGTCGCCCCCAAGCTGGTGGCACTCAGCGCAATGAAGCTGAGCGAGGCGAGGCCCGCCGATGCCGCATCGGGCGCGATCTATGACCAACTCACCGGAGAAACTGCCTCGATACGGGTGCTGCCGGCGGCGCGCGATACGATCATCGAGCAATATCGCAGTCAGAATTTCAAACCCGTCTGGCTCACCGATGGCAAGCTCGGCCCGCGCGGCCAGGAAGTGCTCACGCTCCTTTCGGTGGCGGCCGATGAGGGGCTTGATCCTGAGGCCTATTTGCCCACCGGGCTTGCCGCTTTTGATACGCCGCTGCCCGAACACGATAGAGCAGCCATGGCACGGCTCGACATCGACCTGACCGCCGCGGCGCTGCGCTATGCGCGTGATGCATCGGGCGGTCAATTCGATCCGACCCGCCTGTCCCGCTACCATGATGTGAAGCCCGGCTGGGTACCAGCCAGCCAGGCCATGAAGGTCCTGGCGTGGTCACCCTTTGCGGCCGCTTACCTCAAGAGCCTTCATCCCACGCACCCTGCCTATGCGGCGTTGAAGACGGCGCTGGCTGAAGCACACAGCGCAACACCTGTCACCTTCAGCATCATCGAGGATGGCCCGGTGGTGAAGAAGGGCAGCAACGATGAGCGGATTCCAGCCGTTCGCGAGCGTCTCGCGGAGTTGGGCTATGTGGCCGCCATGGCGGAGGACGCCGATCCAACACTGCTTGACGCGGAACTCGCGGTACAACTCCGCCTGTTCCAAAAGGCCTCTGACATCAAAGTTTCAGGCGCGCTTGGCCCCCAGACGGTGGCGGCACTCAACACCGACCGCACGCAGGCCGATACGAACAAGCTTCTCGACAACATGGAACGGCTTCGCTGGCTGCCGCGCAACCTCGGCAACCGTTATGTGTTCGTCAATCCGCCCGCCTTCGAGGCGAAGGTCATGGAGAATGGCCGCACAGTATGGGAAACCCGCGTCATCGTTGGCAAACCCGGAACCCAGACCTCCGTGTTCAGCGACGAGATGGAATATGTGGTGTTCAATCCCTCATGGGGTGTGCCGCAGTCCATCATCCGAAGCGAATACTTGCCGAAGCTGCGCCGTGACCCCGGCTACCTCGACCGCCTGGGCTTCAAGGTGGTGAACCAGAACGGCAAAGTGGTGCCGTCCCGCTCCATCAGCTGGGCAAGTTACGGGCGCAAAGTGCCGTTCGGCGTCCATCAGCCACCGGGCGCGGACAACGCGCTGGGTGAGCTCAAATTCCTGTTCCCCAATTCCCATGACATCTACATGCACGATACGCCAAACCGGGAATTGTTTGAGCGTGAGGAGAGAGCCTTCAGCCACGGCTGCGTACGCGTTCAGAACCCGCGCGCGTTCGCGGCGGTGGTGCTGGGCTGGACGCCGGAAGAGGTGGACGAACACGCTGACACGGCCAAGACCGAAACCATAACGCTCAAGACCAAGCTTCCGGTCCATATCACCTACTTCAC
>JBEIDW010000166.1:0-5532 GCA_040383265.1 Hyphomicrobiales bacterium
CGGCGCCACCAATGCGGTGACAGGCCTGACCGACGCTCTTCTGGACTCCATTCCCATGGTCTGCCTGACCGGCCAGGTGCCGACCCACCTGATCGGCTCGGACGCCTTCCAAGAGTGCGACACGGTGGGCATCACGCGGCCCTGCACCAAGCACAATTACCTGGTGAAGGACGTGAACGACCTCGCGCGCATCCTGCACGAAGCCTTCTATGTGGCGACCCATGGCCGCCCCGGCCCGGTTGTCGTCGACATTCCGAAGGATGTGCAGTTTGCCAAGGGCCGTTACGTTGGTCCCAAGAATATCGAGCACAAGACTTACCGCCCGCAGGTGAAGCCGGAGCAGAGCGCCATCCGAGCTGCGGTTGAACTGATCGCCTCAGCCAAGCGCCCCATCCTCTATACGGGCGGCGGTGTCATCAATTCCGGCCCCACCGCATCCAAGCTGCTGCGCGAGTTCGTCGAGATGACCAACATCCCGATCACGTCGACGCTGATGGGGCTTGGCGCTTATCCCGCGTCGGGCAAGAACTGGCTCGGCATGCTGGGCATGCACGGCACCTATGAAGCCAACATTGCGATGCATGACTGCGACGTGATGATCTGCGTGGGCGCGCGTTTTGACGACCGCATCACGGGCCGCCTCAACGCCTTCTCGCCCAATTCCAGGAAGATCCACATCGACATCGACCCGTCCTCCATCAACAAGGTGGTGCGCACCGAGATTCCGGTGGTGGCCGATGTGGCCCATGCGCTGGAGGACATGATCCGCGTGTGGAAGGCCAAGTCGGTCACGCTTGACAAGAAGGCACTGGATGTCTGGCATAAGCAGATTGGCACATGGAAAGCCCGTGACTGCCTGAAGTACAAGAAGAACGCCGACGTCATCATGCCGCAATATGCGGTCGAGCGGCTCTATGAACTGACGAAGGACCTCGACACCTACATCACCACCGAGGTGGGCCAGCATCAGATGTGGGCGGCGCAATTCTACCGCTTCGAGGAACCGAACCGCTGGATGACATCCGGTGGCCTCGGCACCATGGGTTACGGTCTTCCTGCCGCAGTTGGCGTGCAGCAGGCGCATCCGAGTTCTCTCGTGATCGACATTGCGGGCGACGCCTCAGTGCTGATGACGATGCAGGAGATGTCCACCGCCATCCAGTTCGAGCTGCCGATCAAGATCTTCATTCTCAACAACCAGTATATGGGCATGGTGCGCCAGTGGCAGCAATTGCTTCACGGCAACCGTCTGTCGCACTCCTATACGGAAGCGCTTCCCGATTTCGTGAAGATGGCGGAAGCCTATGGCTGTGTCGGCATCCGGGCGAGCAAGCCCTCGGAACTCGATGACGCCATCAGGGAGATGATCAAGACGCCGCGTCCGGTGATCTTCGATTGCCGCGTGGCGAACCTGACGAACTGTTTCCCGATGATCCCCTCGGGCAAGGCGCACAATGAAATGCTGCTGGGCGATGACGTGGCCGACGAGGATGTCGGCTCGGTGATCGACGCCAAGGGCAAGATGCTGGTTTAAGGGACAGGGCAAAAACATGAACGCGCAACTTCAGCCCTCGGGCTCGGCCTATTTTCTCGACAACGCCAAGCCGGAGATCGAGAGCCATACGCTCGCCGTGATCGTTGACAACGAGCCGGGTGTTCTGGCCCGCGTCATCGGCCTGTTCTCGGGCCGCGGCTACAATATCGACTCGCTCACCGTCTCCGAGACGCAGCATGAGAAACACACTTCGCGCATCACCATCGTGACGAGCGGAACACCCGGTGTCATCCAGCAGATCAAGAGCCAGCTGGAGCGGCTGGTGCCTGTTCACTCGGTTGCCGATCTTACGGTGCAGGGCAATTCGCTGACCCGCGAACTCGCGATGGTGAAGGTGGCGGGCACTGGCGAAAGGCGCGTTGAAGCGCTGCGCCTGGCGGATGCCTTCCGCGCCCGCGTCATCGATGCCGGAACAACAAGCTTCATCTTCGAGATCACCGGAAAAAGTGAAAAGGTGGAGCAGTTCATTTCCCTGATGGTGCCGCTCGGCCTGGTGGAGGTGGCGCGCACTGGTGTTGCGGGGATCACCCGGGGTTCTGAGGGGATGAAGGACTAGTCAACCCTTCAAGCCTGTCATCCCGGCCTGCGCCGGGATGACGGGCGGGGCGGTAAAAGCGGTCTGCCTATTTTCCGTCAAACCGGAATTTTTAACTAGGCCAATCTGGGCTAGAAGACCCTTGTCAAAGGAGTGCCTTCGCCATGGCCTGCAAGCTGTCCGTCAACGTGAACGCCATCGCCTTCCTGCGGAACCGGCGGAACCTGCCGTGGCCCTCCGTCACTGGCCTATGCCGGGTGGCGCTGGATGCGGGCTCGATCGGCATTACGGTTCACCCGCGGCCGGACGAGCGCCATATCCGCCGCACTGATGTGACGGACATCAACCGACTGCTGCGCGAAGACTATCCGGGCCGCGAATTCAACATCGAAGGCTATCCGGATGAGCGGTTCCTTGCGCTTTGTGAAGCGGAAAAGCCGGAGCAGGTGACGCTGGTGCCGGATGACCCGACGCAGAGCACATCTGACCATGGCTGGGACAGTGCGGCCACCCGAGACCTCCTCACATCCATCATAGCCCGCCTGCACAGGGGCGGCATGCGAGTGTCGCTGTTCGTTGATCCTGACCCGTCCGCGCCCGCACTGGCAAGAGAGGTCGGCGCTGACCGGGTTGAAATCTACACCGGCCCCTATGGTGGCGCCTTTGCGCACGATGATCTGGCCCGGGAATTTTCCAAGGTTGTTGCTACCGGCAAGGCTGCAGCGGCGGCGGGCGTTGGCCTCAATGCCGGGCATGATTTGACGCGGGAAAATCTGCCAGCCCTTGTCAAGGCGCTGCCGAACCTGCAGGAAGTGTCGATTGGGCACGCCGTCATCGCTGATGCGCTGATGTTTGGGCTTGGTGAAACCGTCACGAAATTCCGGGCTTCCATTGGCGACCTCTGATCTCCTTACACTGCTGTCCATTGGTCTGATCCAGCTTCTGGCGGTGATCTCGCCGGGTCCTTCCTTCCTCATCACGGCGCGCACTGCCGTGGCGCAATCGCGTGCCGATGGCATCAAGGTGGCACTTGGCCTGGGGGCAGGCACGGTGGTCTGGTCCTCCGCCGCACTGCTCGGCCTCAACGCGGTGTTCCACGCGGTGCCCGTTCTGTTCATGGCCAAGAAGATCGCGGGTGCCGTGTTCCTGCTTTACATCGCCTACATGATTTTCCGCCACGCGGCGGCCCCCTTGAAGATCGATGGCGTACCGGAAACGGCCGGCAACCCCTTCGTCAAGGGCTTCCTCACCCAGATTTCCAATCCCAAGGTTGTGGTGTTCTTCGGTTCGGTCTTCATTGCCATGCTGCCGGAGCAGGTGCCGCTGTGGATGACCCTGGCGTTGATCTTCATCGTCAGCTTCAATGAGGTCTGGTGGTTTTCCGCTGTGTCGCTGTTCTTCGGCTCGGGCCCGGTGCGGGCTTTTTATCTGCGGGCCAAGGCGTGGATCGACCGGGTGACCGGGCTGTTCCTCGGGGCATTGGGCCTGCGGCTGCTCTGGGGCGCGCGCGAGGCGCTCTGACCCTGCAACCTTGCGAAACTGTAATCCTCGTGGAGCTTGAAGCTGGCATGGCGGCAACATAGTTGCACACTGTCCGGGCCCCTCTGGCGCCGAGTCCTTCGGCGTGATGTCGGACAAAACGGCATCTTCAGGGAGCTTACATGGAAATTCTCACCGCTTTTCTGTTTTCCGATTGGCTGACGAAGCCGGTCTGGATGTGGCTGATGTTCATCGGCATTGTGATCACGCTGCTGGTCGTAGACCTCGGCGTACTGCATAAGGAACACCGTGAAATCAGCGCCCGCGAAAGCCTGGTGCTTTCGGCGGCTTATATCGGGTTGGGCCTCGCCTTCGGCGGATGGGTCTGGTGGTCGCTCGGCGCAGGGTCCGGCATGGAATATCTGACGGGCTTCGCCGTCGAGAAGGCCCTGGCGATGGATAATGTCTTCGTGATCGCCATGATCTTCTCGTTCTTCGCCGTTCCTTTGAAGTATCAGCACCGCGTGCTGTTCTGGGGCATTCTGGGCGTCATTGTATTGCGTGCCATCATGATCGGGTTCGGCGCCGCGATCGTCAGCGAGTTTTCCTGGGTGCTCTATGTGTTCGCGGTCTTCCTCATCGCCACCGGCGTGAAGATGATCGTCTTCGCGGACAAGGAATATGACGTGGCGAAGAACCCGCTGCTTGCCTTCATGCGCCGCCGCTTCAATGTGACGGACGAGCATCACGGCGAGAAGTTCTTCGTGAAGAAACCGCACCCGGAGACGGGCAAGCTCGCGTGGTTCATGACACCGCTGTTCCTCGCCCTCATGCTCATCGAGGTGGCGGATGTCATCTTCGCGGTGGACTCCGTGCCGGCGATCTTCGCGATCACCACCGATCCCTTCATCGTCTATACCTCCAACATCTTCGCCATCCTTGGCCTGCGTGCCCTCTATTTCGCGCTGGCCGCCATGGTGAAGCGCTTCCACTATCTGAAGTTGGCCTTGGCGGTCGTTCTGATCTTCATCGGCTCCAAGATCTTCGCCGCGCCGCTGTTGGGGCTGGACAAGGTTCCGCCGGTCGTATCGCTGTCGGTCACCTTCCTCATCCTGCTGGCGGGCGTTGCCTACAGCCTGTGGAAGACCAGAGGCACACCGCGGGAAAGCCTGAGCTGAGCCGCCGTGAACCGTTCAGGGGCGCCATGAATGTCATGGCGCCCCTTTCCTTTTGGCGCTTGCCTTGGGCTTCCCGCCCCGCTATTCCCGCGCCAATTCAATATCCAAAGGGATGGATGAGACCCATGCGCGTTTACTATGACCGTGATGCCGATGTGAATCTGATCAAGTCCAAGAAGGTTGCCATCGTCGGCTATGGCAGCCAGGGCCGCGCGCATGCGCTGAACCTGAAGGACTCCGGCGCGCAGAACCTTGTGGTCGCGCTCAAGGCCGGTTCGCCGACCATCAAGAAGGCGGAGGCAGACGGCCTCAAGGTGATGACAGTTGCCGAAGCCGCCAAGTGGGCCGACCTGATGATGATGGCAACGCCGGATGAACTCCAGGCCGACATCTACCGCGACGAGATCGCCCCCAACATTCGTGATGGCGCGGCCATTGCCTTCGCCCATGGCCTCAACGTGCACTTCAACCTCATCGAGCCGAAGAAGACGGTCGACGTCGTCATGATCGCGCCGAAGGGCCCCGGCCACACGGTGCGCGGCGAATACCAGAAGGGCGGCGGCGTTCCCTGCCTGATCGCCATCCATCAGGACGCTTCGGGCAACGCCCATGATCTCGCGCTCTCCTATGCGAGCGGCGTGGGCGGCGGCCGCTCCGGCATCATCGAGACGACCTTCAAGGAAGAGTGCGAGACGGACCTGTTCGGCGAGCAGGTGGTTCTCTGCGGCGGCCTCGTGGAACTGATCCGCGCGGGCTACGAGACCCTCGTCGAGGCGGGCTATGCC
>JBEIDW010000167.1:0-5470 GCA_040383265.1 Hyphomicrobiales bacterium
CTGAATGCCTGTGTACCGATGCGCGGCACTATGTGCGGAGCTGCTTGCAGGACACTTGCGGATTGAAAGAGAAAGGGCGGCATTCAAGGCCGCCCGTTTCAGGAGATCATAGAGTCTGAAGCGGATCAGGCTTCTTCCTCGTCCTGCACCATGGCCTGGAGTTCATCCTTGGTCACGGTCTTGTCGGAGACCTTGGCCCTGGCGACCAGCGCATCCACCACCTTCTGCTCGAAGATAGGGCCACGCAGTTCCATCATCGCGCTGGGGTTCTTGCGGTAATAGTCGATGACCATCTTTTCCTGGCCGGGGAACTGGCGCATGCGGTTCATGAGCGCGTTCTGCAGCTCCTGCTCCGTCACCTGCACGTTTTCCCGTTCGCCCATGGTGCCGAGCACCAGCCCTAGGCGTACGCGGCGCTCGGCGATGGCGCGGTATTCCTTGCGCGCATCTTCTTCCGTGGTGTTCTCGTCGGCGAAGCTCTTGCCCGAACGGTTCATTTCGCCCTGCAGCGCGTTCCAGATGCCATTGAATTCGGCATCCACCAGCTTCTCCGGCAGCTCGAAGGAATATTCCTTGTCGAGCGCGTCGAGAACGTCGCGCTTCAGCTTCATGGCGGTCATCTGGGCGAATTCAGCGCCGGTGCGCTCCTTCACCATGTCCTTGAGCTTGGAGAGGTCCTCAAAACCGATCTTCTTGGCGAAGTCGTCGTCGATGGCAGTCTCCTTGGCGCCTTCAACCTTCGTCACCTTGGTGGCGAATTCAGCGGGCTTGCCGGCGAGTTCGGCCACGCCATAGGTCTCGGGGAAGGTCACCTTCACGGTGATGTCATCGCCAGACTTGGCGCCAACGAGCTGCTCCTCGAAGCCGGGGATGAACTGGCCTGAACCGAGTTCGAGCGCCACGTCCTCGGCGGTGCCGCCGTCGAAGGCCACGCCGTCAATAGTGCCGATGAAGTTGATGGTCACGCGGTCGCCCGTGGCGGCAGCGCCATCCTTGTCCTCGAAGGACTTGGACTGCGAGGCGATGCGCTTCAGCGTCTCGGCGATCTGGTCTTCGGACACCTCGACAACATGGCGGGTGAGTTCCAGGCCCGCGTGATCCTTGATGTCGAAATCGGGGATGATCTCGAAGGAGACGGAGAAGGCGAGGTCACCCTTGCCATCCATGACAGCCCTCACTTCGGCTTCATCTTCCGGCAGCTTCACTTCCGGCTGGTAGGCAGGCTTCAGCTTCTTCTCGTCGAGAAGCGCCTTCGACTTGGAGTCGATGGTGTTCTGGACGACTTCCGCCATGGCAGACTGGCCATAGACGCGCTTCAGGTGATGCACCGGCACCTTGCCGGGGCGGAAGCCCTTGATGTTGGCGCGCTTCGACATGTCAACGAGCTTGGCGTTCAGTTCCTGGTCGAGTTCGGCGGCGTTGACCACCACCTTGTATTCGCGCTTGAGGCCAGCGCTGAGCGTCTCGGTAACCTGCATCGTTCCTGCTTCCGTATCAATCAATGGGCCATGTGGCGCCGGTTGGGTTCAGCTCGTGCCTGGTGCGGGCGGAGGGACTTGAACCCCCACGGGTTTCCCCACTGGAACCTAAATCCAGCGTGTCTGCCAATTTCACCACGCCCGCGCACAAGCATAACCCCGGGCCGTTGCAATGGGCGCGGTCTATAGCAGAGGGGTTTTCGGGATGCCAGTGAAGAAAACGCAGGCGTTTTGAAAGCCACCGGCGTACTAGCGGCGGGTCTGGCTGAAAGTCGAAAGCCCGATCCCCACCGCGACCACCGCAATTCCGGCCCACACCATCGGCGGGTAGCGTTCACCCAGGAAGGCGACGCCCACCCCTACCCCCACGGCGGCTGCAACATAACCGATCTGTGAGAGGTAGGTTGGCCCACCCACCGCCTGCAGGCGGAAGAAGGTGAGGTACATGACCGTCGCGGCGGCGAACTGGGCGGCCACAAGCCCCGGAACCTGAGCCAGCGCCGCGAGGTCCACTCCGCCGCTGACGGCGGCGATCAGGAGAAGCGGCAGCACGGCGGAAAGGTTGACCACCGCCCCCAACCGCATCGGCCCTGCGCCTTTCGGCCAGGCGAGGCTGCGGTAGACATTGCCCGTTCCGAGAAACACCGGGATCAGGGTACCAAGGAACAACCAGATAGCATCGCCCCCACCCAACCCCGCATTGCGGCCCACGATAATGGTGACCGCGCCCAAAAGCCCCACGGCAATCCCGAAAAGCCCCAGTGCATTGGGCGGGCGCACCTTCAGCAACATGGACAATAGAACCGTGGTGACGGGAGACGTTGCCACCAGAATGGCCGTGATGCCGCTGCCGATATGGGGGATCACCATCATGGTGAGCAAAAGCGGGATCACGTTGGAGATGACCGCCGAAATCGCCGCATAGCGGTAAAGGCCCGGCACTGCGGGGGAATCCTCGAACATCAGCGCTGCCACAAGAACCGACACCCCGGCGCTCAGGCAGATCACCAGCGCCCACATTGCCGGGGCAACACCCGCCATGACCGCCAGCTTTCCCAGCGGAAAATTGCAGCCGAAGGCCAAGCCGGTAATCAGCAGCAGCGGAAGCGGACGGTTCATAGGAAGGCTAAGAGAGACTCGGCGGTGAGGCCTTCCGCCCCGTGCCGTTCGGCGGCATCACCATGGAGCCACACGGCCGAGCAGGCGGCTTCGAAGGGATCGAGCCCCTGCGCCAGAAGCCCCGTCACAATGCCGGCCAGCACGTCGCCTGAGCCGGCGGTCGCCAGCGAAGGTGGCGCATTGACGTTGATCCGCGCCCGCCCGCCGGGCTCAGCGATCACAGTATCCGCGCCCTTGAGGATGATGATGGCGCCCGAAAGTGCTGCGGCCTGCCGCGCCCGGTCCAGCTTGGACGGCGCGTCGATGTCGAAGATACGCCGGAACTCACCTTCATGCGGCGTCATCACCACGGGTCGGCCGTCCAGCAGCCCGATCAGGCGGAACAGCCGCTCCCGCTCTTGCCCGAAAGAGGTGAGCGCATCGGCATCGAGCACGCCCGCCGCGCCGCTTATCAGCACGGCTTCCACCGCGTCACGCGTTTCCACCCCCACACCTGCAGCAGGGCCGATCAGCACCGCATTCTTGCGCCGGTCGGAGAGCAGCGTGGCAAGGTCAGCATCCGACAGCATGATGGCTGAAACCTGCGCGGCATGAACCGCCAGCGCGGCGGGGCTGCCTGACAGCGTGACGAGCCCTGCCCCGGTGGACTGCGCGGCCCGGGCCGCAAGCCGAGAGGCCCCCGTATGCAAGGGCCCACCGGATACGACCACCGCATGGCCACGGCCATATTTATGCCCGCCGGGGTCAAGGCCGGGCAGCAGGATGTCCGTATTCACCCATGCCGAGGGCTGAATCTCATGCAGCACCGTAGTGGGAATGCCGATCTCCGCCACCACCAACTCGCCGCAGAGCTCGCGCCCGGGCATCAGCAGGTGGCCGGGTTTCGGGCGGAAGAAAGTGACCGTCACATCCGCCACGATGGCAGCACCCAGAGGCTGGCCCGTGAGGCCGTCAAGACCCGAGGGCACATCCACCGCCACGACCGGACAGCCCGCGCCATTCACCGCGTCGGCTAACTCTTGCGGGAATGCGCGCGAAAGCCCCGCGCCGAACAACGCGTCAACGATCAGTTCGGCGCCGCCGATCGTAAAGCCCAGCTCCACTGGCCCATCCCAGCGATGAGCCATCAAGGCTGCGTCACCCTTGAGGCTCTCCACATCGCCCAGAAGGGCGAGGCGGACCGGCCAACCCCAGTCCCTGAGGTAGCGCGCGGTGACAAACCCATCGCCGCCATTGTTGCCGGGCCCGCACAGCACAAGTGTTGGCCGTGCACCAAACCGCCGGATGATTTCTTCCGCCACCGCCCGGCCGGCATTTTCCATGAGAGCAGCGGTTGCGATGCCCGCCCCTGCGGCAAGCGCATCGGCCTGATACATCTCGGCGGGTGTGAGAATTTCGGTGCTCATGTGACAAGGCTATCCCATTCCATGCGATCACGGAACCAATCGCATGGCGTACCACTCAAGAGCTGAGTAATTCTTGGGCAGTCATGCCTAATTATTCAACAGGCCTGGCGGCCTAAAATTTCATCACGCTTTATAAGCCTCTGATTTATAAGCCCTGAGGAGTTGGCACGGCATATGCAAACCCGTCTTGCAACCAAACGCGAGGCTGTCAGCGCTCATGAAAAAGATCGAAGCGATCATCAAGCCGTTCAAGCTCGACGAAGTGAAGGAAGCCCTTCAGGACGTGGGCCTGCAAGGCATCACCGTCACCGAGGCCAAGGGCTTCGGCCGCCAGAAGGGCCACACCGAGCTCTACCGCGGTGCAGAGTATGTCGTGGACTTCCTGCCCAAGGTGAAGATTGAGGTGGTGCTGGCGGATGAATTCGTCGAACGCGCCGTCGAGGCCATCCAGAACGCGGCGCGCACCGGCCGCATCGGCGACGGCAAGATCTTTATCTCGAACATCGAGCAAGCCATTCGCATCCGTACCGGCGAGGCCGGCCCGGACGCGCTCTAACCGTTCAATCCAACGCAAGACCAGAGGGACATATCATGAGCAAGCCAATGGACGTCGCCGGCGTCCTCAAGATGATCGCCGAAAAGGACGTCAAGTACGTCGACCTGCGCTTCACGGATCCGCGCGGCAAGCTTCAGCATCTCACCATGGACGTCTCCCAGATGGGTGAAGACGCATGGGCCGAGGGCCTGATGTTCGACGGTTCCTCCATCGCCGGCTGGAAGGCCATCAACGAGTCGGACATGGTGCTGATGCCCGATCCGACCTCCGCCCATCTCGATCCCTTCTATGCCCAGACCACGCTGGCCGTGTTCTGCGACATTCTCGAACCCGGCACGGGCGAAGGCTATGCGCGTGACCCGCGCATGATCGCCAAGCGCACCGAGGCCTATCTCAAGTCCACCGGCATCGGCGACACGATCTTCGTCGGCCCCGAAGCCGAATTCTTCATCTTCGATGACGTGACGTTCTCTGTCACCCCCTACTCAACCGGCTTCAAGCTGGACTCGATCGAGCTTCCGTCCAACTCGGACCGTGACTACGACACCGGTAACATGGGCCACCGCATGCGCACCAAGGGCGGCTACTTCCCGGTGAACCCGATGGATAGCGCGCAGGACATGCGCTCCGAGATGCTCGCCACCATGGGTGACATGGGCCTCATCGTCGAGAAACACCACCACGAAGTGGCCTCCGCCCAGCATGAGCTCGGCACCCGCTATCAGCCGCTCGTCACCGCCGCCGACCACATGCAGATCTACAAGTATGTGATCCACAACGTGGCCCACGCCTATGGCAAGACCGCCACCTTCATGCCCAAGCCCATCTTCGGCGACAACGGCTCTGGCATGCATTGCCACTTCTCGATCTGGAAGGACGGCAAGACGATGATGTCCGGCAACCAGTATGCC
>JBEIDW010000168.1:0-5420 GCA_040383265.1 Hyphomicrobiales bacterium
ATCTCTTGGACATCAGATCTCTGATAGAAAATATGTGCTCATCCCATTCTGTTCTTCGCCGGCCTGGTGGCTCTGGCGGGGCGTCCATACCCGATCCCATCTCGAACTCGGCCGTAAATCGCCCCAGCGCCAATGGTACTTCGTCTCAAGACGCGGAAGAGTAGGTCGCTGCCAGGCCTGCAAAGAACAGAAAAATCCCCTTCATCCATGATAAATTGAAAAAACCCCGCTCGTGCAGAGATGCATGAGCGGGGTTTTTGTTGTGAGTGACGTGGTCAGGAAGCCCTGCGGGATCCGAAATACACGATCAGCAGGAGCGCAACCGTAAGCGCCAGGGCCACCAGCCCAAAAGCTGTGCTGATGCCAAGACCCGCTGCGATGATGCCGAACACGCCGGGCGCCGCGCACCGCGGCAGGGCGGTCAGGAGTGATACGAAACTCAGCGCCCCCGCGCGGTTTTCGGGAATGAGTCCAGCCGCCATCGAGAAGATGCAGGGAATGAGAAGGGCGAGCCCCAGCCCAACCGCAGCGAATGCAGCAACGCTTCCGGCAAAGCTGCTGGTGAGCCCCAAGGTGATGAAGCCTGCGATCGACACCAGCAAGGATGCGGTCATCAGTGTCATGTCCCCGAGATGGCTGCGAAGCGCATCGCCAGGAAAGCGCATTGCGGCATTGCAGAGGCCGAAGAAGGCCGCACCCAGTCCAGCAATGGCGGCGAGTGATGGAGCCTGCTCATCGAGCAGTTTCGCGGACCACAAGAGCGCGGTCGTCTCTGCCGCGATGATAAGGCCGGCCGCGATGCCCAGCAGCGTGAGTGGCAGCTTGTTCGGGAGCGTGGCGAGACGCGCGGCCTTGCCTTGCGCGAGGGGCCGTGGCGTGACGGTCTGGTGAACCAGCACCCAGGACACTGCAAACACGAGGGTTGCAACCGCACCCGTGGCCCATGCGCCAAGCATGGTCGAGAGATAGCTTGCGAGAACCGATACGATCGCAACTCCCGCTGAGACAGCGCCATGGAAGGTCATGAAGACGGGCCGCCGCATATCGTGCTCAATGGCCACTGCCTCGGCGTTCATGAACAGGTCAGTCAGTCCGAAGCAGAAGCCCATCGGCAGGACGGCCAGGAAAAACCACAGCGGCGACTGCGCCACAAGATAGGCAAGCAGACTGGCTGCAAACACCGGCAATACGGCAAGAAGCACGGCACGGTTGGATGCATGGCGTGCGATCCTGCCGCCCAGCGACATGGCAGCGACCGTGGCAATGGTCGAGACGGTAAGGCCGAGGCCTAGGATCTCGGATGACATGCCAGCGCTGCGCATCACCGAAGGCATGGATCCCGCCATCGCCCCGATCGCCGTTCCGAAGCTGAAAAAGACGGCCGTTACGGCACTGCGCGGTGAGAGCGAAGATAGCATTGTGGACATATGAGCGACACTAGCGCAGGCGGTTGCGCCGGGGAACCTCTCAACGTTGCAGGTCTCCCATCGCTTTCATCCCAAAGCACGCGAAGATGCGAAAAGAAATTCAAACAAGGGGTTCACAAACCCGTCCGGTGTTGCTACATACGCCTCGCGTCATAACGCGGGATGGAGCAGCCCGGTAGCTCGTCAGGCTCATAACCTGAAGGTCGTCAGTTCAAATCTGGCTCCCGCAACCAAAAAACCCGTCAAGCTTTGCTTGGCGGGTTTTCCTTTTGGCATGACCCGCGAGATTCCGTCCCGCTTGCCCGCGTGGCGGCTTTGCCTCTAGTTTGCGTGGCATGATTTCGATCTTGCTCATACTGTCTCATGGCGCGCTGATGGCGGGCGTCATTCTGCGCGTCCTGTTGCGCAGGCCGGCGCGCGGCGTGGCACTCGCCTGGTTGATGCTTGCCATGGCGCTGCCCTATCTGGGCGCGATCCTTTACTTTCTCATTGGGGAACGCCGCATTCCCAAGAGGCGGGCCGAACGGCTGGATAAAATGAGAGCGGATTTCCGCCGCCTGGCCGCGCCACATGTGGAGCGGCACCGTGTCCCGGATGATGCTGATCAGAGCCATAACAACAGGGCCTTGCAGAGAGCGGGGCTGAATTTCTTCGGCGTGCCGCCCATTGCTGGCAACAGCCTCACCCTTGCATCCGACACGCTCGATATGCTGACGCGCATCGCCGCCGATATCGATACAGCGCAGCGCAGCGTGATCATGGAATTCTACATCTGGAACGAAGGCGGCCTGACGGCCGAAGTTCGTGACGCGCTGATCCGTGCAGCGGGGCGCGGGGTGGAATGCCTTGTGCTGATTGACGCGATGGGGGCTGGAAACTGGTGGCGGAGCAGCGAGCCTGGCAAACTGCGTGCTGCCGGCGTGAAACTTCGTGAAGCCCTTCCGGTGGGCCTTCTGCATGGCCTCGCAGCGCGAACGGACCTGAGGCTTCATCGCAAGATTGTAGTCATTGATGGCGCTGTTGCGTGGACGGGCAGCATGAACATGGTGGACCCGCGCTACTTCAAGCAGGATGCGGGTGTGGGCGAGTGGGTCGATGCCATGTCCCGCATCGAAGGGCCAGTGGCGGGCCTCCTCGCATCGGTGATGATCGGAGACTGGATTGCCGAAACAGGCGAAGTTCTGGATCGGGTGGTACAGGATACGCGCCTCACGGTGGCTGACCCTCAGGGAGACGTACCAGTACAGGTATTGGCTTCCGGGCCGGGGCAATCCGGAGAGGGCTTGCTGCAGGTCATGCTGGCGCTGATCAACGCCGCAGACCACGAAGTCATCATCACCACCCCCTATTTCGTTCCGGAAGACCAATTGGTGACGGCGATCCGGGGGGCTGCGGCGCGGGGTGTGAAGGTGGTCATCGTGCTGCCCAGGCGCATCGATTCCATCATGGTGCGCTATGCCAGTCGATCCTTCTTCGACGAGATCCTCGAGATGGGCGGAGAGATCCGCGAGTTCCGGAACGGCCTGCTCCATACCAAGTCGATCACCATTGATGGCAATGTGGCGCTGTTCGGAACGGCTAATTTTGACATGCGCAGCCTATGGCTGAACTATGAAGTCTCGTTGCTTGTCTTTGGCGGCAGTTTCATTCCCGAACTGCGGCGGTTGCAGTCAACCTATATTGATGCATCGGACAAAGTCTCGCTCGTTCCGTGGCCGGAACGACCGCTCATCGAGCGCCTGCGCGAGTCGGCCCTGAGACTGCTGAGTCCCTTGCTCTGAGCATTTGCAGCGTTTCAGAACAAACCGGGAATTTCATGAAAGAGCTGCAAAGGTTTGCAGTTTGATCCAATGCTGTATTTTCAAGTTTTAAGGATTGAAAACAGTTATATAACAGATCGTTAGGCGAATTTCTGCCATCCGGCCGAGCGTCGCATGCCACCGTCAATCCTGCAAACGTTTGCAAAATCTACGAACGAAGACGGAACTTGACGTTACTGCAATGCACAGTTGGGTTGAGCCGGGTGTTAGTCTGAACATGTGACGGGCGGAAAGTTGTCTCAATTTTATCGGGAGGCCGGCGGGACGCAGGCCATCACGCCCCGGAGACTGTCCACAGCCCGCGCCAAGTCGGCAGCAGTCGCCCCTGGCTGTGGCGGAGCGGACGCATCGCCAAACCAACTGATGCGCTGCTCCGAAACGAGTCGTGTGAAAAGCCGCCGCCGGTCTGCCGCCGCCTCGATGATCCCCGCATCGAACAGCCAGCGGATGGGCATGACGCCTGCCTCTGGCGCTCCAAATGCCTTCCGGTGTAGCCACTCGCCCAGACGCAGCTTGAAACTGTCTGAAAGCGGCAGGCGATAGATGGAAACAGCTTTGCCCGAAGCCAGCGCGTCCGCCACCATCGAGACGGAGTCGCTCGTCACGACGATTTCCGAGGCCTCGGCCAGTATCTCGCGGTAGCGGTTCGGGCCTTGTCCGAACACATGCAGCTGGTGCGGCGCCGTGATGGCGCGGGCCAAGGCAGCGGCAACGGCCTTTGGGGTGCGGGGGCTGGTGTGAACCGCGAGAACTGCCTTGCGCTTCGCCGCATAGGCCAGCACATCCGCGGCAAGTGCCTTGGCCTCCGCCTCGCCGAGCCTGTCCGGAAATGCGGGTCCGCCGATGATGACCGCGATGGGGCCATCCGGCCGGAAACTGGCTGATGGTGCTTCCATGTCAGCGGCAAGCGGCATCGAAAGTTCCACCACATTGGCGGCCGGCGGAATGCGATACTGCGCCGTGGTGATCACGAGGTCGAAACCACTGGCTGCACCCGCTGGCCTGCCGATGCAGACAGCGCGCGTCTTGCCGCCTGATATCTGCCTGATGTGCTTCGCGATTACGCTGGGAGAGGCTTCGGCGCAGAGCACAAGATCGGGCCATGGTGGTCTCAGCACTTCGGCTCTGTTCTTGAGCAGCAGACGGGAGAGAACCGGAATCTCTGGGCCTGCGAAGCGGAGGTGTTTCACCTCATGGGGCCAGCCCACGGCGCGCGCGAGCGCAACCATCTGGTCGAGGTCGCCCTTCCGCCCGCGCGACAAGATCCAGATATGGGGCAGAGCCTTAGCCACGGGCTTCGCGCAAGACCTGCCGGTAGCTGTCGAGCAGGCCGGACATGATATGGTCCCAACTGTAATCCAGCGCGCGGGCGCGGGCGGCTTGCCCCATCCGATTGCGCTGCCCGGCGTCCTGCACCAGCGTCTCGATAGAGCCCGCCATGGCGGTCTCCTCACGCGCGCTGACAAGATGGCCCGTGACGCCTTCAATCACCAGCGAGTTGCTGCCGCTCGAGATCGCGTTGACGGCGGGAAGCCCGCTCGCCATGGCCTCCAGCGTCACATTGCCGAAGGTTTCGCTTTCGCTGGGAAAGAAGAAGATGTCGGAAGAGGCATAGGCGCGCGCCAGTTCCTCGCCATGAAGAAAACCGGCAAACACGCCATTCCGGAGGCCCGCCTTGAGGGTTGCCATTTCCGGCCCATCGCCGATCATCAGTGGACGGACTTTCAGCCCGCGGCTTTTCAGCAGGTTCATCACCCGCATGTAGATGGCGGTGTTCTTTTCCTTCACCAGACGCCCGGCGAAGCTGACCACCACCTCGTTATCGGCAATACCGAAGCTTTGCCGCCACGCCATGTCGCGCCTGGCGGGAGAGAAGAGATCGCTGTCAACGCCGCGCGCCCACACTTCTACCTGTTGCGATTGGCCTTCGGCGCGGATGATCGCCGCCATCGATTCAGACGGCGGATAGACGCGGCGCACGCGATTGTAGAAATTCCGCATGTAGCGCTGGCCGAGTGTTTCGAGAAAGCCCAACCCATAGAAGCGCAGATATGTATCGTAGCGGGTGTGATAGGAGGCAACGGCCGGAATGCCCCAGGCCTCGGACAGTTTCAGCGCCTGATAGCCGAGAATATCGGGAACGGCGATGTGGAACAGCGTGGGACGGAAGGCC
>JBEIDW010000169.1:0-5360 GCA_040383265.1 Hyphomicrobiales bacterium
AGCTCTCGTCATTTCCGGTGTTCCGCCATAACGGCAAACCGGCCGAGATGGTTACAGCGGAACTCGCGGGAGCTTTCGAGGCGCCGGTCTACGGCATGATCGAAGTTAGCAGGGCGCTCGACTCGCTCGACTGGACAGGAATAGAGAAGCCGATCATCTCGCTTCATGGCCAGCCCATCGATGAGTCGAAACCCGTCCTGCTGTGGGATGGAGAATGGGAGGTCACCTGGGTGACGTTCCGCGACATGGGTGGGGCGTTCATGGTGGCGCTGCTTGGCATCTATATTCTCGTCGTAGCGCAGTTTGGCTCGTTCAAGCTGCCACTGGTGATCCTGACGCCGGTTCCGCTGACGCTGATCGGCATCATGTTTGGCCACTGGATATTTCATGCTGCCTTTACCGCAACCTCGATGATCGGCTTCATCGCCCTGGCGGGAATCATTGTGCGCAACTCGATCCTGCTGGTGGACTTTGTGAAACACGCCAACATGCCGGATGCGGACCTGCGTGAGGTTCTGCTCAAGGCAGGCGCCATACGTTTCAAGCCGATTCTCCTGACCGCCATCGCGGCGATGATCGGGGCTGCAGTCATACTGACTGACCCGATCTTCCAGGGCCTCGCCATCTCGATGCTGTTCGGGCTTGCGTCTTCGACGCTGCTCACGGTGCTGGTGATCCCTGCGATCTACATGGTGCTCCGTTACAAGAGTGCCGCCAGTTAAGAACGTGCCGTGCATTCTGGATGAGACATCGCGAGAAGGAGTGTGAAATATGGCGCATGTCGTCGTACTTGGGGCGGGGTTGGGTGGCACCATCATGGCTTATGAGATGAAGGACAAGCTGCGCTCCGGTGATACGCTGACCGTCGTCACCAAGGACCCAAAATACCACTTCGTCCCGTCAAACCCATGGGTGGCCGTCGGTTGGCGCAAGCAAGGCGACATCGAAATTGACCTCGCGCCTGTCTTCGCCAAGAAGGGCATCGCCTTCAAGACTGTCCCGGCCAGGCAGCTTCTGCCTGAGCTGAACCGCATCGAATTGGTGGATGGCACAAGTCTTGATTATGATTACCTCATCAATGCCACGGGCCCCGAACTGGCCTTTGATGAAATCGAGGGATTGGGGCCGGAGGGATTTACGCAGTCCGTTTGCCACGTGGAGCACGCGCTGAAGGCGAATGAGGCCTTCGAGGCCTTCTGCAAGAACCCCGGACCCATCATCGTTGGAGCGGTTCAGGGTGCGTCCTGTTTCGGTCCCGCCTATGAGTTCCTGTTCATGCTGGAAACGGAACTCCGCCGCCGCAGGATCCGCGACCGCGTGCCGATGACCTTCGTGACGGCCGAGCCCTATATCGGACACCTCGGGCTTGATGGCGTGGGCGACACGAAGGGTCTGCTCGAAAGCGAGATGCGAGCCAAGCATATCAAGTGGGTGACAAGCGCCAAGGTGAAGAAGGTCGAACCCGGACAAATGACGATCGAGGAAATTGCGGATGACGGATCTGTGAGGGCTACGAAGCAGCTGCCTTTCGGCTATTCGATGATGCTGCCGGCGTTCCGTGGCGTGCCGCCGATGCGCGGCATCGAGGGTGTTTCCAATCCGCGCGGATTCACCCTCATCGACAAGTTTCAGCGCAACCCGAAATATCCGAATATCTTTGCGATCGGCGTGTGTGTGGCGATCCCGCCGACGGCGGTGACACCGGTTCCCTGCGGCGTTCCGAAGACCGGCTTCATGATTGAGTCCATGGTGACGGCCACGGCACAGAACATCGGCCTTATGCTGCGTGGCGAGGAACCCCGCCATCAGGCGACGTGGAATGCCGTATGCCTTGCGGACTTTGGCGACTCCGGCATTGCCTTCGTGGCGCAACCGCAGATTCCGCCGCGCAACGTCAATTGGTCATCGTCAGGCAAGTGGGTGCATGGCGCAAAGGTCGGCTTCGAGAAATACTTCATGCACAAGATCCGGCGTGGCACGAGCGAGACCTTCTATGAAAAAATGGCGCTCGATATCCTCGGCATCGACAAGCTGAAGCAGACGGTGGACGTAAGAAGCTAGGAGGGCGTGACTGGGTCTTCAACACCAAGGCCACGGGTTAGGCCGAGGGCCAGTTTTTCCTTGGTATAGGGCTTGTCGATCACCACCGCTTTCGCGCCATTCAACAGACGCACCTCGCCATAACCTGTTGCGAAGAGCACGGGTACGCCACGAGCAAAGAGGGCTTCGGCCACAGGGTCGATACGCTCTCCCCGGACATTCACATCAAGAATCGCGGCGTCGATTACCTCGCTTTGAGCCAGCGCAAGGGCAGCCTGAATAGTGGCGGCAGGCCCCACCACAATGCTTCCGAAATCGGCAAGCATATCTTCCACCATAACGGCAATGAGCGCTTCGTCCTCGACGACCAGAATACGCTTGCCTTTCAGCCCAGACATGCAGGCCCTCCTTGTTCAGACAGCGGCATCTCGATGATGCAGACAGCGCCGGAAGGCTCGAATGATAGTTCGACCCGGCCGTCGAGATCACGCGCCAGCGTGTGTTCCAGAAGCAGTGAGCCAAACCCTCTGTGTGTGGGGTGGCGGACCGGCCGCCCGCCATGCTCGCGCCATTCGATGCGGAGCTTGCCTGCTGCCTTCTCAGGCCGCCAGGAGAGGTCTACGCTGCCTGCCTCCTGCGAGAGTGCCCCGTACTTGAGTGCGTTGGTGAACAACTCATGCAGGGCCAGTGCAATGGTCAGCGCTGCATGAGGGTTGAGGTTGATAAGTGGCCCCTCGGCGGTTATGCGCTGACCGTCCGGCTTTTCGATCTGCAAGGTATCGATGGCGATCTGTCGGAGTGACGTGCTCTCCCAGTGCGACCGGGTGAGAAGGTCATGGGCGCGGGCCAGCGCCAGAAGCCGGCCTTCAAAGGCCTCACGCGCTGCCCTGTCGCTATGCCGAAACGTCTGGTAGGCGATGCCCTGCACGACGGACAGAGTGTTCTTCACACGGTGGTTAAGTTCGGCGAGCAGTAGCTCCCGCTGCGCCTCGGCCTGCTTGCGCTCCGCGATATCGGATATGGTGGCAATGACGCGAAGGCCTTCCCATGTCTGGATCGGGTTGACGCCGATCTCAAGCGGAATGCTACGGCCATCCTTGTGGTGCCCCATCACTTCACGGGTCAGTAGATGCGGCGGTCGGGCTTGTACATGGCGGCTGCGCAAGGATGGATGCTCGCCGCGTGAATCCGGCGGTACAAGAACTTCCACCGGGCGGCCCAGAAGTTCGCCCCGCTCATAGCCGAACAGCCTTTCACACAGTGCATTGACCATCAGGATGCGACCTTCGCCATCCGTCATCACCATGCCGGAGGGTGCCGCCTCCACCACCAGCCGGAAGTGTTCCTCGCTATCGCGCAGGGCCTTTACGGCATATTCGCGCTCGGTGACATCGGTGTTGACGCCGGTGAGGCCCATTAAGGTTCCATCTGACGAAAAGCGCGGATGTGCCAGCGTCTCGAGTATGCGGTACTCGCCGGCGCTGTTACGGTAGCGGGCCACCACGGAGACCCGTTCCCGCCGTTCGGTTACCGCGCTCATGCGGGCGCTGACATAATCCGCATCGTCGGGATGAACGGTGGATTGCCAGTTGAAGCTTGCAACGCCTGTCTCATCAAGCCCCCAGAACCGGCGCAGCATCTCGTTGAGGTGAAGGCAGTTGCCCTTCGCATCCGACATCCAGATCATCACCGGCGCCTTTTCCGCCATTAGGCGGAAGCGTTGCTCGGAATCCTGCAGGTCTCTCAGGCTGTCGATGCGGGCCTGCTCGATCTTTGCGCGCTCGAGGCCGAAACCCAGTTGCCGCGCAATCGTGACGGCCAGTGTCCTGGAGGCTTCCGAATAATGATGCGGCGCTGGATAACAGGCCATGAACTTGCCAATCACACGGCCCTGCGATGTGATCGGTATGAAGGCCAGACTGCGAATACCTTCATTGCATATGTTGGTCTTCACAAATTCGCTGTCATCCGACTTTATGATATCAGATATGAAGATCGGTGGTGGCTCGGCGATGCCGGGTTTCCATGGCGTGTGTCCATCGAGGGCTTGGCGGAAATGGTCTGACAGCCCGCGCCACGCCACGAAGCGTATAACGTCGCCGCTGTCGAACAGCAGAATGGAACATTTCGCGCATCCAAGGCCTTCCGTGATTGCGTCCATGGCCGCCCGGAGGACTGACTGCATGTCACTGGCGCGGTAGAAGCGGTCGGTCAGGCGGTAGAGAGTTTCAAGATGCGTTGTGCGGTTCTCTCGGTATGGCGCTGCCATGTCACTGAAGGGGGGAGGTCTTGCGCTATCGCCCGACCTAACCAATGGCGACCGCATTTCATTGCTCCGTCCCACCTTCCCGTCTCCCCTGCCGCATACACATGAGCACCGGTATCCCAGTGCGCATTAGTTCGCCACAATGCGGCAGAAGCGGGAAAGTTCCCGGTGAACTCAGCAGCCTTTTTGCTTCCGTAAGAGCGCCGCGCTATGGTGAAGGCTTATGCGGGGTCGGAGGCGAATGTTGCCGCATAGCGCTTGCGCAGTTCCGCCTTCTGGACTTTTCCCATGGCGTTGCGGGGGAGTTCTGCAACCGTGAACAACCGCTTTGGCACCTTGAACCGGGCCAGCCGGTCTGACAAACGGTGAATCATCTCCGTTTCGGAGAGCATGGGCCCGCTTGCCGTGACAACGGCCAGGACGCCCTCGCCGAAATCCGGGTGAGGCACGCCGACCACGGCGGATTCGCCAATACCGGGCAGGGCATCAATCGCTTCTTCTATCTCTTTCGGGTAGACGTTGAAGCCACCAGTAATGATCATGTCCTTGGCGCGGCCCACGATGGTAACGCGGCCTTCCGCGTCAATCATGGCAACGTCACCGGTGATGAAGTAGTGATCTGCGGTGAAGTCCTCGCGGGTTTTTTCCGGCATTCGCCAGTAACCCATGAAAACATTTGGGCCTTTCACCTCGATAACCCCTGGTTGGCCGCCTTGGATGCGTACCGACACATCGGGAAGCGCAAAGCCAACCGAGCCGGGCACGCGTGCGCCATCATAGGGGTTCGAGGTGATCATGCCGGTTTCCGTCATGCCGTAACGCTCGAGAATTGCATGGCCGGTGCGGGCGGAGAACACTTCATGGGTTTCCGCCAGCAGCGGCGCGGAGCCTGAAATGAAGAGCCGCATGTTGCCAGACGCTTCGCGGGTAAAGCTCTCTTCCGCCAGAAGGCGCGTATAGAATGTGGGAACGCCCATCATGAGCGTCGCCTGCGGCATAGCGGCGATCATCGCCTTCGCATCAAACTTCGCAAACCAGACGATCTCGCTTGCCG
>JBEIDW010000170.1:0-5268 GCA_040383265.1 Hyphomicrobiales bacterium
CTAGGGTCAGGACTCATTGATTAAGATAGAAGATGAAGCTGGCTGCGATACAGATGGCGGAGAAGAAGGTGTGGGCGCAGCGGTCATAGCGGGTTGAGATGCGCCGCCAGTCCTTGAGTTTTCCAAACATGTTCTCGGTCTTGTGGCGCGTCTTGTAGAGTTGCTTGTCGAAGGCGTGCTGTATCTTTCGGTTACGCCTCGGTGGAATGCAGGCCTTGATGTTCCTGGCGGCGAGCGCATGGCGGAACTCATCACTATCATAGCCCTTATCGGCAATTAGGATGTCGGCGGGAGGTAGGCTTGGATAGAGCAGCTTTGCGCCCGTATGGTCATTCATCTGGCCCTCGGACAGCAACATGGCCAGCGGCCTGCCTTCACCGTCGCACACCACATGGAGCTTGGAGTTCAGGCCGCCCTTCGTTCACCCGATACGACGGGAAACAGCCCCTTTTTAAGCAAGCTGGCCGCGGTTCTGTGCGCCTTCAGGTGGGTGGCATCAATCATGATGCGCTCGGGCCGTGGTCCTTCGCCTGCAAGACTGGCAAAGATGCGGTCAAACACCCCGAGCCTGCTCCACCGGATGAAGCGGTTATAGAGGGTCTTGTGGGGGCCGTAGCGTTTGGGCGCGTCCTTCCATTGCAGACCATTGCGGATAACATAGATGATGCCACTCACCACGCGCCGGTCATCGACGCGCGGTACTCCGTGAGCAAGCGGAAAATGCGGCGAAATCCGTGCCATTTGGGCCTTACTCAGAAGAAACAGTTCACTCATCAGGGCCTCCTCTTTCGGAAGCCTTGAATCAAAACGACAACTGATCCGCAACAGCTTTAATGGGTCCTGAGCCTAGCTCATGCAATAGCTCCATTTGACTTGAATTGGGCTAGTTGGTACCCAGACTCATGTCAGAGCGTCTGGTAAGTAAAGTCCGCACCTGTCATTCGATTGGATGGCCTCCGGACGGAGAGATGGCTAACCCGGAGTTCGCCGAGGTTATCTCTTCCAGCGCGAGGTGCTTCACAACGCCCGCGATCCCGTCAGCACCGCAGCATTGGCGCGGGCTGGCCGCATGAAAAAGCTGGCCTTGCCTTTGATCATGTGCGTTCTCGCAGTTGCCGCCTTTGCCTTGCGCAATCACTGGTTGCCGCAACCGCCGGGTCAATTAAACTACCTCGGTTATGCCGAGGGCGAGTTTCTGCTTATTGGCGCGCCCGCGCATGGGCGCATTGCCGGTGTAAGGGCCACGAAGGGCAGGCCCGTCACGGCAGGCTCAGCGCTCTTCGACCTCGACCCGGAACAGGCGGCGTCCGAAGTGGCGCGCACCGAAGCGGCCGTGAAGTCGGCGCAGGCCATGTATCAAAATCTGCTCACTGGGCGGCGCCAGGAAGAAATCGCTGTAATACAAGCGCAAATCGTGCAGACAGAAGCGAGCCTCGAACTTGCGCGCAAACAGTTGCGGCGCGCGTCCACTCTCGCCAACAGCGGGATTGCAGCCCAGGCCCTACTCGACGAAGCGACCCAGCAGGTGAACTTCAGCGAGTCCCGCCTTGTTGAACTCCGCGCCACCGAACAGGTGGCGAAGCTCCCTGCGCGGCCGGCTGAGCTGGACGCTGCATTGGCCCGCATCGCCGAGGCTCTGGCGCAGCTGGACAGGGCCCGAGCATCGCTCGCCGATCTCTCGCCCGCAGCGCCTGTCGACGCAATCGTCGAGGAAGTATTCTTTGAAGTCGGTGAATGGGTCAGCGTTGGCCAGCCGGTCGTTTCACTAAAGAAGCCATTGGACATAACGTTGCGTTTCTTCGTCCCGGAAAGCGTTCTGGCGAAGGCGGCACCGGGCACCGAGGTCAGCTTCCGCTGCGACGGGTGCGGCGGATACAAGACAGCAATCATCAGCCACGTGGCGAGCCAGCCCGAATACACTCCGCCGGTGATCTACTCCAGTTCTGCCCGCGCCAAACTCGTCTACCTCGTGGAGGCGAAGCTCAAGGTGCCGGATCCGCAATTGCGTCCTGGCATACCCATCGAAGTGGAACCGCTGCGATGACATCGCCCGCCATTGACGTGCGCGGCTTGGTGAAGCGCTTCGGACAGCGCACCGTCGTCGACAACGTAAACCTCCGGGTGATGCCGGGCCGGATCTGCGGCTTTCTTGGGCCCAACGGCTCGGGCAAGACCACCACGCTTCGCATGATCTGCGGCTTGCTGACGCCCGACGGCGGCTCAGGCACCTGCCTTGGGCACGACATCATCTCCGGGCGCGACCAGGTCAAGGCGCAGGCTGGATACATGACCCAGCGCTTCGGGCTATACGACGAGCTCACCATCCGCGAGAATCTCGAATTCGTAGGCAGGATCTATCTTCTCCGCAATCTACGCCGCGTGGTCGACGAGGCGCTGGAGCGGCTTGACCTCGCCAGCCGCCAGCACCAGTTGACGGGATCGCTGTCCGGCGGGTGGAAACAACGCGTCGCACTTGCTGCCTGCGTGCTACACGCGCCGAAACTATTGCTTCTCGACGAGCCGACGGCGGGCGTGGACCCAAAGGCGCGACGCGCCTTCTGGGACGAGATTCATGCCTTGGCCGCCCAGGGCATAACAATCCTCGTATCCACCCATTACATGGACGAGGCAGAGCGCTGCCAGGAACTCGCCTACATTGCCTATGGCAAGCTGATGGCCCGAGGGACGGCGGAGGAGATTATCGCAGGCTCGGGGCTTTCGGCGCTAGTGGCAACCGGTCCGGGGGCGGACCGCCTTGCCCCGCAACTGAGACGTGTGCCAGGCATCACCGCCGCGGCAGCCTTCGGCACGGCACTTCACGTCTGCGGCCCAGAGCGCGACGCGTTATGGAAAGCCACAAGCCCGTTCCAGTCCGGGGAACTGACGTGGCAGGACACCGATCCGACACTGGAGGACGTGTTTATCCATCTCATGGGCGAAACCAAAGACAACATGCTGGAACTGTCATGAGAGCCTTTTTTGCCAGGCTCTGGGCCATGACCGCCAAGGAGGCTCTGCAACTCCGCCGTGACAGGCCAACCTTCGCCATGATGCTGCTGATTCCCATTGTGCAGCTTGTATTGTTCGGTTTCGCCATCAACCTCGATCCCAAGCAGCTGACTACGGCGGCGCTGGTCTCCGAGCAATCACCGCTGGCCCGAAGCCTTGTGACGGCCCTCACGAATACCGGCTATTTCGCCATTACCCGCGAGTCAGCGACGGAGGCTGAAGCCGATGAACTGCTGCAGCGCGGTGAGGTTCAATTCGTCATCCACATTCCAGCCGGCTTGACGCGCAAGCTGGTGCGCGGTGAGCGCCCGCAAATTGCGGTGGAGGCGGACGCCACCGATCCCGTTACGACGGGGCCTGCACTGAACGCCGTCTCGCAAGCCATCAATCAGACGCTCACGCGCGAACTCGAGGGGCCGTTGGCCAGCCTGGTGCCAGGGATATCGCCCGTCGACCTCGTCCTGCAAAGGCGGTATAATCCCGAGGCAGTGACCCGCTACAATCTCGTGCCGGGATTACTCGCCGTGATCCTCACCATGACGATGGTCATGATGACGTCGCTCGCCGTCACGCGCGAGCGCGAACGGGGAACCATGGAGAACCTGATCGCAATGCCAATCCTGCCAATTCAGGTCATGATAGGAAAAATCACCCCCTACATCCTGATCGGCGCGGTGCAGGTGACGATGATTGTGCTGGCCGGGCGCTTCATCTTCGGCGTTCCGTTCTTAGGAAGCGTCACGCTCTTCGCCTTGTCTACGCTGCTTTACATCCTCATCGATCTTGCCATTGGCTTTGCGATCTCCACCATTGCAAAGAACCCGCTACAGGCGACGCAGATGTCGACCTTTTTCTTTCTCCCCACGTTCATGATCTCGGGCTTCGCCTTCCCGTTCAGCGGCATGCCGGCCTGGGCCCAGCTGCTGGGCGAATTGCTGCCGTCAACACACTACCTCCGCATCGTGCGCGGCGTGATGCTGAAGGGCGCAACAGCGGCGCAACTCTCCAACGAATTGGCGGCTCTGGGATTGACGCTGGTTATTGTGGTCGCCATCGCCATGAGCCGTTACCGTGGCACGCTTGACTAGAATTCCGGTGCGAAGGCCGCTAAGGAAGCCTGCGTTTACAAAATCCCAATGCGGGCCGATGTTGAAAACAATGGACCGTCCAAGCAGCGATATTGGTTGCCGCATCCAATCCTGGGACGGCCGTTCCCCTCCATGCCGGCCTTGGGGCCGTCCAGGCACTAACATTCGGACGGCGCAACTCCTTGCGGGATGGAATGTTGCTGAGCGGTCCCACGTTACGTTGGGGGCGACGAACCTCCGTCTCTTGCACAAGGCCTGAATTTTGAGTCACAGCGTCATCAGCGTTCAGATTCATGTCATGAGGACCGGGAGCGCGGCCGCCTCGCGGAATTGTAATGTGCTTTGTCCCGAGGAGCACAAGCAAACGCAGGGCTTCGTCAGACAAGCCGACAGAGTTCTGTTTGAGCAGGGTCGTATACAGCGCCGTCTTGTGCTCGGGAGTTATCTGAATGACGATCCCGCGTCCCTGGCTTTCACCGCCGGGCGTTTCGGCAAGCCAGCGGTCACGTCCACCCATGCGGCATCGACCAACTTCAATACATCTCATTGTACCGGGGTAACAGCCATTGCAGTTGTCATGGATCCGGTTGTCGCGGTCGGCGCTGACATCGAGCGCATCGACCGGCAGACGCCCGAAAACCTCTGGCCCCAATGCCTAACTGCGCATGAGCTGACTTGGGTAAGGGCCGCGCCGCCCGCGCTTCGGACCCGCCGTTTCATCCGCCTATGGACGTGCAAGGAGGCTATCACGAAAGCGACGGGGTTTGGTCTTCAGGCCGACCCCCGGCTTATTGGCATCGATCCCGAAAGCCTCGAGATCGGCAGCCTTCCGCCCCTGCTGGGCAAGGCGGCACTCTACAGGCTGCAGGCATATGACCTGATGAATGAATTCAGTCTCGCCGTCTGTATTGTCAGCGCCAAACCAGGCAAAATGGAAATGATGATTTTCGATGATACCGATGGCCAACCGGATGCAGACACTGTTGCGCGGCGATGACGGTCTTGCTGGCGAAGCGGTACTGTTTACGACAGTTCAATCCCTGGTCGTGTCCCTAGGGTCAGGACTCATTGATTGAGGTAGAAGATGAAGCTGGCTGCGATGCAGATGGCGGAGAAGAAAGTGTGAGCGCAGCGGTCATAGCGGGTTGAGATGCGCCGCCAGTCCTTGAGC
>JBEIDW010000171.1:0-5221 GCA_040383265.1 Hyphomicrobiales bacterium
CATCTTCACCACCTCCTTCGGCTTCATGGAGCCCACCCTCAAGGTTGCCAAGAAGTTCCCGGATGTGAAGTTCGAACATGCGACCGGCTACAAGACCGCCGAAAACGTGACGACCTACAACGCCAAGTTCCACGAGGGCCGTTATGTGATCGGCCAGATCGCAGCCAAGATGTCGAAGACCGGCACGGCGGGCTACATTGCCTCCTTCCCGATCCCGGAAGTCATCGCCGGCATCAACGCATTCATGCTGGGCGCGCAGTCGGTGAACCCGGACTTCAAGGTCAAGATCGTTTGGGCCAACACCTGGTTTGACCCCGGCAAGGAAGCTGACGCTGCCAAGGTTCTGCTGAGCCAGGGCGCTGACGTGCTCTCGCAGCATACCGACTCCGCCGCTCCGCTGCAGGAGGCCGAGAAGGCGGGCGCCGTGGGCTTTGGCCAGGCCTCCGACATGATCAAGTTTGCGCCCAAGGCACAGCTCACCGCGATCGTCGACAACTGGGCGCCCTATTATGTGCGGCGCGTGGGCCAGGTGCTCGATGGCACGTGGAAGTCTGAATCCTCGTGGGATGGCATGGCCCAAGGCACCGTTGCGATGGCGCCCTACACCAATCTGCCGGAAGATGTCTCCAAGGCTGCGGCCGATACGGCGGAGGCCATCAAGACAGGCAAGTTCCATCCCTTCACGGGCCCGATCACCAAGCAGGATGGCACCGTTGTGGGCGAAGCCGGCAAGCCGCTGCCCGATGGCGACATCCTCGGCATGAACTGGTACGTCAAGGGCATTGACGACAAGCTGCCGCAGTAAGCGCTCAATCACACCAAACAGCGCCTGCCGCGGGAGCAGTCCCCGGCAGGCGTCTTCATGAGGAACAACCGACGTGGAGCCCTTCGCCGCTGATTGGCTGGACATCCTCATCCGCTGGGGACATCTGATTGCAGGCATCGCCTGGATCGGCACCTCTTTCTATTTCGTCGCGCTGGATTTCTCCCTGAAGTCGCGTGACGGGCTGCCTGAGGGTGTGCGCGGCGAGGCCTGGGAAGTGCATGGCGGCGGCTTCTACCATGTGCAGAAATACCTCTCCGCCCCTGCAAGCCTGCCTGAGCATCTCACCTGGTTCAAATGGGAGGCCTATCTCACCTGGGTCACCGGCTTCCTGCTGCTCGCGGTCGTGTATTACGTCAATGCCAGCGCCAATCTGATTGATCCCGCCGTCCTTGCGCTTCACCCCTGGCAGGCCATTGCGATTTCGGTTGCCTCGATCATCGCGGGCTGGGTCATTTACGATGGGCTGTGCCGTTCGCCTGCCGGCAAGAACACGGGCCTTCTGGCAGGCCTTGTGTTCGCGCTCATTCTCGCCTTCGCCTATCTCTTCACGCATGTGTTTTCGGGGCGCGGCGCCTTCATCCATGTGGGCGTCATCATCGGCACCATGATGGCGGCCAATGTCTTCATGGTCATCATTCCCAACCAGCGGAAGATCACGGCGGCGCTGATCCGGGGCGAAGTGCCGGACCCGCGCCTGGGCGCAATCGGCAAGCAGCGCTCGCTGCATAACACCTACCTCACGCTGCCCGTGCTGCTGATGATGGTGTCCAACCATTTCGCCATGCTGACCGATGCGCCAAATGCCTGGCTGCTGGTGGGCCTCATCGTCGTCGGTGGCGCTGCGCTGCGCCACTTCCTCGTGCGCCATGAGGTGGGCGATCCGCTATCCAAGATCGCCTGGACGCTGCCGCTCATCTTCGTGGCGCTGGGCCTTGCGTGGTGGCTCTCGGGTTCAGAGCTTCTCTCGCTCGACTGGGCCAATCTCTTCATCCGCTGGGCTCATCTGATCGCCGGCATCGCATGGATCGGCACGTCATTCTATTTCGTGGCGCTCGACTTCTCGCTCCGGAAGGAAACGAACATGCCGCAAGGCGTGGCGGGTGAAGCATGGGAAGTGCATGGCGGTGGCTTCTATCATGTGCGGAAATATCTGACCGCACCCGAGACGCTGCCCAAAGACCTGATCTGGTTCAAATGGGAGGCCTATCTCACATGGGTCACCGGCTTCCTTCTGCTGGTGGTGCTCTACTACGTACAGGCTGACAGTTACCTTATCGATCCCAATAAAATGCCTCTCACGCAGTGGCAGGCGATCGGGATATCAGTGGGTAGCCTGCTTCTTGGCTGGCTCATCTACACGGCACTGTGCCGCTCCGCCATCGGACGCAACACCACGCTGCTGGCTGTGTCTCTCTTCGCCATGCTGTTGGCTTTCGGCTGGGGTTATACGCATGTCTTCTCGGGGCGGGGCGCCTTTATCCACATCGGGGCGTTGATCGGCACGATCATGGCGGCAAATGTGTTCATGGTCATCATCCCCAATCAGCGCAAGATCACCGCGGCGCTCATGAGGGGCGAAAAGCCGGATGCGAGGCTTGGCGCCATCGGCAAGCAGCGGTCGTTGCATAATACCTATCTGACGCTTCCCGTGCTGGCGATGATGGTCTCCAACCATTTCCCCATGCTGACGGACAACGCCCATGCCTGGATTCTGGCGGGTCTCATCATTCTTGGTGGCGCGTTGGCGCGCTATTTCCTTGTGCGTACAGAGGCTGGCGATTCACATGCTGACATCGCCTGGTCGCTGCCCCTGATCGGCGCGCTGCTGGCTGTTGGCGTGGTCCTGACGCAGCCCGCGAAGCTTGTGCTGTATCAGGGCGAGGTGAGCGATGCCGAGGCATTGTCCATCGTTCAGCTTCGCTGTGCGACCTGTCACGCGGCCGTGCCCTCGGACCCCACCATCAAGGCCGCACCCAAGGGCGTGGAACTTGAGACGTTGGAGAACCTGAAGCGTTACGCCGCCCAGATTCACATACAGGCCGTCGCCAACAAGGCCATGCCAATCGCCAACCGGACAAAGATGACGGATGAGGAACGTGCCAAGCTCGGCACCTGGATCGCACAGCAATGATCAGCAGTGAAGATGTGAATGCCATGAGCCCCGCAGGCTTCCTTGAAGCCTTCGGAGATGTGGCGGAGCATTCACCATGGGTGGCGCGCGAGGCGGCAAGCTATCGTCCCTTCGGAAGCCGCGACGAGATGATCAGCCAGTTCGAGCGCGCCCTTCTTGCCGCCAACCGCGATGCGCAACTGGCCCTCATCTGCGCCCATCCAGACCTTGCCACCAAGGCCAGGCTTACGGAGGACTCCTCCAAGGAGCAGGCCGGCGCGGGGCTCAACACGCTGACAGCGGAGGAATTTGCCCGCTTCACCGAACTCAACACCCGCTACAGGCAGCGCTTCGGCTTCCCCTTCATCTTTGCGGTGAAGGGCGCCACCAAGCAGATGATCCTCGCGGCCTTCGCCACACGCGTTGTCAATGCGCCGGACGCGGAATTCGCAGCAGCCCTCCAGCAGATCACGCGTATCTTCCGTTTCCGCATCGAGGACAGGGTCGCGCCATGACGCATGTCATCAAGGGCCAGACCTTGAGCTTTTCAGCCGATGGCGTGGCCATCCACGAGGCGAAGGGCGCGGTTGTAGTGGGTGATGACGGGACGATCCTGTGGTCCGGCCCTCAAAGCCTTTTGCCCCACGCCTTCCGTCAGATGGAGGTGCATGACTATGGCGCGATGATCGTGATGCCGGGCTTCATCGACGCCCACATCCACTTTCCGCAATACCGCATGCTGGCAGCACCGGGCAAAGACCTGCTGGACTGGCTCACACGCTTCACCTTCCCGGAAGAGAGCCGCTACGGAGACCGCGCCTACGCGGCGGCGGCGGCGGAGATCTTTCTCGCACGGCTGTTCCAGCATGGCACCACATCGGCCCTGGCCTTTTGTTCCGTTCACAAGACATGCGCCGATGCGCTCTTCGCCGCTGCCCAGGCGAAGGGCATGGCACTCGTCACTGGCAAGACGATGATGGACCGCAACGCCATTCCGGCCGTCGAGGACACGCCGGAAACCGGCGCGCGCGAGACGGAGGAGCTTTACCAGGCCTGGCACGGCAAGGGGCGGCTTCGCTATGCCGTGACGCCGCGCTTCGCCATCACATCCACCGCGGCGCAGTTGAAACTGTCGGGTGAGCTTCTGGCTTCGCTCAAGGGCAGCCTGATGCAGACCCATCTGTCCGAAAGCCCGGGCGAGATCGCTTTTGTGAAGCAGCTCTTCCCGAACGCGAAGGATTATACTGACGTTTATGACAGCTTCGGCCTGTTGAGTGAGCGCAGCCTGGTCGCCCATGGCATCCATCTGTCGGAGCGCGAATGCGCGCGGCTCTCCGAAACTGGTTCAACCGTCGTTCATTGCCCGACCTCCAACACCTTTTTGGGCTCAGGCCTCATGTCCATCCCGTACCTGAGTGAGAAGGATCGGCCCGTGCATCTTGGCGTGGCGACGGATGTCGGCGGCGGAACGGGTTACTCCATGCTGGCGACCCTGGGCGAGGCCTACAAGGTGCAGATGCTGACGGGCTACAAGCCCACGGCCGCCGAACTCTTTGCCATGGCGACGCGCGGTAATGCGGAGCGCCTGAAGATCGGCCATGAAACGGGCAGCATCGAGGTTGGCAAGTTCGCCGATCTCGTGGTGCTTGACCTCACTGCCACGCCGGTTCTCGCCAGCCGTCAGGAGGTGTCCACCTCGCTGGAGGATGTTCTGTTCTCGCTGATGATCCTGGGCGATGACCGCGCCATCCGTGCCACCTATGTGGCGGGCCACAGGGTTCACGAGCGCGTCACGGCCTGAGGGCGAAGACGAAGTCTTCCGCGAACCATACTTCCTCCAGATTGTTGCCGGGACCTTTCCGGTCAATGATCAGGAAGCGGCTGTTCGCGTCGAACACCAGCAATGGGTGGTGCCAGACATTGCGGGCGTAGTTCACGCCCTGCCGGCCCGTGGCCAGAAATGCCCGGTAGCTGGCAAAATCATGCGCGTCCTCTGCCACCAGCACGGCCCAAGGCCTGTCCTGCAGCGGCATGAAGATCTGGCAGCCCAGCGGGTGGCGTTCCATCAGCCGGATCTCGATGGGGTGCGGCCTGGGCTGGCCGAGGAACAGGCTGACATTGGTCATGCCCCCTTCCGCCGAGACATCGACGTTGGCCAGATCGTTGAACCGTTCGGCGAAGCCCTGGTTGATGGTGAAGTGGGCAGAGCCCTCCATCTCGATCACATCGCCAAACGGCGCGAAGGCTTCGCGGGTGAGGCTGGTGATGGGCAAGTGTTTCATGGA
>JBEIDW010000172.1:0-5202 GCA_040383265.1 Hyphomicrobiales bacterium
TCCCTGCTCACACAGAAAGGGCATAGATAGTGGGCGACTTTTACTCCGCCCGCAGCGGGCCAATCCCGCCGCTACCGTGGTCTAGTTTTCCACCGCCGTTCCCAGCGGGGACTCTGTCCAGATGGAGGTGGCGGACCGGCGGCCCTCACGCTTCGAAATAAGAATGCGTCCGTGAGTGCGGCACTTATTGATACGTGCTCATCCCGGCCGGCATCGCAGGAACTTAAGCCACGATGGTCTGTGTGATGGTCCAAGAAAGAGCCCGTCTCACAAAGGTCAGGAAAAACAATTACCTAGCTTAAAATGATGGCGGAGAGGGAGGGATTCGAACCCCCGGTACGGTCACCCGTACTCCGCATTTCGAGTGCGGCGCGATCGACCACTCTGCCACCTCTCCGCTTTACAGGCGTGCCTGTATGGATCGCTGGCGGCTAGATAGCTGAGAGAGGGGCCGCTGCCAACCCCTTTTCGCCATGGTTGACTTGGGCTCACCCCCTCGCTAGAACGCGCCATTCACGAAAAGGCAGGTTATGGCCCTCTTGTTTGCCAGCTTCCGATTGGGGCGCGCCGCATCCGCGGGCCGCGCTGGCCTGCCTGTGCCTGTGAAACTCACGAAAACCACCAAAACGGCGTGAGCCTTCTCCCCCGGTCTTCCCCCGCGGGGGTGGAAGGCTGAACCCCCCACTTTGCCCGAAAGCGGAACCAGCAACGGTTCGCGGGGGACGGGCTGGACGGCTCTTAGGAGAATGAACATGGGTTACAAGGTTGCGGTCGTCGGCGCCACGGGCAATGTGGGCCGCGAAATGCTGTCGATCCTCGAGGAGCGCCAGTTTCCGGTGGATGAGGTTCATGCCATCGCCTCGCGCAAGTCGATGGGCGTGGAAGTATCCTTCGGCGACCGTACGCTGAAGTGCCAGGATCTCGAACAATTCGATTTCTCGAAGGTTGATTTCTGCCTGATGTCGGCGGGCTCTTCCGTGTCCAAGGAGTGGTCGCCCAAGATCGGCGCAACCGGCTGCATCGTGATCGATAACTCCTCCTGCTGGCGCTATGACCAGGAAGTGCCCCTGATCGTACCAGAGGTGAACGCCGATGCGCTGGTCGAGTACATGGCGCGCCCCAAGCGCCGCAACATCATCGCCAATCCGAACTGCTCCACCGCGCAGCTCGTCGTGGTGCTGAAGCCCCTGCATGACGTGGCAAAGATCAAGCGCGTCGTGGTCGCCACCTACCAGTCGGTTTCGGGTGCGGGCAAGGAAGGCCTGGACGAGCTGTGGAATCAGACCAAGGGCATCTTCGTGACCGACGCGCCGGAGCCGAAGAAGTTTACCAAGCAGATCGCCTTCAACGTCATTCCCCATATCGATGTGTTCATGGATTCGGGCGACACGAAGGAAGAGTGGAAGATGACGGCCGAGACCAAGAAGATTCTCGACCCGAAGATCAAGCTCACCGCCACATGCGTACGCGTTCCGGTGTTCGTGGGCCATTCGGAAGCGGTGAACATCGAGTTCGAGACGCCAATCACGGCGGATGAAGCCCGCGAGATCCTGCGCGAGGCGCCGGGCTGCATGGTTGTCGACAAGCGCGAGAATGGCGGATACATCACGCCGGTCGAATGCGTGGGTGATTTTGCCACCTTTGTTTCGCGCATCCGCGAGGATGCGACGATCGACAATGGCCTCAACATGTGGGTCGTCTCCGACAACCTCCGCAAGGGCGCGGCGCTCAACGCCGTGCAGATCGCCGAAAGCCTGATCAACCGCGGGCTGGTGAAGAAGGGCGCCTAATAGCAGGCATCTTCTTCGCACACGGCATCACTCCGAACCAAAAGGCCCGCGCACTGCGCGGGCCTTTTCCATTCAAGCATTACAAGAGGGCTCAACCAGCCTTGGCGAGGTTCCGCAGAACATAGGGCATGATGCCGCCGTTCTTGTAGTAATCAAGTTCATCCAGCGTATCGATACGGCAGAGCACCGGCACTTCGGTCTTCTTGCCATCCGCACGGATAATCTCGACGGTGAGCGTGGCGCGGGGCTTGAGGCCTGAGGCCAGGCCCTTGATCGTCACCTTCTCGTCACCCTTGAGGCCCAGCGTCTGCCAGCTTTCGCCCTCGCGGAACTGCAGCGGGATGACGCCCATGCCGATCAGGTTGGACCGGTGGATACGCTCGAAGCTCTGGGCGATGACGGCGCGAACACCCAACAGCTTGGTGCCCTTGGCCGCCCAGTCACGCGAGGAGCCGGTGCCATATTCCTTGCCGGCAAAAATGACGAGCGGCGTGCCCTCCTCGGCATATTTTATCGCCGCGTCATAGATCGGCATCTGCTCGCCTTGCGGGTAATGCTTCGTCACACCGCCCTCGACGCCCGGCACCATCTGGTTCTTGATGCGGATATTGGCGAAGGTGCCACGCATCATAACCTCGTGGTGGCCACGGCGGGCACCATAGGAGTTGAAGTCAATCTTCTCGACGCCGCGCGCATTGAGGTACTTGCCGGCGGGAGACGCGGCCTTGATGTCACCAGCGGGCGAGATGTGATCCGTGGTGATCGAGTCGAGGAACAGGCCCAGCACGCGGGCGTTCTCAACGTCCTTCACTGGCGCTGGCGTCATCGTCAGGCCATCGAAATAGGGCGGGTTGGCCACATAGGTGCTCATCTGGTCCCAGGCATAGTTCATGCCCTTGGTGACCTTGATCTTGCGCCACTGGGCATCACCGGCGAACACATCCTTGTAGCGCTTGGCGAAAGCCTTGCGCGTAACGTTCTTGCGGACAAACTGCGCGATTTCCTTCGCCGAGGGCCAGATGTCCTTCAGGTAGACGGGCTGGCCCTTCTTGTTGTGGCCAACCGGGTCTTTCGTCAGATCAACATTGAGCGAACCGGCCAGCGCGTAGGCCACCACCAGCGGCGGGGAAGCGAGATAGTTGGCGCGCACATCCGGGTTCACGCGGCCTTCGAAGTTGCGGTTGCCGGACAGAACGGCAGCGGCCACAAGATCGTTCTTGCGGATCGAGTCCGAGATCGCCTCCGGCAACGGGCCGGAGTTGCCGATGCAGGTGGTGCAACCATAGCCCACAAGGTTGAAGCCGATCTTGTCGAGGTCCTTCTGAAGCCCCGACGAGTCGAGATATTCCGTGACAACCTGCGAGCCGGGCGCGAGCGACGTCTTCACCCACGGCTTGGTGGTGATGCCCGCCTTCACCGCATTGCGTGCCAGAAGCCCCGCGCCAATCATCACGCTCGGGTTCGAGGTGTTGGTGCATGAGGTGATGGCGGCGATGACAACATCACCATGGCCGAGGTCGAAGTTGGCCTTCTCCACCTTGAAGCGCTTGGAAAGTTCCCCAGCCTTCTTGAACTCATCCGCCATGACCTTGGCGAAGCCCGCGGCGACGTTTCCAAGTTCCACCCGGTCCTGCGGGCGCTTGGGGCCGGCGACGGAGGGAACGACGGTGCCGAGGTCGAGGTCGAGCGTATCGGTGAACACTGGCTCTTCCGCCTTCGGCGTCCAGAACATGTCCTGCGCCTTCGCGTATTTCTCGACAAGCGCCACCTGGGCGGGGGCGCGCGCCGTGCCCTTGAGATAGCCGATGGTTTCGGCGTTGATCGGGAAGAAGCCGCAGGTCGCGCCATATTCGGGGGCCATGTTGGCGATCGTCGCCATGTCCTCGAGCGAGAGGTGCGCAAGCCCCGGGCCGTAGAATTCGACGAACTTGCCGACGACACCCTTCTTGCGCAGCATCTGGGTAACGGTGAGCACAAGGTCGGTGGCCGTGGTGCCTTCGGGCAATGTGCCATCCAGCCTGAAGCCGATCACTTCGGGAATCAGCATAGAGATGGGCTGGCCGAGCATCGCCGCTTCCGCCTCGATGCCGCCCACGCCCCAGCCCAGAACCGCAAGACCGTTCACCATGGTGGTGTGCGAGTCGGTGCCGACAAGCGTGTCCGGGTAGGCATAGGTCACGGCCTTGCCCTTCACCTTCTCGGTCTTGGTCCAGACCGTCTTGGCGAGATATTCGAGGTTCACCTGGTGGCAGATGCCGGTGCCGGGGGGAACGACACGGAAATTGTCGAAGGCGCCCTGCCCCCACTTGAGGAAGGTGTAGCGTTCGCCGTTGCGGTCATACTCGAGGTTCACGTTCTCCCGAAACGCCTTCGAGTTGGCGAAGAAGTCCACCATCACCGAGTGGTCGATGACAAGGTCGACGGGGGCGAGCGGATTGATCTTCTTGGGGTCCTGGCCGAGCGCCTTCATGGCGTCACGCATAGCGGCAAGGTCGACGACGGCGGGAACGCCTGTGAAGTCCTGCATCAGCACGCGGGCCGGGCGGAAGGCGATTTCCTTCTCCTCGCGGCCCCGGTTCTTCAGCCACTTGGCAATGCCCTGAATGTCCGCCTTGGTCACCGAGCGGCCATCCTCGTGGCGCAGCAGGTTCTCCAGCAGAACCTTCAACGAATAGGGCAGACGCGAAATGCCCTTGAGGCCGTTCTTCTCGGCGGCCTTGAGGCTGAAATAGCTATAGGATTTGGCGCCAACCTTGAGGGTCTTGCGGCACTTGAAGCTGTCGAGGGACATCCGGGCCTCTTCTCATTTATGGGATGCCGACCGCTATAATCACTTTTGCAGTGCAGCACCAGTTGAACCAAGGGCGAACGCCATAAATGCCCGACACAAATCACTTTGCATTCCGTCATCCCGGCGAAGGCCAGGATCCAGCTTTCGTCCCGGGTGGCGCCCTCTGCAAAGCGGGACCCCGGCCTTCGCCGGGGTGACGCCAATCGGAGGAACCAGAAAGCGGCGCGCCGGAGTTCAGACCCGCCGTTCCACCATCATCTTCTTGATTTCGGCAATCGCCTTGGCCGGAGAAAGGCCCTTTGGGCATGTCTTGGCACAATTCATGATCGTGTGGCAGCGGTAGAGCCGGAACGGGTCTTCCAGATTATCAAGGCGGTCACCCGTGCCTTCATCGCGCGAATCGATCAGCCAGCGGTAGGCCTGCAGCAGGATGGCGGGACCGAGATAGCGGTCGCCGTTCCACCAGTAGCTTGGGCAGGAGGTCGAGCAGCAGGCGCAGAGAATGCATTCATAGAGGCCGTCGAGCTTCTCGCGGTCCTCCTTCGACTGCCGCCACTCCTTCTCGGGACGGGCGGTGGTCGTCTTCAGCCAGGGCTCGATGGAGGCGTGCTGGGCGTAGAA
>JBEIDW010000173.1:0-5160 GCA_040383265.1 Hyphomicrobiales bacterium
CACCGGGCGCAGCAATTGCAGCCCGCGGCCCACCCGGGTAAAAAGCTCCCCGAAACTCCCATTCCACAAGGATAATTCCATGAAAACCCAGGCTCGTGTCGTGGTGATCGGCGGCGGTGTCGTCGGCTGTTCGGTACTCTATCATCTCACCAAGGCCGGCTGGAAGGACGTGGTGCTGGTCGAGCGCGACATCCTGACCTCCGGCTCCACCTGGCACGCGGCGGGCGGCTTCCACACGCTGAACGGCGATCCGAACGTGGCGAAGCTGCAGGGCTACACCATCGCCCTCTATAATGAGTTGGAAAAGATCTCCGGCCAGGCCTGCGGCCTGCACCGCTCGGGCGGCCTTATTCTGGCCGACACGCCGGAGCGCATGGAATGGCTGAAGATGGCCCATGCCCGCGCCCGCTACCTGGGTCTTGAAACCGAGATCATCTCCATGGCGGAAGCCAAGAAGATGCATCCGCTGCTCGAGGAGAAGCACTTCGTGGGCGCCATGATCGACGCCGCGGACGGCAACCTCGATCCCGAAGGCACCACCCATGCCTATGCCAAGTCGGCCCGCATCAACGGTGCCGAGATATACCAGGACACCAAGGTTGAGGAGCTGAAGCACCGGCCGGACGGCACGTGGGATGTCATCACCAACAAGGGCAACATCCACGCTGAGCATGTCGTCAACTGCGGCGGTCTGTGGGCGCGCGAGGTTGGCCGCATGGTGGGCATCGAACTTCCCGTCCTCGCCATGGAGCACATGTATCTCGTGACCGACGAGATGCCGGAAGTCGTCGCCTACAACAAAGAGCGCGGCCACGAACTGCCGCACATCATCGACTTCAAATCCGAAATCTACATGCGTCAGGAACGCTCCGGCATGGTACTGGGCACCTATGAGCACGCCTGCGTGCCGTGGAGCCCGAAGAACACGCCGTGGGGCTTCGGTCGCGAACTCCTCCAGCCGGACCTCGACCGCATCGCGCCGAACCTGGAGCTTGGCTACAAGCATTTCCCCGCACTCGCCAATGCCGGCATCAAGCGCGTCATCAACGGGCCTTTCACCTTCACGCCCGATGGCAACCCGATCGTTGGTCCGGTGCAGGGCGTTCGCAATTTCTGGCTTGCCTGCGGCGTGATGGCCGGCTTCAGCCAGGGCGGCGGTGTGGGCCTTGCACTCTCGCAATGGATGGTGAACGGCGACCCGGGCTTTGATGTGTGGGCGATGGACTGCGCCCGCTTCGGGGAGTGGGCCACGCGCACCTACACCAACGAAAAGGTGCGCGAGAATTATTCCCGCCGCTTCTCGATCCGCTTCCCCAACGAGGAACTTCCCGCCGCAAGGCCGCAACAAACGACGTCGCTGTACGACATCATGCTGTCTCAGGGCGCTGTCATGGGCGATTCATGGGGCCTTGAAACGCCTTTGTGGTTTGCACCAAAGGGCGTTGAGCCGAAGGATATCGTGTCCTTCCGCCGCTCCAACGACTTCGCCCATGTGAAGGCCGAAGTACTGGCGACGCGCAATGGCGTGGGCGTCACCGAAATCGCCAACTTCGCCAAGTACCGCTTCACCGGTCCGGGTGCAGAGGCCTTCCTCTCGCGGATGATGACCAACAAGATGCCGAAGACGGGCCGCATCGTGCTGACGCCGATGCTCAACCCGGCGGGCAAGCTGATCGGCGATTTCACCATCGCCAAGGCGGCCGACGACTGCTTCTACATGTGGGGCTCCAGCCAGGCGCAGAAATACCACATGCGCTGGTTCGAGCAGCACCTGCCGGCTGATGGCTCGGTCCATATTCACCGCTATGACATGGGCCTCGTCGGCCTCTCGATCGCGGGCCCCAGGTCGCGCGACGTGCTGCAGCAGCTGGTGGATGAGGATGTGTCCAACGCCGCCTTCAAGTTCATGGACCATCGGTCGATGGAAGTGGCGCATGTTCCCGCCCTCATCAACCGCGTTACATATACGGGTGACCTCGGATATGAAATCTGGGTGACGCCTGAGTATCAGCGCCGCCTCTATCAGGAGATCATGCGGGCGGGCGAAGCGCACGGCATCGTGAACTTCGGCATGCGTGCCCTCCTCTGCATGCGGCTTGAGAAGAACTTCCCCACCTGGTTCCGGGAGCTGCGCCCCATCTATGGCGGCTTCGAGGCTGGCATGGATCGCTTCATCGACCTCAGCAAGAACGGCTTCATCGGCCAGGAAGCGGCAGCGGAAGAGAAGCGCAATGGCGGCACACTGCGCCGCGTGTCGATGATCGTCGATGCGGGTGACGCGGATGTGCTGGGCGACGAGCCGATCTGGCACAAGGGCAAGGTCGTGGGCTGGGTAACGTCCGGCGGCTTCGCCCACTACGTCAACAAGTCCATGGCGCAGGGCTATGTGCCGAAGGAACTGGCGGGCGACACAGCGAACGGCGCATTTGAGATCGAGATCATCGGCGAGAACCGCAAGGCGACCATCATCACCGAGCCGCCCTTTGACCCCGAAGGCAAGCGGATGCGGAGTTAAGCACCAATGCGGACCTCAGCGCACCCGCAGGCGCTCCGCGTCCAGGCTGCGCTGGGGCCATCCTTCACAGTCGTCGAGTTTGACGAAAGCACCCATGCCGCGCAGGAGGCAGCCGATGCCATCGGCTGCGCAGTGGCGCAGATTGCCAAGTCCGTTCTCTTCCGCACAGCGCAGAGCGGCAGGGCCGTGCTGGTGGTCGCATCCGGTGCCAACAAGGTGGATGAAAAGAAGGTCCGCGCGCTTCTTGGCGAAAAGATCGAACGCGCCAGCCCGGACTTCGTCAGGGAGATGACGGGCTTCGAGGTGGGCGGCGTTCCGCCGCTGGGCCACGCACAGCCCTGCACGGTTTACCTTGATGAAGACTTGAAGAACTTTCCCGCACTGTGGGCCGCAGGTGGAACGCCAAATGCGGTGTTCGAGATCGGGTTTGGGGAATTGGCGCAGCTCTCCGGCGCAACTGTCGCCGATGTGGCGAAGCGGTAGCTTTCCTCTTCCTCATGCCGGGCCTCCGGGCCGGGCATCTCTTTCGTTGCGGCAAAAAAGGAATAAGCGGGGTGAAGCCCGCGTATGACGAGAGCGGGAGGGCCCTTACCTCGCCCGCCCGTAGAAACCAATCTGGTCCTCGCGCGTGAACACCACGCCCGGGCGATCAAAGTAGGAAAACACCGCGATGACGCGCTCGCGGTTGCCCTTGACCGTTCCCACCTTGTGCGCCGTGTTCCTGCCGCGGAAGATGTTGAGCGTTCCAGCAGCAAGTTGCAGGGTCTGCACCTCCGGGTCTTCGCCACGGAGCAGCTTCGCAACTCCGTCGTAATTGGGGTCTGTCTCACTTCGCAAATCCGTGCGGTAGACGAATTCGCCGCCCTGCTCCGGGGCCTGCAACAGCAGGGTTGTGGTGAATTCACTGCGGTCGAAATGCCAATTCAGCGCCTCGCCGTCACGGTAGGCCATCACGTTGACGCGGGCCAGATCATCGCGCGCCGGGAAGAGCGCGTCCTTCCCCATCGTCGCTGCGAGAAAAGTGATGAAGTGCGACCACTCATAAATCCACATCAGCGTGGATTGCGTGATCTGGTCCGCGCAAACCGTGTGGTTCACCGTTTCGCACAGGCTGAGCGCCGGATGGTCCGGCTCGAGGCCCGGAATGCTCTTCAGGAAATAGATGTTGTGCTTGCGCCGATGGGTGAAGGACAGCGTGTCCATCACCGGCTGGATTTCGGTCAGCGTTCTCTCCAGCGCATCAGCCTTCACGAAGCCCGGAAGATTGAACATGCCATTGGCCGCAAGATCGGCACGGCAACGGTCAACCAGCGCCTGCCAGTCCGGCGTGCCAGGCCTGTCCAGCGGGTAGCGATCGAGATCCAGAATGTGCCGCATTGTTGATGTCCCCTCTTGTTCCGGTGGCAACCATCGCAGAAGCGCCCCTTGACGCAAGGCGCGAAAATATTACGCTGACTCGGTTTTTCTTAGCCAGAAGCACAGACATGCTGAAACTTCCGCCGCTCAACGCATTGAAATCATTCGAGTCAGCAGCCCGGACAGGAAGCTATGTGGCAGCTGCTGCCGAACTCAGTGTTACGCCAGCAGCGGTGAGCCAGCAGGTTCGGCACCTCGAAACCTACCTCGGGCGCACGCTGTTCACCCGGTTCAACAACCGCATCTCGCTCACTGATGCGGGACAATCCATCTATGCCGGCATCACCCCTGCACTCGAAGATATCGCCGCGCTCACCCAGCGCGTGCTGGCGGGCAGCAGCCGCGCCAAACTGGTGGTGAGCGTGGTCCCCTCGCTGGCGGAATGCTGGTTCATGCCTGCCTTTGCTGCGTTCATGGCAAAATCCACCTTGCGTATCGATTTGCGGGTGGAGAATGATCCAGTGGATTTTGCGGGCGGTGAGATTGACCTGCGTCTCTGCTATGGCAGCGCTCTCTACCCTGGCCTCAAATCCGTGACCCTGTTCCGCGACGAGGTGGTGCCGCTATGCGATCCCGCCCTCGCTTCGCAACTTGCACTCAACAGCACAGAGGACAGCCTGTTTGTCCATACCAATTGGGGGCGTGACTTCGCTTCGCATCCTTCATGGGATGAGTGGTTTACGAAATTCCTGCCACAACGCCGGATCGACCCCGCAAAAGGACATCGCGTCGGTTCCTCGCAGCTGGCAATCGACTTTGCCGTGCGAGGCCTGGGCATTGCGCTGGGCCAGAGGTCACTGGCGGAAGAGCATCTCCACGCCGGGCGGCTTGCCGTGCTCAATCCGCATGCGCTGCCGCTGGGCCATGACTATTGCGCCATCTACCCGCACACCAAGGCCCGGAAGGCGGGCCTTCTCCAACTCATCGATGATCTGCGAATTCAAGCGCGGCATCCGTCACCACGTCCCACACATTGAGGGCGAAGGTGCGCATGACATAGAGGTCGAAGGCATTCTCCCCCGTGCAGTGAACCGTCACCGGCGTGTGGTGAAGGCCCGTCAGCACGAAACGGCCGGGCGTGAAGACGGACGGGTGGACATCAACCGGCATCAGCTTGGCCAGCACCTCGCGCGCAGGCGAGCCTTGCAGTGCAATCCTCACACGGCTGCTGGACAGTGGTGTCACCGCGCACAGGCCCTGAAGACGGTGCGGCGTTTCATCCTCATCCG
>JBEIDW010000174.1:0-5153 GCA_040383265.1 Hyphomicrobiales bacterium
GAGCCGGACCGAAGACCGTGGGCGAGTCGCATATGGTAGGAACAGAGAAGAACAGCCGAGGACCTGCATATTCGTGGGCACCACGAATGAGTCACACTACCTCAAGGACACGACCGGCAGCCCATTCCTTGTCCGACATCAGCCCGCGAACCACCGCTGCTCTCCGCAAAGAACAGCCTTGAATCAGAACTCACGTGATTTGTGAATCCACTTTGTCAACACGTCCTAGTCGTTGGATTCGCTTGCTCGTGTTCTGCGTGGTAAGTTCAACAAAAGTTCCTACGGTAAGCCGTCGGGAAGTGAACCGCCCCGCAATTGCCGGAGGCGCTTTCGTTTGAGTTATGCCGCCATAGCGGACTGCTCCGTCATGGCGTAGTCGCATTCCTCGGCCTCAGCGAGCGGGATATTGACGATGGACTCGACAGCTTTCGTTTTTTGAACCAGCGGGCTTGTTCGATTGTGACGAACTCAGTCGCCTCGAAGAAGCGCCTTACCCGCTCCGGTGAATGAACTCGGCTTTGTGAACGCCGTTGATAGTTTCGGCCTGAAAAACGAAGCCTCCCTGTGCTGTCCCGCTGGCGCGCCAGTCAACGATCCGTTGTCATGGGGATTGATGAAGAACGTCACGCAGACGAACCCATGCCACGTTTCGACATGTACGAATCCGAGAGGCACGGCATTTTCGAGTGCGGGCTCAGAACTGGTGGCTTTTCAACCCCAGATGGCAAGGGGCTGCCTCGTGGTTCACCGGCGGTCGAGCGTAGCTCAAGCAAGGTATACTCTAGCGCTCCGGCGGATATCTTCTGCATCCTAAAGCCCCCCGGAACTCTGCCGCCCGAACCTTAGTGATAACACGCAGGACATGCCGTAATCTGCGAGGAGGGGTGCTATGTCTTGGAAAGCTGGCGTCTGCAAACAGCTTATTGCTGCCCGATCGAACCGGAGCTATTGCTGACCTTGTTCCGTCGGATCTATGTTAGACAGCTCGTAACCAACAGGTTGCAGTGATGTGTAGCGCAAGGTTAACATCTGTTCGTACGTGAAACGGTACCATCCATCATCAATAAGACTTAACTTATGGCTTTTTGTACGCACATCTCCCTCAACGACGTCGTAAAAATGAAGCGGCAGATTGTCTGGGCGTTGTGGCTCAGAGGGCGGCCCCCGCTGGAAGGCTCAGCATCGCCTGAGGAATTGCTTTATCTCGCGTCAATAGCAAGACGCACACAAGCCCGCCTCATCGGTGAGATTGGCTTCAATGCAGGCTTTTCGGCTCAGGCATTCCTGAACGCAAGTCCGGACAGTCACGTTGTTTCATTCGATCTGGTTGAGCATGGCTACACCAAGGTGGCCAAGAAACTGGTCGACGCAAAATTCGTTGGCCGTCATACCTTGATCGAGGGCGATTCGACCAAGACCGTGCCGGACTTCGCACGGCAGAACCCGGGTCTGGCGTTTGACCTGGTGTTCATTGATGGCGGCCACACATATGAGGTTGCCCGGGCCGATCTTCAGAACATGTTGCCACTGTGCCACTCGAAAACGGCCGTCATCATCGACGACCTCACACCATGGCGCCGATGGGGAAAGGGGCCAACGAAAGCGTGGTCGGAAGCGATCCGGGACGGTATCATTCAGCAAGATGAATTGTTCAATGATGGCAAGGCGGTTGAGAAGATTGCCCCACCGGGGAAGCGGGTATGGGCGCTGGGACGTTACCTGACGGCTTCCCCTGCGCGTTAAAAGGCAATGCCGCGGTGGTCGCTTATCCGATAGGAGAAGGTCGCGAGCTCCAGTGTTGTTTTGTATGCCATAGCGGTAAGGCACGCTTGAGCGTTGGCAATACCAAAAGCGCTCAGTTACACGCCTTATCTGATTGATGTGTGCGATGGGAGTAGTACAGTTCGGCGGACGCCACAGCGGGTAACGGAATCATGGGAAGCGGCGGAAATCGGCCGCCCGGGTGCGGCCAGCTTCGGCCTCAACGCCACGCATGGGCTCTATGCCAGCTGGTCTGGCTGTTCGCCGCGCGGCGCCAAGGGCTTTCCCATCTACCGGCCGGAACACTGGGCCTTCGCCAGCACGGGGCTTTACTATGGCGACATTCTCGGCGGCGCCTCCCGCATCTTCGGATATGAGGTGGATGGCCTTCCCTATGAAATCCGTGGCGGGCTTCCTTATCCTGCCCGACCGGATCAGGCTCCGGCGGGGATCGAGATCCTTGGCCTGGGTCTCGCATCAACGATCGAGGAAGGTCCCACCATAAGGCCGGGCCGCAGCTTTCTGGGCATCGAGGATGGCGAATATGTCGCCGCCGTGCTGACCGGCCGCAGCGATCAGCCGGCCATCGAGGCCACCAAGCGGAGCTGCGGCATGATCGTGAATTTCCGCAAGGGCCGCGGCGACGTGTTCCATGCCGGATCGAGTGACTGGATCATCGGCCTGACCCGCGGAGACGAGATGGTACGGCAGGTGACGCGCAATGTGCTGAACCGCTATCTGGCCGCCTCCCCTTAGTCGGCCATAGACGCGGCGCGCGCTATTGCAGCGTTCCGAGATAATAGACAAGCGACAGGATGCGCTGCTGTGCCATGTCGTTCGCGATGGCCGCCTGATCGGGTGTCACGGGGGCACTGCTGCGGCGGTAGCGGTCGCCCCACAGCGGCATGTCGCGCGTGCCATGGGCGGCGATCACGGTGCTGCCCTCAATCACGTCATAGACCTTCTGCACTGAATAGACACCGCCATTGCGCGCCGCGATGAGCGCAAGATTGGGGGCAGGCGTCTTCAGCACCTGGCCCACCGGCCCGTCACCCAGACCCTCAAGCCCATGGCAGGCCGCACAATGAGCCTGATATTCCATCTGGCCGATCACCGGGTCCTGCGCCAGTACCGGCCCTCCTTCGGGCAGCAGCGCCAGAACCCCCAGCATCGAAGCACCCATAATCCGCGCGAGCTTTGCCACGGCGTTTCTCCATCTTCACCTGTGTGAAGGCAGAACGGAAGAGCCCGCAATTGGTTCCGCACAGCTTCAGGAGCCAAAAGCACCGGTGATGGAGGAAGATGGAGCGGGCGATGGGAATCGAACCCACGACATGCAGCTTGGGAAGCTGCCGTTCTACCACTGAACTACGCCCGCGATGGTTGAGAGATTAGTCGAACGGCGAAGGCCCGGCAAGGGGTGGCGCTGTGTCGATTGAGATGGGTGGCCAAGAACCATCCGCAGTCGCCTCATCATATCCGCTGGAATTTCCGGCTGATAGCCTGATGGAGGGTCATTCATCCAAAGCCGCACTGACAACCTTGAGTTCAATCAATTTATATTTATGGCTAAGTTAGAATACACCTGCTGGCCTAAAGCCGCGCAGTCGCGCTTATGTTCCAAGGCTGCATGATTGGTGTGGCTTAATTTGTAATTGTAGATATTATACCTATCTTGGCGAAACAGTCGCCGTGATGCCGCTGTTGCATGCGGCGGTCAACGCAAGGGAGACGGCAATGAAGACATTTATGTCCAAGTCCTCTTTCCGGTTGGTCAGGGGCGGTGTGCTGGTCGCATCGTTCGTGTCGCTGGTGGTCTCGGCGAGCCTCGCGCAGGCCGACGGCGTCGCGTTTAAGTTGTTGGGCAATCCAATCGTTCCGTCCACCTCAGCGCTGGCCAAGGCGAAGCCCTTGGGCTTGCCAATGCCTGCGGCTACCCAGCTCAAAGCAGCCGGGATACTGAACCCCGACGGCACCATCGCGCGCAATGCAGCTCGCAAGTCGGGCGTTCGGTCTACGTCAGCTGCCAAGGCTACACTGAAGGGCAATGCTGGAGCGCGGACCCAAGAATCGGTTGATCTTTTTCCGGAGGTGGCAGCGCCCGCGACCGGCAACGGCCCGGTCGCACCCATGGCCTATGGAAGTGGTGAGTGGCCCTTCACGACATCGCGGGTTGAGTTGACGGGCAAGATGACAAGCTCAAAGACCTATCCTTATCGTGCCACCGGCAAGCTGTTCATCAACTATGCGAATGGAGAGACCCATTGGTGCTCTGCCTCTTTGGTTGCAAGGGGCGTGATTGTGACGGCGGCGCATTGCGTCGCCGACTATGGTGTGGGTTTCCTCAACGCGACCTGGTTTTTCGCGCCTGGCTTCTACAACGGAAAGTCAGCTCAAAAGCCGGTGCAAGCGCTCTACATCGTCGCGCCCGGTGCATACGTCGACGGAACCGACTCCTGCGCAGTGCCGGGTATCGTCTGTGCCAATGACATCGCCGTTATCGTGCTGAAGGACCAGAGGGGTAGGTATGTCGGCACAAAGACCGGCTGGTACGGCATCGGGTATGATGGCTTCGGCTTCACCAGTTCTGGCACGACACACATTACGCAGCTCGGCTATCCTGGAGGTATCGACTATGGCAGTCAGATGCTGCGCAACGATTCCCTCGGTCAAATCTCGGCAGGCGACTCGTTCAACACCGTCATCGGCAGTCAGATGAATGGAGGGTCCAGCGGTGGTCCCTGGATCAACAACTTCGGCCTGGCAGGCTATGCAAACGGTGTATCTACGCCGTTCGATGCCCAGTCGAATATCGTCGTTGGTGTGAGCAGCTGGGCCTACACGGACGGTATCACCGATATCATGGGAGCTTCTCAATTCAACGCGGGCAACATCAATGCTCTTCTCAACAATGCGTGCGCACTATATCCGGCGGCTTGCGCGCCCTGACATCTGAGCGGGGTGTTTGACCACGTCGTGGCAACCCGGATTGTTGGGCCGCCTAGCCTTGTCCCAAGAGCTTTGGAGGGCTCGCGTGATTGTGTGCTTGGTCGGCTGGATGGAGCTGTCGTGTTGCGTTCGGAGTCCCTGAGGGGCATAGCATACAAGCCCGTGGCATAGAGCTTTGCGGCCTAAGCCGCGGACGATTGGGGCAGGCCTTTGTTCGCCAACCACGCAAGAGAGCTCAATTCGAGAGTGTGCCCATGCTCGGCTGAGTTCCTGCGAGGCGAACCAGGCGCAGAATGACTCTGCCACCGGGACATCAGAATCTGAATACAAGTAGTGTCTGTGGCCTCGCGATGGGGCCCGCACCCACGCCTCGCAGCTTGGGAAGCTGCCGTTCTACCACTGAACTACGCCCGCGATTGTTGTTTTTCACGCAGAACTGAGCC
>JBEIDW010000175.1:0-5136 GCA_040383265.1 Hyphomicrobiales bacterium
GATGGCTATTACTGGATCACTGGCCGCGTCGACGACGTGATCAATGTGTCCGGCCATCGCCTCGGTACGGCGGAGGTGGAATCGGCGCTGGTTTCGCATCCGAAGGTGTCGGAAGCCGCCGTCGTCGGCTATCCGCATGATATCAAGGGGCAGGGCATCTACTGCTACGTGACGCTGATGGCGGGCGAGGCTGGCGATGATGGGCTGCGGAAGGAGCTCGTGGCCCATGTCCGCAAGGAAATCGGCCCGCTGGCGACGCCGGACAAAATCCAGTTCTCTCCGGGCCTTCCCAAGACGCGGTCCGGCAAGATCATGCGCCGCATCCTGCGCAAGATCGCCGAGGATGATTTTGGTTCGCTGGGCGACACCTCGACACTTGCCGATCCGACCGTCGTTGATGACTTGATCACCAACCGCCAGAACAAGCGGGACTGACCTGCCCGGCAGGGCGCATTGACGGGGCGGGAGGCCGGTTTCGTCCTCCTGCCCCGGTGGCGTTCACGGCTGTTTGTCTTGCGGGTCGTTTCGGCTCCGCATAAAAGGTGCGGACGAAAAAATGTCAGGGGACGACCGAGCGTGAAAAGACGTGTTTTCTTGTCGATGCTGGGGTTTGCCGCCCTGGCGCTTCCGATGGTTGCGGAGCCGGCGCGCGCCTTCCTCATCGATGGCGACGAGGATCCGAACGCGCGGCGGCGCAGGCGCCTTGCCGGCACCAAGAAGAAGTCCAAGCCGGGCAAGAAGGATCCAAACGCCCGTAAGGCGTTGAAAAATAAGATTAATTATAAGGGACGCGAAATCGTCAACTTTGAAACGGCTGAAAAGCCGGGGACCATCATCGTGAAGACCAAGGAGCGCGCGCTCTATCAGGTGATGCCGGATGGCAAGGCGAAGCGTTACCTGGTGGCGGTGGGCAAGGAAGGCTTTTCCTGGTCGGGTACCGCCCGCATCGGTCTCAAGCGCAAGAACCCCGCCTGGACGCCACCGGCCGAGATGATCAAGCGGACGCCAAAATACGCAAAGTGGGCTGGCGGCATGCCGGGCGGCATTCCCGAAAACCCACTGGGTGCGCGCGCCCTCTACCTGTTCGACAAGGGGGGGGATACCATGTACCGCATTCACGGCACCAACGCGCCATCCTCCATCGGTACCGCTGCCTCTTCCGGCTGCATCCGGATGCTGAACAAGGAGGTGGTCGAACTGTTTGATGAGACCCCGGTCGGCACCAAGGTGATCGTCCAGTAACGATCAACTCAGCCGTGTAGGGCTTCACGGACCCATTGCACGATCTGGCCTGCCGGCATGGCGCCCGACTGGCGGGCGATCTCCCGCCCGTTGTGGAACAGAATCATGGTGGGGATGGAGCGGATGCCGTGGGCGGCGGCCTGGGCCTGCGCCGCTTCGGTGTCAAGCTTGGCGAATCGCACGTGCGGCTCCATCGCCTGGGCGGCTTTTGCAAATTCAGGCGCCATCATCTTGCAGGGGCCGCACCAGTCTGCCCAAAAATCAACCACCACCGGAATGGAATTCCGGCTGATGTGGCGCTCGAAGCCCGGGCCGTCCAGGTTCACCGGATGGCCATTGAACAGGGGCTTGTGACACTTGCCGCAGCGGGCGGCTTCTGCAGGTTTTTCTGTGGGAACCCGGTTTACGGCCGAGCATGAAGGGCAGACGATATCACGCATGATTGATCCCTTGAGCTGGTCTCAATGTGGGAAGGGTCATGCATGACAGCCATGATCTGCGTCAACCCGTCCCAAACCGGCCTATGCCTTTCGGCGTATTTGCTGTACTGCGCTGCACAAGGTAAATACCCTACCGGAAACGGGAACAGCTACATGTCAACTTCACAGAACACCAGGCGGCCGATTTCTCCGCACCTGCAGATCTATAAGCGGACGCTGACGATGATGATGTCCATCGTCCACCGCGTCACCGGTGTTGCGCTTTATGCGGGAACACTCCTCTTCGTCTGGTGGCTGACGGCGGCGGCCATCTCGGATCAGTATTTCGACATGGCGCAGGCCGTCTTCGGCAGCTGGATCGGGCGGCTCGTGCTGTTTGGCTTCACGTGGGCACTCATTCACCATGCTGCGGGCGGTATCCGTCATCTGATCTGGGACACGGGACGCGCCTTTGACCTCAGGGCGGTTGAGATGGGCGCGCGGATCACGCTTGCCTCTTCAATCATACTGACCATCCTGCTCTGGGTCGCAGCTTTCGGAGTGATGTCATGATGCGCAAGACGCCACTTGGCCAGGTGCTGGGCTTGGGCTCGGCCAAAACCGGAACAGAACATTGGTGGGCGCAGCGCGTCACTGCCATTGCCGGAATCCCGCTGGTCATTTTCCTGATCGGCTTCATCTTCACCCACATCGGCGCAAGCCGCGCCGAACTGGTGGCGAGTGTGAAGAACCCCTTCGTCGCGATCCTCCTCGTGCTCACCGTCATCAACCTGCTCTGGCATATGCGGCTGGGACTTCAGGTGGTGATCGAGGATTACATCCATGGTCATGTAACCAAATTCGCGGCACTCCTGCTCAACACCTTCTTCACGATCGTGATGGGTGCTGGAGCCCTTTATGCAATCCTCAAGATGAGCTTCGGACTCTGATGGCTGTTGTTGAAACCAAGAAGAAGGCCCCGAAGAGTTTCACCATCGGTGGCCGAACCTATCCGGTGACGGATCACACCTATGACGTGGTGGTGGTCGGCGCTGGCGGCGCGGGCCTTCGCGCTGCGCTCGGTGCGTCTCAGGCGGGCCTCAAGACGGCCTGCATCTCAAAGGTCTTCCCCACGCGCTCGCATACGGTGGCCGCCCAGGGCGGCATTGCCGCATCGCTCGCCAACATGGGGGCCGATGACTGGCGCTGGCACATGTATGACACGGTGAAGGGCGCTGACTGGCTCGGCGACCAGGATGCCATCGAATATCTCTGCCGTAATGCGCCGACCGCCGTTTACGAGCTCGAGCATTTCGGCATGCCCTTCTCGCGCACCGAGGAAGGCAAGATCTACCAGCGCCCCTTCGGCGGCCACATGATGAATTTCGGCGATGGCCCGCCGGTGCAACGCACCTGTGCTGCTGCCGACCGCACCGGCCATGCCATGCTGCACACGCTGTATGGCCAGAGCCTGCGCTATTCGACGGAATTCTTCATCGAATATTTTGCCCTTGACCTGATCATGGAAAATGGCGCCTGCCGCGGCGTTGTCGCCATGTGCATGGAGGATGGCTCCATCCACCGTTTCCGTGCGCATGAGACGATTCTTGCCACGGGCGGTTATGGCCGCGCCTATTTCTCCGCGACCTCCGCCCACACCTGCACGGGTGACGGCAATGCGATGGTGCTGCGCGCTGGGCTCCCGTGTCAGGACATGGAATTCGTGCAGTTCCACCCGACCGGCATTTATGGCGCGGGCTGTCTCATCACGGAAGGTGCGCGCGGCGAGGGCGGTTACCTCACCAACTCTCAGGGCGAGCGCTTCATGGAGCGTTATGCGCCCTCCGCCAAGGATCTCGCTTCACGCGATGTCGTCTCGCGCTCGATGACCATTGAAATCCGCGAAGGCCGCGGCGTCGGCGAGCACAAGGACCACATCCACCTGCACCTCGAACATCTTGATCCCAAGGTGCTGCATGAGCGGCTTCCCGGCATTTCCGAATCGGCCAAGATCTTTGCCGGCGTCGACGTCACCCGCGAGCCGATCCCGATCCTGCCGACGGTGCACTACAACATGGGCGGCATCCCCACGAACTATCACGGCGAGGTTCTGGCGGGGGACCCCTCCAACCCTGAGAAGACCGTGCCCGGCCTGATGGCGGTGGGCGAGGCGGCTTGCGTGTCGGTGCATGGCGCGAATCGTCTGGGCTCCAACTCGCTCATCGATCTCGTGGTTTTCGGCCGCGCGGCGGGGCTTCGCTGCGCGGAGCTGGTCAAGTCCGGCATGGCGCATGCCGATCTTCCGGCGGATGCGGGCGAAATGTCGATCACCCGCCTCGATCACTACCGCTTCGCCAATGGCAAGACGCCGACGGCGGAACTGCGCGCGCGTATGCAAAAGACCATGCAGGAAGATGCTGCCGTGTTCCGCACCGGCGAAACGCTGGCGCAGGGCGTGAAGCGCCTGAATGACGTGTGGCGGAACATTGACGATATCCGCGTGACCGATCATTCACTTGTGTGGAACAGCGACCTGATCGAAACGCTCGAGTTTGAAAACCTCATCCTGCAGGCGGCAGCAACCGTGGTGAGTGCCGAAGCCCGCAAGGAGAGCCGCGGGGCGCACGCCCGCGAGGACTTCCCCAACCGCGATGACGCCAACTGGATGAAGCATTCGCTGGTGTGGACGGACCGTGACAAGAAGACCGTCACGCTCGGCTACCGACCGGTGCATGATTTCACCATGACGAGCGACATCGACTACATCAAGCCCAAGGCGCGCGTTTATTGAGGCATTGATGATGGTTCAGAGCGCCCCCCACCCCTGGACCCTCCCCACCAGGGGGAGGGGAATTGAACTGAGCTGGAATTGAACATGGCTGAATTCACACTTCCGAAGAACTCCAAGGTCCAGCAGGGCAAGCAGTGGCCGAAGCCTGCGGGCAAGAAGCTGCGCGACTTCAAGATCTACCGCTGGAACCCCGATGACGGGCAGAACCCGCGCATCGACACCTATACGGTGGACATGGACAAGTGCGGCCCGATGGTCCTCGACGCGCTTATCAAGATCAAGAACGAGCAGGACCCGACGCTGACCTTCAGGCGGTCGTGCCGCGAAGGCATCTGCGGCTCCTGCGCCATGAACATCGACGGCACCAACACGCTGGCCTGCCTCAAGTCCTGCGAGGACGTGAAGGGCGATGTGCGCATCTATCCGTTGCCGCACATGCCGGTGGTGAAGGACCTGGTGCCGGACCTCACCCGTTTCTACGCCCAGCACCGCGCCATCGAGCCCTGGCTCAAGACGGTGACGCCGGAGCCCCAGTCCGAATGGAAGCAATACCCGGAAGACCGCAAGAAGCTCGACGGGCTCTATGAGTGCATCCTCTGCGCCTGCTGCTCGACCTCCTGCCCCAGCTACTGGTGGAACGGCGAGAAGTACCTGGGCCCGGCCACGCTGCTGCACGCCTACCGC
>JBEIDW010000176.1:0-5130 GCA_040383265.1 Hyphomicrobiales bacterium
ACCCAGTAGAGCGCGTTGTCGTCGGCACTCTCCGCCATCGGAAAAATTCCCGCCGCATAGGCCCGCAGCAGGATCTGTGGCGTAATGGTGCTCATCAGGCCTGGCGGGCGAGATAGTGCTCCAGCCAATGGATGTCATAATGGCCGTCGATGATGTCCGGCTCGGCCAGAAGCTGCTGGAACAGCGGAATGGTGGTTTCGATCCCCTCCACGACGAATTCGCTCAAAGCGCGCCGGAGGCGCATCATGCACTCGGTACGGTTCTTGCCAGATACGATCAGCTTGCCGATGAGGCTGTCGTAATAAGGCGGGATGCGATATCCGGCGTAGAGCGCCGAGTCGACGCGGCAGCCCAGCCCCCCGGGAAAGTGCACGGCATCCACCCGCCCTGGCGACGGGGCGAATGTCCTGGGATTTTCCGCATTGATGCGGCATTCGATGGCATGACCGGAGAAGGTAATGTCTGCCTGCGTATAGGGCAGGTCGGCCCCCGCGGCGACGCGAAGTTGCTCCTGCACAAGGTCAAGGCCGGTGATGGCTTCTGTCACCGGATGTTCGACCTGCAGTCGGGTGTTCATCTCGATGAAATAGAACTCGCCGTTCTCATAGAGGAACTCGATGGTGCCAACCCCCTCATAGCCGAGCTTTTCCATGGCGCGCGCCACGCGGCCGCCGATTTCATCACGCTGAGCGGCGTTGAGCGCGGGGGAATGCGCCTCTTCCCAGATCTTCTGGTGGCGGCGCTGCAGCGAACAGTCGCGTTCACCCAAATTGACAGCGCGTCCTTTGCCGTCTCCCAGAACCTGGATTTCAATGTGGCGCTGCTTTTCGAGATATTTCTCGATATAGACATCGCCATTGCCGAAGGCCGCCTTGGCCTCGGACTGTGCGGTGTTCATGGCGAGTTCGAGGTCGGCCTCGGTGCGCGCCACCTTCATGCCGCGCCCGCCGCCGCCGGCGGTCGCCTTGATGATGACCGGATAGCCAATATCCTTCGCCACGCGCTTGGCTTCCGTGATATCCGATACGCCCCCTTCCGAGCCCGGCACCACCGGGATGCCAAGTTCCAGTGCCGTAAGCTTCGCGGTGATCTTGTCGCCCATGATGCGGATGTGCTCCGCCGAAGGCCCGATGAATTTGACGCCGTGCTCCGTCAGGATGTCGGCAAAGCGGGCGTTCTCCGAGAGGAAGCCGTAGCCGGGATGTACGGCCTCAGCACCGGTGATCTCACAGGCCGCGACGATGGCAGGGATATTGAGATAGCTGTCACGCGCAGGCGGCGGGCCGATGCACACGCTCTCATCGGCCAGACGCACATGCATCGCATCGGCATCCGCCGTTGAATGGACGGCGACGGTCTGGATGCCGAGTTCGCGGCAGGCGCGCAGCACGCGCAGTGCGATTTCACCCCGGTTGGCGATAAGGACCTTGTCGAACATCGGCCCTACTCGATCGCCACAAGGGGTTCGCCATATTCGACGGGCTGTCCGTTTTCCACGAAGATACGGGTGATCTTGCCTGAACGGGGCGCGTGTATCTGGTTCATCGTCTTCATTGCTTCAATGATGAGGAGCGTCTGGCCTTCCTTCACCGTTGCGCCGAGTTCTACGAAGTTCGCTGAACCGGGTGCCGGGGCCATGTAAATCGTACCGACCATGGGCGACTTCACTGTGCCGGGGTGCTCGCCAGTATGCTTGGTGGCGGCCGGAGCCTCCACTGCGGCCGGTGCTGGGGCGTGGTAGGCAGGGGCCGCATGCTGTGCCACGGTGTTCACCGCCGCAGTCAGCGTCTTGGAAACGCGGAACTTTGTGCCCTTGCGGTCCAGTTCGATCTCGGACAGGCCTGTCCGGTTCAGGATCTCGGCAAGGCTCGAGATGACGGCCAGGTCGGGGTCCTGCGCTGCGGGTTTGGTTGTCGCTTTGGAGGCAGTTTTCTTTGCGGGTGGCATAGGTCAACCCTTCTTGTTGGCCATGATGAGAGAATGGAGCGCACGGATCGCCAGCCGGTAGCTGTCGATCCCGAAGCCGCAGATCACACCGGTCACCGCCGGTGCGATGAAGCTTTGATGACGAAAGGCCTCGCGTTTGTGCACGTTGGACAGGTGAAGTTCGACAGCGGGCAGGTCAGCCGCCTTCAGGGCGTCATGCAGCGCAACCGATGTATGAGTGTAAGCGCCGGCGTTGATGGCGATCCCGCTTGCCTTGTCGCGCGCCTCGTGAATCCAGGACACAAGCTCGCCTTCGCCGTTGGTCTGGCGGAAATCGACGGACAGGCCGAGCTCATCCGCCTGTTTCACGCAGGCAGACTCAACATCTTTAAGCGTTGCCGAACCATAAACCGCTGGCTCGCGCAGGCCCAGCATATTGAGGTTCGGGCCGTTCAATACGTAAACAGGTTTCATCGTGGCCTGGCGAATCCATTTGGCTTCCCGGTATTTATAGGGTGGAACGGCGGCCGTTGGAAGCGCCGGCGAAACGCCCCTCGCCTCAGCAGATCTTGCAGCCGCCGTTGGCGCGGATCTCGGCGACCATCGCCTCCAGCCCGTCCGCCGGAACGTATCCGGGGGAAACCCGGTCGTCGACGATGAAGGCAGGCGTGCCATTGATGGCTAGCGCCTGTGCGATCTGCCGGGTTTCTGCGAGCGACTTGGCAATGTCGGGAGAGTTCATGTCGGCCTTGAGCTTCTCCATGTCGAGCCCAGTGGCCTTGGCGATCTCGTCTATCGAATCCTGCGTTAGCTTTCCCTCATGGGAAAACAGGGCGGAGTGAAGCTCCCAGTACTTGTTCTGTTTCTTGGCGGCGAGGGCGGCCATGGCGGCATAATCCGAATCGCCGCCAAAAATCGGGAATTCCTTGAGCACGACCCGAAGATTCTTGTCCTTCTCGATAAGAGTGACGACTTCCGGGAAGCCCTTCTTGCACCAGCCACAATTGTAATCGAAGAATTCCACAATCGTCACATCGCCATTGGGGTTGCCGGCCACATAGTCATCGGGATTGTGAAAGAGAGCCTTGGCATTATCCGTCAAGGCGGTCTTGCGCTGTTCGGCTTCCGCCTGTTGCTGCTTGGCTTCAAGCGCCTTGCTGACATCGAGCAAGACCTCCGGATTCTCCATCAGATACTGGCGCACGATCTCACCGATTTCCTGCTTCTGCATGTCAGAGAAGGTGCCCTCGGCAGCGGCATAGGGCGTCAAGGCGAGAAGCGCGGCAGCACAAACGGCAATCCGGAAACGCATGGTCATTAGGTGAAGTCCTCAAGTTAAGAGTAGATGAGTTTGCCTGAATTGGACGTTGGCGTCCACCTTACTTCCGGCTTGCGAATGTCAGCACGTCGTTTGCCTGAATCCATTCCGGTGATCCCGTCTTGAAACGGGCCTGGGCGGACTTGGCTTTGTCTATCGCCAGCTTGTTGTCTCCCATCAGCAGGGCGGATTCGGCAGTGGCAAGCTCGGCGCGCGGGATATCTCCCGAGAGGGCATAGGACCGCGCGAGGAGTTTGAAGATCTGCGGCGTCTTTCCTTCGCTTGACTGGGCCTGATGCAACAGCCGGATGGCCTTCTTCGCGTTGTCTGGCTTTTCCGTATCGATAAGGGCCTGCGCCGCAAGCGACTGGATGAGGCCGTTGTTTGGAAGAAGCTTGAGGGCCTTTTCAATCGGCCCCACAGCTTCCGCCGCGCGGCCGTTTTCAAGAAGCGCCTGGCCTTTCAGCTCCCAGAAATAGGGATTCTCCGGCAGGTCCGCCGTGAGGCTGTCGATGATGGGAAGCGCGTTCTGTATGTCACCCTTGCGGAACAGCGCGATGGCGCGCGCATAACGCGCCGGCATCGACTGATCAGCCGTTGGGTAGCGCTGCATGACCGCCTGCGGGCCGCCTATGAAGCCAGTGAGTTTCGCCTGAACCAGTTCGTGGCGCAGCACCAGCGCGGGCGAATCCTTCTTGTTGTAGTATTTTGATTTCTCCGCCTCGACTTCGAGATTGCGAATGCGGTCCATCGGCATGGGGTGGGACATCACATAGGGGTCGACATTGGCCAGTACGGCCATGTTCTCTCGCGCGAGCTTGTCGAAGATATTGATCATGCCCCTGGCAGACTGATGGGTGGCGTTCAGATATCTGAGCGCTGCCTGGTCGGCCGAGGCCTCCATGCCGCGCGCATAGGCAAGGAAGTTGCGCTGCGCAAGGCCCTGTGTGCCCATCACGATGCCTTGTCCGGCCTGTGCCGCCTCGGCGCTTCCCGCCATGGCGCCGCCGACCATTGCGCCGAGACCCAGAAGCATGCCGATGATTGCCGTGTAGCTTGCCGAGTCGATTTCGACGCCCATGCGGGCCAGATGGCCGCCCGCGATGTGGCCGGTCTCATGTGCGAGAACGCCGATCGTCTCGTTCGGCGTCTTCGACTGCAAGATGAGACCTGTATTGACGAAGATGCGCTGCCCGCCCGCGACGAAGGCGTTGATCGACGGCGCGTTGATGATATAGACCTTGACCGCTTTCGGATTGATGCCCGCAGCTTTGAACAGGGGCCGGGTATAGAGCCGCAGCAGCCCCTCGATCTCGGCATCGCGGATCAGCGGAAGGCTTCGCTGCTGGGCCTGCACACTGACAGATGAAAACGCGATGCTCATCACGGCGACGATCACCGCCATGAATCTTGCCGTTGCTTTGAACACCCAACCGGATCTTTGCATCATCGTGCCTTTCACCCGGTCATTCGCCGTGGAATGAGGCAAGTTTGAGGCTTGCGGCAGCCGGCCAGGAGCAGGCTGCCGCAGCATAATGTTGGACTCAGCTCCGCTTGCTCCACCAACCGTTCTTGCGCTCGGTTGCGACCGGCGTCACGGTTGGCGCCGGGGGCTGCCAGCGGCGTGGCGGTTCGGCTGGCGCGGGTGCGGCTTCAGCTTCAGGCTTCGAGCTCTGAATTGCCGTCTCGGGCTTCGGCGCAGCGGGCCTGTCATCGGCCCGGCTTACGGGCTGGTCGGCTTCCGAGGCAGCGAAGGCGGCATCGGCGGCCAGCTCGGCCGGTGTTTCCTGGGCATGTTGCACGGGCAGGTCCGCTTCCGAGGCGGCGAAGACGATGTCCGCTTCGACCTCAGCCTCGGTTTCCCCGGCCCGCGGCTTGCGGCGGTC
>JBEIDW010000177.1:0-5119 GCA_040383265.1 Hyphomicrobiales bacterium
CGAGGATAAGGGCCATGCCCGTCAGGCCGTTGGCGAATTCGACCATTTCGCCAGCTTGCACGTTGTCGCGGCCGTAGACGCGGGCGATACCGACGCCGACGGACAGCACCTGGCCGATCTCGGTCACTTCGGCTTCCTTGCCGAAGTCCTTGATCTGCTTCTTGAGAATTGCGGAGATTTCAGCGGCGCGAATGTCCATCAGGCGGTTCCCTTCATGGCGATCTTGAGATTCTGGAGCTTGGTCTTCAGCGAATTGTCCATCATGCGGGAGCCCACCTTCACGATGAGGCCGCCGAGGATCGAGCTGTCGACGCGGGTGATAAGCGCAACGTCACGGCCGAGCGATGACTTGAGCGCGGCCTTGAGGTCGTTGAGTTGCTGTGCCGAAAGCGGCTCGGCGGAGGTGACTTCGCCAGCGATCTCACCCTTGGACTGGCTGAGGAGCACGGCATAGGCCTTGATCATATCGGGCAGCGCCGCGAGGCGGCGGTTCTTCGCCACGAGTTTGAGGAAATTGAGGGTGGCACCCGATACCCCGAGCGGACCGGCAACGCTATCCAGCGCTGCGATCTGGTCCCCTGAGGAGAACACGGGCGAACGGACGAGCCGCTTCAGGTCATCCGACTGGTCGATGGCGGCACCGAAGGCGGCAAGCTGGCTGCCGACCTGTTCGGTCGCCTTTTCTTCGCTTGCGAGTTCGAACAGTGCGCTCGCGTAGCGGCCCGGAACTCCGGAAACTGTCTGATCTGTGGTCGCCACGATCCGTCTTTCATTCAGTTTTGCAACAAAAGCCTTGAGGAACAGGCACTTCGCCGCTTGAATTTCTGGGAGGCCGGCGTGCAAACGAGCACACCCACGGGCCGGGACCCCAGCCCCGCCGCGCGAGTTGGCTATCACAGTGGGAAAGGCCTCGCAACCACTCTCACGCGGCGGATTGACGCAACTTTGGAACAGAGTAACCGCCGGACGAGCGCCAGCCGGAATTACGCAGCGAAAAGCCCGCCATGGACCCTATCCAGCGGCGGGCTTGAAACGGTGGCCGGGCAGCTCGGCCCGACGGGCCGGACCTTCAGCTGCGCGCGGCTTCGCGCGCAAGGCGCGGAATGTCGGCGCGCGAGATGCCGAGATCGGCGAGGTCTCGGTTGGAGAGGCTGTCCAGCTCCTTCAGAGTACGGGAATAACGCCTCCAGCTGGAGTAACGGGACTTCAGGACTTCAAACATGGTCATTCCCCTTTGGATTGACGGGCCTTGGTTGCATTTTTACCAGACGGATCTTAGGTGCAACGCAGCAAGAAAAGAAATGCATTTATTGCATGCCTCTTTTTCGCATCGTTATAACAATTGCTTAACTCACGGCCTCCGATGAAAATGGAGATGGTGCATTGCCGCAAACATAAGCGGCGCGCAGCCTTGACCCCGCACGTGCCTGCCGCCCCGTTCAGCCGTCATGCCGATGGCAATCGAAATCCAGCTTTTCTTCCAATGCGTTGACATCCAAAGCTGGACCCCGGCCTGCGCCGGGGGGACGGACCTGGGGGCAGGCGCTGGGCTCGACCAACCAATCGGCCGCAACGCGCCCTAAAGACTGCGGGTCCAGAACTGCATGAGGTGGTCCGTCTCCTCCGCCTGCTCCAGTTCTTTCCACGGGAAGCTGGCGACAGCGCCGTCGAGCGGGGCGTAGCCGCGCCTGGTCCAGAAGTCGTCGAGCGGGGAATAACCTGCGGGCCTCAGCAGATGATCTTGGGGCCGCACCACCGCATAGAAGCCGGTGCGCCCAAAGCCTTGAGCGCGAGCAGCGGCCTCACGCGCATCGAAGAAACTATGGCCGATGCCATGGCCCCTGTACTCCGGCAGCAGCACCGATTCGCCGAAATAGAACACGTCATCCGGCGCCAACCCGACCCGCGCAATGGGATGCTTGAACGCATCCTTCTGGGCCCGCATCGGCGAAGCTGTAGCGGCACCGACAAGCCTTTCACCATCAAGCGCCGCGACGACCACCGCGCCCTCCGCCCTGGAGAAATCGTCGAGGTACCAGGCCTCGTAGTCGGCATCTCCATCGTAGAGATAAGGATAGGCCCGAAACACCAGGATTCGCAGGCTGGCAAGGCCCCTGAGGTGAGGTGTGAGGGCCGCTCCCGAGAGCCTCTCAATGCGGATCATGCGCTGACCAGTGCGATCCACGTTTTCAAGTTATAGTAGGTCGTGAGCCGTGCGATCTTTCCGTCCGTAACGTCAAAGAATGTGCCACCAGGCAGCACATAGCTCTGACCCTTCGCCTCGGGCAGGCCATTGTCTGTTGCGATATACTGACCATTGACCACGAATTCGGCGGCAGCGCGGCTGCCATCGGCATAACTCATCACTGTGATGCCGGTGAGGTTTTCACGGTAGCAGCGGTCCATGTGCTGCATGAATGCGCGGAACTTCTCGTGCCCCAGGCGCGATGCGCCTTCATTCACATCATGGCGCACATCGGCGCTCAGGCATGCGATCATGCCGTCGCGGTCGCCGGCATTGAAACAGGCAAAATAGCGCTCGATGAGTTTCTCGGTTTCTGCGCGGGACATGCGTTCTTCCTCAAAATGAAAATGCAGCCACGGCTGTTTGCCATGGCTGCAGTCCGGAAGAAAGGTCCGACGAGCGGGAAACAGTCACCGACGCGGTGTTTTCGCCGGGCCGGTGCGCTGCATCAGCGTAAGGAGTCCATCCAGGACTTCGCGGCAACGGACGCGGGGGTGAATGTCAGGCGATGGCGCACCGGTCGTATCGGTGATGCGATACTGGCAGTCATGGCCGAGCAGGCCGATTCTGGGTCCGGCCACTTCGTCAATCGAACCATAGAACATGCGCAGCGGGGTCTTGATCTCCCGGCGGCAGGTTTCGTTCACGCTCAGGCACTCCCCATAGGGCGACTCCGCCAAAGCGATTGGGTGCCTGCATTTGTCGCGGATCAATGTGGCGAAAGGGACTTGGTTCAACTGCCAACCACTCAGGATTTGAATCAAGGTTGCCGAACCAGCATATGTCCTTTCATCGATGCTCTTCATTTCTGCAGAGTACTTCGGATTAAAAAACATCCTCAGCAAGGCCTGCGAGGCCCGGATAACTTTTCGCAAGAAAAAGCCTTCAGACCAAACAGCACCGGCAACCATGGCGCATCGCCGGCACGCAGATGAAACAGAGTGGCGTTCACGTATGCACAAGGATCGTTCGGACTTGCTGGCGTAAAGGTGTCGCGGACATTGTTTCGCGCGTCTTCCAGCAACTGCAGGACGCCCGTGCTGTTGATGCCACCCTGAGACCAGCCGCCATGGAGCGTGTTTCATAGCCCTGGTCATAATGTGGATAGCCCGAGGGATTTTTCGTCCGGACGGCAAAGGACGGTACCTCATACTTTCCAAAGACCGTGCCGACAGGCCATAAGCGGTGATGTCCGATTGACGACGCCTGACAGCAGCGCCAGCAGGCCGGAGGCGAAAATCTCCGTGCCGCCAGGCTCCGGACTGGTCGAATGATAGCGCATGATTTAAAGGCCCACGGCGTTCGTCGCCCTGAACGCCGGGGGAAGCACGTAGTCGTAGCCTGGCGTGACATCCTTCAGAAGCTCAGCCCGCTCGTTGCCGAGCATCGCGTTCAATTCCGAGACCTTCACGGTTTTCAGGAATTTGATTGGGCTCTTTCCGCATAAGCGTCAGACCAAGAGAATGCCAAGCAGAACAGCACAAGCAGTATCCCCATAAGCTCCCCCGGATTGAACGGCTACCGATGCGGGCAAAAATGATTCATGTTGATAAGCCAACATGTATTGATCGATCAGAAGTCTCATCCTGCTTTTGACAGCAATTGGCTTGCGCGCGGGTCTGCGGCAGTCAAGTGCAACCCTGGCAACAGCGTGGACAAGCGCCGGAGCAGTAAAGGCCCGGTGTTGCGCACCGGGCCTTTTTGATTTCGATGTGTCAGGCGATGATCAGAACAGGCCGACGATCTGACCCTTTTCGTCCAGGCCGATGACTTCGGCCGAGGGAACCTTCGGCAAGCCCGGCATGGTCATGATGTCACCGCAGATGACGACGATGAACTCCGCACCCGCCGAAAGCCGAACCTCGCGGACCGGCACCACATGGTTGGTGGGCGCGCCCTTGAGGTTCGGATCGGTCGAGAACGAATACTGCGTCTTCGCCATGCAGATCGGGAACTTGCCGTAGCCTGCCGCATCCCACGCCTTGAGCTGGTCGCGCACCGACTTGTCGCCGACGATGTCGTCAGCGCGGTAGATCTCGCGGGCGATGGTCTTGACCTTGTCCCAGAGCGGCAGGTTCTCGTCATAGATCGGCTTGAACTGCGCCGTGCCCTTGTCAGCGAGTTCGGCCACATGCTTGGCAAGCGCTTCCGTGCCCTTGCCGCCTTCGGCCCAGTGGGTGCAGCGGAAGGCTTCGACGCCGTGGGTGCGGCAATAGTCGATCACCGCCTGCACTTCGGCATCGGTGTCCGAGACGAAGTGGTTGATGGCGACCGCGATCGGCACGCCAAACTTCTTCACGTTCTCGAGATGACGGCCAAGGTTGGCGAGGCCCTTCTTGAGAACTTCGACATTCTCGGTCTTGAGTTCATCCTTCGCGGCGCCGCCGTGCATCTTGAGCGCGCGCACCGTGGCGACGATCACCGTCGCGGCCGGCGAAAGGCCCGCCTTGCGGCATTTGATGTCGAAGAACTTCTCAGCGCCGAGGTCAGCGCCGAAGCCCGCTTCGGTGACGACATAGTCAGCGAGCTTGAGGGCGGCCTGCGTGGCCATGACGGAGTTGCAACCATGGGCGATGTTGGCGAAGGGGCCGCCGTGCACGAAGGCCGCATTGTTTTCCAGCGTCTGCACGAGATTGGGCTGGAGCGCGTCCTTCAGCAGGACGACCATGGCGCCCGGAGCCTTCAGTTCCTTGGCGAGAACCGGAGTCTTGTCCTTGCGGTAGGCGACGACGATCTGGCCGATGCGGCGCTCGAGGTCCTCGATCGAGGTCGAGAGGCAGAGGATGGCCATGATCTCGGAAGCCACCGTGATGTCGAAGCCCGCCTCGCGCGGATAGCCGTTGGCAACGCCGCCGAGCGAGCAGACGATCTCGC
>JBEIDW010000178.1:0-5080 GCA_040383265.1 Hyphomicrobiales bacterium
GGGTCGGCTGTGCTGATCGGCCTCATCGAAACGCTGTGGTTGAGGGCAGGGCCATTCTTGCGCTATCTGGCCCGCGATCTCGAAGGGCTGATCGCCATCAATTACCATGATGAGGCACTCGCGGCGATTGCTTCCGGCAATGGCGAAGCGAGCCGTAGCGCCATCGCACGTGACATTCTCTCAGGCATGGATTTCCTTCTCGCTCATGCGCGGTTTTACGATGATGCCGAAGCCTGATCTGTTTCCCGTGGTGGGCATCGTGGGCTGTGGCCTCATCGGCGTCAGCTGGGCAGGACTGTTCCTCGCAGGCGGGCACGATGTCATCGCATGGGATCCGTCGGCGGAAGCTCGCGAGGGTTTTTGCGGCAAGGTGGCGAAGGTCGTGGAGCAAATCGACGCCATCGATCGCCCAAGGCAGACGGTGAAAGGGCATTTGACCGTTGTCGGCGATCTAAGGAATGTTGCGTCGGCCGCCACCCTTATTCAGGAGAACGCACCCGAGAATGTGGCGCTGAAGCGCGCGCTCTATGCTGATATCGAAAGCGTTGCGACGGAGCAGCTTGTGATCAGCAGTAGCACGTCGTCGCACGTGTGGTCGGAACTCAGCCTTGGCATGAAACGGCCGGAGCGGTTCGTCACGGCGCATCCCTTCAACCCGCCTCACCTCATGCCGCTGGTGGAAATCTTCGGACCTGACACGGCACTTGTCTCGCGTGTAGCGGAATTCTACCGCGCGTTCGGCCGCGTGCCGGTGGTGCTCAAGAAGGAAGCCGTGGGCCACATTGCCAACCGGCTAGCTTCAGCGCTGTGGCGCGAGGCGGTGAACATCGTGGCAGAAGGGATTGCCGACGTTACGGAGGTCGATGCGGCGCTGGTCAACGGACCTGGCCTGCGCTGGTCGGTGATCGGCGCGCACATGGCCTATCACCTGGGCGGTGGTTCCGGCGGCATCGATCATTACCTCAGGCACCTGGGCCCGAGCCAGGAGCGGCGCTGGGCTACCCTTGGCACGCCCAGTCTCACACCAGAAGTTTGCTCAAGGCTCATCGAAGGCATCCGGCAGGAATCGCGGGGACTTTCGGTCGCCGACCTAGAGGTGCTGCGCGACCGCGGCCTCATTGCTGCACTCAAGGCACGCCAAGAGGTGGGGCAGTGAAAGCGGCACGCATTGCGTTGATCCATGCGCTGGCGGAGTCGGTGGTGCCGTCCCATGCAGCCTTCGCAGAGTTCTGGCCCGAGGCCTATGCCTATGACATTCTCGACGCATCGCTCGCGGTCGACCGCGAGGCGGCGGGCCGTCTCGACGATGCCATGATGGAGCGCTTTCAGACACTTGCCGGCTATGCTGCAGGCACGCGTGGACGCAACGGCGAGACTGCAGGAATCCTGTTTACCTGCTCGGCCTTCGGGCCTGCAATAGACGCTGTAAAGCCGCGGCTTTCAATTCCAGTGCTGAGACCCAATGAATCAGCTTTCGCGGCTGCACTTGGGCGTGGAAGGCGGATTGGCCTCGTCGTCAGTTTTGCGCCATCGGCCTCAGCACTCGAGCGGGAATTACAGAATATGGCGGAAGCCCGGAACATGACTGTCTCAGTCCAGACCGTGATTTCACACGGCGCCCTCGCCGCCTTGAAAAGTGGTAACGGCCACGCGCATGACAGGCTGGTTGCCGAGGCCGCCGCCTCACTTGCAGGAAACGATGCCGTGGTCCTGGGGCAATTCTCGCTTGCCCGCGCGGCTTCTACAATCGAGGCGTCAGGCTTTGAAGGCCGGGTCATCACGACGCCGGGGGCAGCGGTGGCGGCTATGCGGGATCTGGTCAGCCAAGGGAGGCTGGCTTGACAGAATGGCGTGCAGACGCTGGCATCGGATCAATGGTGCGCCAGGCAGCGTGGGGGAGCAGGCATGAAATCCATCATTGAGATCGACAACGTCTCGCGGACCTTCGGTGGCAAGGTCGTTGCTGTAGACAATGTTCAGCTCGATGTCGCAGAGGGTGAGTTTGTCACGCTTCTCGGGCCATCTGGCTGTGGTAAGACGACACTTCTTCGCATGCTGGCGGGTTTCGAGATGCCCGACCAGGGGGCAGTCCGTCTGGACGGAAAGGACGTGACTTTCCTCCCGCCCTATCGGCGCGACGTGAACATGGTTTTTCAGGATTATGCGCTGTTTCCTCATCTCACCGCCGCAAAGAATGTCGCTTTTGGGCTCGAACGCCAGAAGCTCGATCGCGCAGAGATCGCCAAGCAAGTCGAAAGTGCCCTGCAACTGGTTGGGCTTTCTGCAATGGCCGAACGCATGCCGCATCAGTTGTCAGGCGGCCAGCGCCAGCGCGTGGCGCTTGCCCGCGCAATTGTCAGGCGCCCGCGCGTGCTCCTCCTGGACGAGCCGCTCTCAGCTCTCGATGCAAATCTCCGGGAGGCGATGCAGGTCGAACTGAAACATCTTCATAACAAGCTCGGCATCACCTTCATCATGGTAACTCATGACCAGACAGAAGCTCTCGTTATGTCGGACCGTATTGTCGTGATGCATCGAGGCCGCATTGCGCAGGCTGGAACGCCGAGCGATCTCTACGACCGACCGGCCTCCACCTATGTGGCGAGCTTCGTCGGCACATCCAATATCCTTGAGGGCACTATCGTTTCCATGTCGGACGGCATCGTGTTCCAGCAGGAGGGACTTACGCTGCGCTGCCCGCGGCTCCCCGGATTCTCGAAGGGCCAGCGCGCAGTCGCAGCCATCCGGCCGGAACGATTGAGGATCGTTGCTGCCGGTGCACAGGGGGTCAACGTCATTGCCTGCACCGTCGAGGAGCGGCTGTTCCATGGCAACAGCGTCAGGCTGCGCTGCCGCCTCGCCTCGGGCGACGTGTTTCTGTGCGACCGGCAGCTTAATGGTTCGCGCGATCTCGGTACCTTGCCGGACGCCGGGCAGGCCGTCCATTTCGCCGCAGACCCCGACAGCATCGCACTCTTCCAGGAGGATAGCCGGTGAAAGCCCGAAAGCCTCCGGTCAACTATCTTGGGCTGGCGGTGCTCTCCGCGCCGCTGGTATGGGCCATCATCTTCATGTTCATTCCGTACATGATCATCCTCACCTACAGTTTCTGGATCAAGAAATACCCAACCTTCGAGCCGGCCTTCCAGTTTGGCAATTATGTGCAGATCTTTACCGATCCGCAGTATTATCAGGTTCTGCTGCGCACGATGCGGATTGCGGCGCTAGTGACTTTCTTTTCGCTGCTGCTCGCCTATCCTTTTGCTTATTATCTTGTGTTCAAGGTGCGATCGGCACGATTGCGACTGTTTCTCTATATGGCGGTCATCCTTCCCCTGTGGGTTTCCTACTTGCTCAGGGCCTATACCTGGAAAACAATCCTTGGGAGTCAAGGTGTGCTCAATTCCTTCCTTGTCTGGTCAGGCCTGCTCAGCGCGCCGACTGACGTACTGCTCTATAATCAGTTTTCGATGGTGCTGACTCTCACCTACATCTTCATTCCCTTCATGGTAATGCCGATCTACACCGCGCTTGAGAAGATTCCGCGAAATCTCGTCGAGGCTGCAAGCGACCTCGGCGTCCCGCCCCTTGGGGTGCTGATCAAGGTGATATGGCCTTTATCGCTGCCGGGTGTCCTCGCCGGCGCCACCATTACGTTTTGCCTGACCTTCGGTGACTTTATCGCGCCCATTCTCGTGGGTGGGCCCGATGGAAGTATGATCTCGAATGTCATCACCTCGCAATATGGAACTGCGCTCAACTGGCCCCTGGGTTCGGCGCTCGCAATTTTGATGCTTGTCATCGTGCTCGCGATCATCGAGGTTTCCGACCGGTTGCAAAAATCAGAACGGATCTCTACAGGCTAGCCATGGCAACAACTTCTCAGGCTTTAACGGCACGACGGATCGGAGACGGTGTCTTCGGAGCGGCAATCGTTGCAATTCTCGCCTATCTCTATCTTCCGGTTGCCGTTCTGATCATCTTCAGCTTCAACGATTCTAATACGCTGACGCTGCCGCTTTCGGGTTTCACCCTCAAGTGGTACGAGGAATTGTTTGCCAACAGCGATCTCAAGAAAGCGCTGTTCAACAGTTTCTATGTCGCAACGCTTGCCACTGCGCTCACCGTGATCATTGGCGTTCCGGCGGCATTCGCGCTCGACCGCCTGAGCTTTCCTGGCAAGACGCTTTTTCGACGCCTCGTGTTGCTGCCACTGGTGCTGCCGGGAATCATCACAGGCATTGCGATGTTGAACCTCTTCAAGATCATGGGCTTCCGTCTTAGTTTGGAGACCGTTATCATTGGGCACGCCACCGCTTTGCTGTCGGTAGTGGTCACCCCAGTTTTTGCGCGCCTCCAGCGTCTTAATCGTAATCTCGAAGAGGCGGCGGCTGATCTCGGTGCCAAACCCTGGGAAACTTTCCTTTACATTGTCCTGCCCAACATCCGCTCTGCCATCATTGGTTCTGCACTTCTTTCATTCACGCTCTCGTTTGACGAAATCCCGGTGACCTTTTTCCTCACCGGACGTGACAATACGCTGCCGATGTACATCTGGTCGACTATGCGGCGAGGGATCACGCCTGAAATCAATGCCGTTGGCACCCTCATCGTGGCCGCCTCGCTTGTCCTCATCGCTCTCTCTGTCTGGATGCTGCGCAGCAACGAGCGGTAGCAAAGCGTGCTCACGACTTGAATGCTCTTCGAAATCTTACAAGGAGTTGACGAACCTTTGCCGGACCTTTTTGTCGGTGGATCAGACTCGACCCCTATCTCTCGCCGGGCTTCACGGTTTCAATTGGAGAAGGCTTTGAAGGCCGTGAATTTCGTTGGCCGTTCGGATGTCCGCATGGGATTCGAAAAGAGTGCAAATCTGCCCCAATAAAATCAATGGTTTACGACTGGAGAACGTTGGATTCCAGACCCTTTCCCTCCGCCATTCTATTCCTGGATAAAGCCTCGCACACCGATAATCGGATGCTGAACATCCGTGTTGCCGAGCATGGCGTCAGCCAGCAGCCGCTTCCGCTTCTTCGCCCGTCTCCCTCTCCTGGGCCGTACTCTCAATGGATCTGGATGA
>JBEIDW010000179.1:0-5062 GCA_040383265.1 Hyphomicrobiales bacterium
AGGCGCGAGTCCAGCATCCACTGCGGCTCGTTCTTCTTGGCTGAAATGAAGCGGACGATATCCTCGTTCAATCCTTTGGGCGCGTAATCGGATTCAATGTCAGTGGTGAATCCGTACTTGTACTTGTCGACGTCAATATCCTTGACGAGCTCGATTGTTTCGATGTCAGCCATTGTTCCCAAACCTCAAGCAGCTACCCGCGCCTTATGGCGCGCCGTGATCTTTCGCCAAGCGGCAATGAACGTGTCGATCTGTTCCTGTGCCGTATTCCATCCCACTGATACGCGGATTGCGCCCTGGGAGATTTCAGGCGCCACGCCCATGGCGGCCAAAACATGCGATTTTGCCACCTTGCCCGATGAACAGGCGGAACCGGAGGAGACGGCGATGCCCTCCAAGTCAAACGCCATCAGAAGTGTTTCAGCCTTCATGCCCGGCAGGGCGAAGCAGGTGGTGTTCGGAAGCCTCTCGGCGTCCTTGCCGAAAATCACGGCGCCCTCAAGCGCTGCCTCCAGCCTGTCCCGCAGCGCCTTCACATCCATTTTCATCTGCGCCACAGCGCCAAAGCCAGCAACACTGACCAGATTTTCCGTGCCAGCGCGGCGGCGCAACTCCTGCCCGCCACCATTGATCAACGGCTCCAGCGCCAGCCCATCCCGGACGATGAGCGCGCCAGCCCCGACAGGGCCGCCCAGCTTGTGGGCCGAGAGCGTCATCATGTCCACACCAAGGATGCCGAAATTGACGGGCACCTTGCCAAGCGCCTGCACCGCGTCGGTGTGAACGAGCGCGCCATGCGCTTGCGCCAGCCGCGCCACCTCAGCCAGGGGCTGGATCACGCCCGTCTCGTTGTTCGCGAGCATCACACTCACCAGCGACCTAGGCCCGGGAAGCAGAGCCTCCAGCGCATCAAGGTCCACGACGCCCTGATAGGTCACGGGAACGATTTCGACCTTGCGGCCCCCTGCCTTCGCGGCCTCCAGCACCGAGGGGTGCTCGATGGCGGACACGATGAGACGTTCCACCGGCGCGCCCTTCAACGCCATGGTATTGGCCTCGCTGCCGCCGGAAGTGAACACCACCATGGGGGATATCACGCCAACTGCACGGGCCACTGGCTCACGCGCATCATCCAGAAGCTTCCGCGCGGCGCGCCCTTCGCCATGGATGGAGGAGGCATTGCCGCAAACCTCCATCGCCGCCAGCATCGCGGCTTTCGCTTCAGGCCGCAGCGTTGCCGTGGCGTTATGGTCGAGATAGCATCTCACGCGGCTGGCCTCTGGTCCGGATGGCGGTCCTTCGTCTGCTTGATGGTCGCGGCCAGCGCCAGGTTGCGCTTTTCCACAACATCCTCCAGCGTGATCGAGGCCAGGAAATACATCATCTGGCGGCCAAGGCTGGACCAGAGGTCGTGCGCATTGCAGCGCTCGCCCTTGACGCAGCCTTCCACAGCGTCACCTCCGCAGCGGGTGAACTGCAACTCCTCGTCTACGGCCGCTATGATTTCGGCAATCGGAATTTCAGCCACCGGCCGGGCGAGCCGGTAACCGCCACCGGGCCCACGGGAACTGTCAACCAGCTTCGCCTTGCGTAGCTTGCCGAAGAGTTGTTCCAGATATTCCTGGCTGATGTCCTGCCGGATCGATATTTCCGACAGGGACACAGGATTGCCGTCGGAAGACGCCGCAATGTCGATCATCGCCATCACGGCATATCGGCCCTTGGTGCTCATCTTCATGGCGGTCTACACTGCCCTGTCTGCACGAAATCCTTGATTTTGAACCCCGCCCCCGTGCTAAAGGCGTGATCAACACGCTGGCTTCACGCCAGTTTCGAACAATTCTAAACAGGGATATAGAAAACCCGAGTACAGGAGTCAATTATTTGGTGGACGTTTCACTGGATATTTCCGTACCGGACGATCCCATGAGGACCAGAGCTTTATGCCGGAAGTGATTTTCAGCGGGCCTGCAGGCCGCATCGAGGCGCGTTACCACCATTGCAAGGCTCCGGGTTCGCCCATCGCCATCCTGCTGCACCCGCACCCCACTTTCGGCGGCACGATGAACAACCCCATCGTCCATGACCTCTACAAGATGTTCCAGAACCGGGGTTTCTCGGTTTTGCGCTTCAACTTCCGCGGCGTGGGCCGCAGCCAGGGCATTTTCGAGAATGGCGCGGGAGAACTGTCAGACGCGGCTTCGGCGCTTGACTGGCTCCAGTCCTTCAACCGTGAGGCCAAGATCTGCTGGATCGCGGGTGTGTCCTTCGGCGCATGGATCTCGATGCAGCTGCTGATGCGCCGGCCGGAAATCTCCGGATTCATCTCGGTCGCCCCACTGGCCAAGCACTATGACTTCTCCTTCCTCGCCCCCCTGTCCGGCGTCCGGCCTGTTTGTGAATGGCGAAAAGGATACCGTTACGCCGCCTGAATCCGTGCATACCCTCGTTTCCAAGCTAAAGACGCAGAAGGGCATCGCGGTGGAGCACAAGGTTATCGCTGGCGCCAACCACTTCTTTCAGGACAAGATCGAAGAGTTGACCAAAACCTGCTCAACGTATCTTGACAAGCGACTGGCGGCCGAAGGGCAGCTTTAAGTCGGCGAAACACTGCTCGACGTGGCATCATCTGTCCCGCTTCCCGATTGCATCCTGAAACTCCCATCATGGCCGGGCTCGACCCGGCCAACCTTTTTGCGACGGCAAAAAGGATGCCCCGGTCCAAACATCAAGCCGGGGCATGATGAGGGGGCGTAAAAGTGCGCGGCAAGCGCTCTACTTGAGGCACCCCATCGAAGAACCTTCCGCATTCCATCCGCTTTCGGGTGGCGGCGCTTCCTCGCCTCGACTAGGACTCCGTGCGAACAGGACTTACGCCCCATGCCCTCCACCCCGTCCCATATCCACCTGCGAGACTGGGGTTTGCTTGTTCTTCTCTCGATCGTCTGGGGCGGATCGTTCCTGTTCACCGGGATCGCCGTAAAGGAGCTGTCCCCGCTCGTCATCGTCATGGCGCGGGTTGTCATCGCGGCGGCAGCACTTCTCCCGTTGCATCTGCTTCTCATCGGTGCCCTGCCGAAGGACCGCGCCACCTGGGTGGCCATTATCGGGCTGTCCGTCCTCAACAACATCATCCCCTTCACGCTGATCGTCACTGGCCAGACGATGATCGCCAGCGGACTTGCATCGGTCATCAACGCCACAAGCCCGCTGTTCGGCGTGGCCTTCCTCGCCCTATCGGGGCTGGAGCCGCTGGTGGCGCGTAAAGTGGCCGGCATCATGATCGGCATCATCGGCGTGGTGATCCTCAAGGGCGCAAACCTATTCGGCTCCTCCTCCGAGAGCTTCGGCATCCTGCTCTGCCTCGGGGCAGCGGCAAGTTATGGCGCGGGCAGCCTATGGGCCAAGATGAAGCTGACAGGCACCGCGCCCCTGAGCATGGCCACCGGTCAGTTGCTCATCTCCTCCGTCATCATGCTGGCACTCGCATTCGCCTTCAGCGAACCCACGGAACTTCTCCACGCCTCGCTCGCAAGCTGGCTTGCCATTCTGGGGCTGGCGCTCATCGCCACATCCTTCGCCTATATCATCTTCTTCCGGGTCGTGGCACGCGCAGGCCCGGCCAATGTGCTGCTCGTCACCATGATGATCCCCGTCTCTGCCATCGCCATGGGCGTCGCCGTGCTAGGTGAAACCATAGAGCCAATGGAAATAGTGGGGGCAATTGTCATCATCCTTGCCCTGCTCATCATCGACGGGCGCGCGCTATCCCTGGTGGGGCTTGGCAAGAAGACCGCCTGAGAGTGGCGCCGGCACCCCCGTTGTCCCGGGGAAGGTGATGGGCAAGCCCTCAAGGCAGCGCACGGCGAGATAGGCCCAGGCCTCCGCCTCCATCGAGTCGCCATCAAGGCCCACCGCCTCCGCAGCAACGACGCGCGCGCCGGGCTCAAGAAGGCTCCTGAGATCGCGCATCAGCGTGGGGTTCAGGCGGCCACCACCACACACCACGTAGAGCGAGGGCGGCTGCGGCACGAGCCGGGCACTGGCGGCAATCGCCTCCGCCGTGAAGCGGGTGAGGGTCGCCGCGCCATCCTTGGCCGAAAGCCCTTCCAGCACCGCGACATCAAACCCGTTGCGGTCCAGAGACTTTGGTGCTGCCTTGCAGAAATAGGGGCTGGCCATCAACCGGGCGAGAACGCCCGCATCGGTCGTGCCCCTGGCGCCCAGCGCACCATCGCGGTCGAAGGCTTCGCCCGTGAAACGCTGGCACCAGTCATTGAGCAACGCATTGCCGGGGCCTGTGTCGAAGGCGACAAGCTCGCCATCCACGCCAATCCACGTCATGTTGGCAACGCCGCCGATATTGACCAGCGCCACGGGGCGCTCCTGAAGCCCCGCCGCCAGCGCGCGGTGATAGGCGGGCACCAGCGGCGCACCCTGCCCGCCCGCTGCCACGTCACTCGCCCGCATGTCATAGACCACCGGAATGCCTGTGCGCCGCGCCAGCGTTGGGCCATCGCCCAATTGCACGGTCAGCCGCCGCTCAGGACGGTGGATTACGGTCTGCCCATGAAAGCCAATCACGTCGATTTCTGAATTGGTTAGGCTGTTCTGCTCAATAAATTTCTCAACCACCTCGGCATGCCATTCCGTGAGTTGCCGCTCGGCCTCCGCCAGAACGCTGGGACGCTCATCCCGCGCGTCCAGCCTCTTGGCCTCCTCCAGCGCATCCCTCAGCAGGGCCTGCTGGGATGCATCATAGGGGTAAGTGGCAGACGGCCCGCGCCGGACATGACCCTCGCCATCGGTACGGATCAGCGCCACGTCGATCCCGTCCAACGATGTGCCGGACATCAACCCAAGCGCGTTCAGCGATTTTGACAAGGGGGTGCTCCGTGGTAAGAGCCCGCAGCATTTTGCGAAGAGTTCAGTGCCATGAGCCGGTTCAAGTCCGATTTCCTCAACATATTGTCAGAGCGTGGCTTCATCCACCAGATTTCTGACCCCGAGGGGCTGGATGCCGCTGCGAAAGCCGGCGCCATCACCGGCTATATCGGCTTCG
>JBEIDW010000180.1:0-5045 GCA_040383265.1 Hyphomicrobiales bacterium
CCAGAACCATGAACCATGGATTCTTCTGGTTTTGTTAAGCATCCTTGGCCTTGCACCCTGTCGCACGAGGTGATATGCTATGCTTAATTCTTGAATCTGCCGCGTAGCGGCTTGGTCCAACGCTGCCCCTGAGTGGCAGGCGAGGAGCTGGGTCTATCACAACAAACTTTGCGGCGGCCTGTCCTCTCCAGGTGCTTGTTCGAAGATGTTGCTTCTCAACAGGCGGCGATGGCGGACCTTCGCCTCGCCAGCAGAGCTCAAGACACCTCCGCTTCACTTCTCACACTGGCGCTCAACTTCAGCCCAAGGGCCGACACAACCTTGAGGATTGTGTCGGCCCTTGGACTGCGGTCTCCCGACAATGCCTTGTAGAGACTCTCTGGAGAGTCCTGAATCTCTGGCCACCTGGGTCATCCCCTGGGCCCGTGCAATGTCGCCCAATGCCTTAGCAATGAAAGCAGCATCTCCATCCGCCTCCTCGATGCAGGCTTCCAGGTAGGCCGCCATCTCCTCCGGTGTGCGTAGATGCTCGGAAACGTCGTAGGGGCTGGTCGTGGTTTTCATCAGGTCTCCTCTGTCAGGCTATCTGCCAGCAGAAGGGCCTCATCAATGTCCTTGACTTGTGAGGACTTGTTTCCTCCAGCCAACAGGATGATCAATGCGGAGCCCCTCTGCAGGTAGTAGACCCTGTATCCAGGGCCATAGTTGATCCGCAGCTCCGACACGCGGGCCACAATGGGTTTGACGTCACAAGAATTGCCGCCGATGAGGCGTTAGATCCTGGGCTGAACCTTCGCCCTGGTCCTCAGATCACGCAGACTCGCAAGCCACTGGACGAACAGCTCTGTCTGGCGGGCTTCAACGATGCACCAACTGTAGCCCCTTGGCTACGGCAACGCAACGCTGCCTTGCTGGCCCCCAAAAGGACGTCACATCCTTCGAACGGCCCGCATCAGGCTCGCGGGCATCGCCGCGGCCGAGCAGGGCCTCTATATCGATACCCGATAACATGCTGCGACCATACTAATGGATTTGGCCCGCGCGGCCTGCGTGAGTTTGTTAGCCGACTCGCGCAGGTGTATCAGGCAACCCCGAGTAGCGCCTTGGGGTATATTGCCGCCACCAAGAGTAGCGTGCGCGGGGCGGCAGAGGGTGCACGTGGCCCCTGCTCCCAATCCTGTAGCGTGCGAACCGACACACCAAGCAGGTTCGCGAACTGAGCCTGGGACAGCCCCTTGCTATCACGAATACCTGATATCGAAGGAACGACCGTCTTGCGGCCGTGTTCCCCGCGCCTGAGCTCCTGATGCCCCTCAAGAATATCCAAGCCGATATTCCGCTTAGTACGAGCCCTCTAGTTCTGCCTTAATCTTCTTCAGCACCAAGACAGGAATGTCATCTCTCACGTTCTTGGCATAGACGGTGAGAAGCCAGATCTTTCGAGGAGCCTGCGGTCATCGCGCGCATCCTGGCGCATTTGGAGAAGACAGCTGGCGACGAGTCTCGGCCAGAGCTTGCATCTTTGGCGGCACGCGCGCCGCCTGAGCAGCCGCGATTGCTGTAAACCCGTTGCTGATGGGCCTCCCTGCGGAGAACTGATGCGGCGGGAAGGGCAGAGCTACGCCGGCTATCTGCGGCAGAGGGATTCCAGGCAGGTAGCGGGCGTCGAGTAATGATCACCAAGGGATTTTCAGTGCTGGCAGAGCGGTTCACGCCCCGGATTGCACGTTCCGGCCCGCCTGTGCCAAGCTGCGGCTGAACATAAGGCCCGTTCCACGAAACGATTCGGGAGGGGTAGGTGCGATGAAGTTCCTATCCGTTACAAGGCGCCGATCATCATGATGAGCCAGAACCGGCAGTCGGACGTGAACCGCAGCAGCGCCATCGCCGTCTATCAGGTCAATCTGCGCGCCGAGGCGGACATCACCCTGCTATACGAGAAGATCGACCTGCTGCGGGAGCAGCAGCTCATGGAAATGGCGAAATTGCTCGAGCGCGCGCTGGAGCGGATCGAGGCGATGGAACGCCAGGGCTGCGCCGCCCCGACGCCCGCGCCCGATGCGGCGGCCTGAGCGATGGCTTGACTGCTCCGCCTCCTGCTCCTTGCCGCCGGTGGGATCACCGCGCTGTTTTTGGCGCGGGACGCGCCGAACTTCGCGGTGATCTAGGGCATGGTCGCCAACGTCCTCTTTGCCGGGATAGTGCTGATCCTGGCGCTGACGCGGAAGCGGTAGGGGCTCAGCCCAGCTTCAGGCGGCTTCGCGCGGTGCGCAGCGCGCCCTTCACCGAGTCCTGCGCCCGCGCCACGCCGAGCCGGGCACCTTCGGCGATCACCGCCTCCACCTGTTTGGCATCGAAGGATTCGGCGTCCTTCGGGTCGGGATCGGGGAAATTCTCCTTCAGCGCGACCAGCGCGGCGCCGAAGGCGATGTCGAGGACCGGGTGGGGATCGAACCACAGGATGTCGTCCCCCTTGCCGCGACGTGTCTCCGGCAGCCAGGGGTCGATCTCTGGCACCAGCTCCGGCCAGGCGCGCTCTAGCACCAGATCGAGCACTAGGCGAAGCGACTGGCAGCGGCTGGCGGTGCGGCCCAGCACGTCGCGCGCATGCACGCCGATCAGCCGCAGCGTGGAGACCGAGACGCTCTCGAGCTTGATCTCCCGCGTCGTCAGCACCGCCTCCAGCACGCGGCTGTGCCAGACCAGGCGCCAGGCGAGCCGCACATGCATGCAGGCCAGCCGTTCCGGCGGCGCGAGCCAGACGGCGATATTGCGGAAATACGCCTTGATCGCCTCGAAATGCGCCTGGCCGGTCGGCGAGGCCAGGAAGCCCAGCCCCTTCACCTGGTTGTTCGGATAGTCGGCGTCGCCGACCAGGTTGATGTTGACGAAATGGTGCCAGGTGGCGTCGGTCACCACGCGGCCGATGCCGGCGCGATGCCCGTCATAGGCCGCGATGCCGCCGAAGCTCTGGCTGAGCGTCGGCTGCTTGCCGGAGGAGGTGGTGCCGGAGAGCACGGTGTTGGTGCTGATCACCTCCGGCAGCGGCCGCGGGCCGCCATCCGTCGCGGGCGGGTATTCGGGGCCGAGGGCCTCGCCGTCGAAGACTAGGCTCTTCCCAGTGTCGGAGGGCTCGACGCACTCGCCCTCATGCGGGTGGTCCGGCATCACGCGGATCACGCCACTCGGCCCGCAGAGCAGCGGATGCGGCCAGGTGGCGCTGGTGAAGCCGCTGGTGCGGCTGTAGAGCTTCGGCTGCACTTGCTGCGGCACGTCATCCGACTGGTCGTCGAACTGCGACACGCCATCGGCGCCGAGGCGGTTGGTGTCGTTGCGACGCTGGCCGACCATGCTCACCTGGTCGAGATCGTCCTGCGCCGAGGTGCTCTGCCAGAGCCGCATTCCGCGCGCGCGCGGAATGGCGTGGGAGAGCGGACGGCCGAGGGAGCCATGGTCGCCGGTCGCGAACAGCCCGCCTCTCGCGTTCAGGAACTGCGTGATGCGTCCCAGCTCCCGGTCCGAGAGGCGATCCGTGGGGTAGGGCGTGCCGGTCGAATCATTGCCGCGCCCCACGAAGCTGGTCGCGATGCCGAACAGCAGCACCTCGTCGTAGAGCTCGGAAGTGAAATGGTCGTCGAGGTCGAAGCGGAAGCGATCGATGCGGCGGTGGATGCGCGGCTCGGCGGCCAGCAGCTGGTCCGGGGTGGCGTTGAAGATGTGCGCCAGCGTGATCTGGAAGCGGACATGGTTGCCCGGAATGTCGAGCAGCGTCTGCACGAAGGTCGAGAGGCCGAAATCGAGGCCGGAGAAATCCAGCCCGTCGACCACGATCAGCAGCCTGACCCGGCAGGGCAGGAGGTAGGGATAGAACAGCTCCGGCTTGATCACGGCATCGCGCAGCGCCTGCTGGCGCCAGTCATGGATGCGTAGGTTGTCGAGCGTGAGGTGGCTGATGTCGATCCGGGGCATGGGCGTTGCCTCTTGTGTTGAGGTGTACATCTACGAGATAAAGCGGCTTTTCAAAGAGCGGTTGCGATCTTGGTGACACTTAAGTGGGATATTGATGACAGCCTTGAGGTGGTCTGGTTTTTTTAATTAGGGAGACCCTGGAAAACCCATCCAGCCCACGCGAGAATTGCCTTGTGATCGCAGGTAAGGTCTGGATTCATGGGCGGCAAGCAGCTCGGCTTCGGCGACTACGAGCAGACCACAGCCAAGAAGCGCACCAAACGTGAGAAGTTTTTGGCTGGAATGGAGAAGGTAGTGCCATGGAAGGCGCTGACGCCCCAGATCAGAAGCGGGGCATAAGCTCGGTATAGGAAGCAACCTCCGCAACCGTCTTCTGTATCTTGATGTTAGCGGACATATGTGCGGCTCCGCCAATAACCTGGCCTGCGTGCATGATGAGCCAGTGCATAGATTGTGATTCCCTGTTCGTCTGAGCGATAGACCAGTGCGAAGGGAAAATCCCGAAGAAACACACGTCGTGTTTTGTTTTGCGCTGGTGAGCCTGCCAGTGGGTATGCGAGAGCGCGAGCTGTGGCGTCCTCAACAGCTTCAAGGAATTTGGTTCCAAGCCCTACCTCAACTTGTTGATAATAGACAACTTCAGCAAGAACCTCAAGCCTTGCAGGCTCAACAAACCGAACACGATTCACTGCAGGATCTGACGTGCTTCTGTAAATACCTGATCTGCTGAATACGCAGAAATATCTCCCTTCTCAAATGCGTCAATCCGCATGGCTATCTCCTCAGACCATGCCGCTTCTATTTCCTCGATAGAAGTGTGGAGGGATTCCAGCATGCATTCCGCAAGCTTTGCCCGATCTCCTGCTGAAAGTGAGCGGGCCTGCTCTTCGATTTGGTGGAGAGATGATGACATGAAACTGAGATCAGAGGCCTTCAGGGAGATTCTACTGCAACGGCTTGGATAGATCGTGCGAAGCCACGATCTATCCTGTGTTGGACAAGCCCCCACCACCGGGGCTTGTCACTACTGAAGAAAGATCTGGCCATTTTTCAGGTTTGCTTCATAATCTGTGTAG
>JBEIDW010000181.1:0-5024 GCA_040383265.1 Hyphomicrobiales bacterium
AAATAGCACAAGTAAGTTATGGGGGGATAATTCTAACAAATCCTGGTAAGAAAGCAGGTTAAATTAGCAGATTTATATTATGAATAATAACGATTTAGCTTTTACTCCAGCCTTAGAGTTAGCAAAATTAATCCGTCTGCGGGAGGCATGCCGAAGAACAAGGCGCCGAGCGGGCGCACGATGAAGCCTGCGGCGAAGGCCAGAAGTGCGAAGACGTTACGCGTTGCTTCCGGGAATGCGGTGAAGAACTGGGCGCCGATGATCGCAGCCAGCGAGCCGTAGAGATAGAAATCGTACCATTCGAAAATGGTGCCTGCGGAAGAGGCAATAATTACCTTCTTCTCCTCGGCCGTCATGGGCCGCGAACGCGCGCCGCCCTTAATGGTGGTATCTGACATCGTGTCTCCCCTTTGGACCGCAGCTCCTTGTGGCGCCGCGAAGTTGCGAGGACGGTGGCTGCCACTCCCAAGCATCCCCCTCCCTGGAAGCCTGTCATATCGAAAAGCCCTCCACGCTTTAATTGGACTTTCGCAGGGAGAGGTCAGGAATCTATTCGCAACCGCGGTAGACCTTTGATCTCACGTGGTTTTCACCCGCTGAGCGAGGTGGAAGGTTCTGCTTGCAAGCGCCACGCCGATCTCATATACACCCGCCACCAAATGCGTGCCCGGGTAGCTCAGTTGGTAGAGCAGCGGATTGAAAATCCGCGTGTCACTGGTTCGATTCCGGTCCTGGGCACCATTCTTTCTCCGAAATTATCGTTCGGGATCAATAACCTGCGTTGGCAACCCCAGCGCAGGTCAAATCCGCGTGTCATGTGATTTCGCGGTGCAATTGGATGCAGTTCCGGATGAATTCCTGTGCGGTCGACGAGGCGGTTGCCAGCACGACCGCCAGCACTTCCGACCACACGATCATGGCGTGATGCTCTGTTCAGGGGGTGCTCAATTCCCTGAAAGTTGCTCTCAATTATCAAGACCGCGGGCATGCCCTAGCTGGGCAGTCTCTTCAGGAGATTGCGATGCCCTCGATCAAGCTGGCTGACGGTAAGCTGACCATGTTCAACCGACTGGAAAGCCCCCATTGGCAGGTCGCGTTCCGGCTCGCGGACGGCACCCGCATCCAGAAAAGCCTGGGTACCATGGACGAGGCGGTGGCACGGCAACGAGCCATGGCGATCTATGACGAGGCCCGGCTGCGGGAGCGCATGGGGCTCAGCGCCAGGGCCGTGAGCTTCAACCAGGCGGCGGACGCGTGGCTTAAGGAGCTTAAGGCCGAAGCGGATGCTGGGCTGCGGAAGCAGCGCAACGTGATCGACTACACCCCCATCGTGGATAGGTACCTGAAGCCGTTCTTCGGCGAGAAGTCGATCGATGAGATCCGGGAGCCGGACATCGCCCAGTACCGCAGTTGGAGGCGGGACTACTGGATCAAGGGGCCGGGCAGCAAGATCACCCATATCGAGTATGAGCGTGGCGGCCTCCTGATCCAGAAGCCCCTGCCCCGTGGCGTCAAGGCCCCGCGCAGCGGTACCGTCAACACGGAGAACACGGTCCTCCGGGGCATCTTCAACCATGCCAAGAACCAGCGCTGGGTCACCGTCCAGCAGATCCCGGAGATCAAGAATGAGGTCCAGCGCAAGAGCGAAGCCAAGCGGCATGCCCATCGGCCCTTCACCCAGGCGGAATGCCAGCAGCTGGAGCGGTTCCTGGATGGCTGGGTGGGTGCCAATCACATTAAGGAGCGCGAGCGCTGGCGGCGCGAGGCGATCCAGGACTTCATCCTGCTGCTGATGGCCGGTGGCTTCAGGGAGAATGAGCTGAGCAAGAAGGACGAGCGCACGGGCCAGTGGAGCGGGGTCTGCTGGCGGGACGTAGAGTTCTTCACCTCTGCCAAGGGCGTGCCCCTGGTCCAGCTGCGGGTCACAGGCAAGACGGGTCCCAGGGAGACCGTGCCCATGCAGAACGCCGAGTTCATCCTCCGCCGTCGCCAGCAGCGCTGCCCAACTGCCGGTCCCCATGACTTCGTGATGAGCCTGCCCGATGGGAGCCGGATCGCTGGCTTCGACAGCGGCGTGCGCCGCGTGCTGACCGCCGCCGGGCTGCTCCAGGACCCGGTCACTGGCCGCAAGCGCGGCATCTATAGCTTCCGCCACACCTACGCGACGCTGCTGGTGACGTCGGGCCGGGTCAGCCCGGCCGAGCTGGGTGCCAACATGGGCACGAGCCTGCCCATGATCGACCGGCACTACTACCACTTCGACCCCAAGAAGGTGGCGGATCGCCTGGCGGATACCACGGACGATCGCTGAGCGGTCCACGGCACATGGCTGATCCTGAGTAACTCAGGATCAGCTCATTGAATTCCCCAAGCCTGACAACCTCACGAAAGAATAGTGCCTATGCACTTCAAGCGTAAGAAGACCAAGGCCCGTTGGATTGCCTTCTGCGGCTGTTCGTGCTGCGCCACCAAGCTTCGCCAGGTGCCTAACGATCTGAAGCTGCCGCAGTCCGACCGCAAGCGCTACCAGTCTGCGACCGCCCAGCTGCGGTGCGATGCGACCGGCTCCAGGCCAGACTTCCGCTACCAGCATAAGAGCCTCACCGGCATCATCATCGAATAACGAACCGGAGATCAGGTAATCTTGACGGCGTGGCCTTCTGACTGAAGCCATGCCGTTTCATTTTGCAATAATCGCGGTGGGATCATCGGCCTCTACGGACGGGCTCCTCCTGAGTAACTCAGGATTAGGACGCTTAAGCCACCTCAATACTCTCCCGGCAGCATGATGACACCATCCGCGACATAGAGCTTGATTCTGGGCTCGGGGAAGTCGGTGTAATCGATCTGCCTCTCCAGAAGCCGCCGATCATTTCCATCATCGCAACGCAACAACGCGGAAGATCCCTCCACGATCAGCGTCCAGACCTGGAACTCCTCGTTCGTGAGCGCACGCTCGGCTTTCTGCGCCAGCGCGATCTCGTCGATCAGCCAGTAGGCCCCAGCCCTCTCGGCCACGAACAGCATGCCATCCGTGTAGTGGACGTTTCGCGCCAGCGCGTGGCGGTACCAGTTTTCCGTGCCGGTGAACTGCGCAAGCTCGCTAGCGGTAAACCCCTTTTCCTTGCCCATGATTGCTGCTCCATGCAGGGAGCAGGAGCGCCCGCTGCACGCTACGAGCTACATTCAGAACGGGCGGAATTCCTACCGGAAATATGGAGCTAGGGAGAGCTTTCCTGGCGAGGCGTCCGCACAACCTCATCCGTCTTTGGCCGAGAGAGACGAAATCCCGCCCTCCTGACGTTTCCGCGGTCAGGGGCCTCGCGCGCAGGAGCCCCCAAGTATCAGGGATTTTCGATGCTGGAATTTCGAGGAGAGAGATTTGCCGAAAGGTTAAGTGGCGGAGCAGAAGGTACTAGCAGCCAACTCTCTTCGATTTTATCTCATTGATCTTATTGATCCTATTGATCTTATTGATTTTGCTGTATTCTAGTAATTACGGAGTTCATATCTCCTGCGGGGATCCGACGAAGAAACGCAGTGAGAATGTCGAGGCTGTTCGGATCACCTCGCCGTTCAGCGGCGGCGAAGTTTGTGAAGGCCAATTCGTGATCCACCAGCAATTGTGCATCAGCCCTGTCCGGGACGGGTGCAATTCGGAGGAGTTGCGCAAGTTCGTCATTGAACGCCGGATAGTCATCTTGGACGTGGTTCAGGAATTCTGACCACGTTATGGAGCTCATGGCATCTGCCTCGCGTCGGCCTTCCTCATACAAGACTTGCGGATCGGCCAGTTGCAGGCAATGTCGCACGATGGCTGACTGCATTGCTGCAATCATACCACTCTCTATTCTTGCCATAAGCTGAAACGCATGACGGGCTTTCCCCTTATGATACTCCGCCAATCTGCCGAACAACGCTTCACCTTGGAATTCCTCTTCGATGAACAGTTGCAGTGTAGGGACAAAATCGGTGAAAACGCGCGGCTGTTGCGGCATGCCGGATCTCCTTGATTGCTGATTTAAGTCGGGAGCGCTAGGCTAGTATCAAAGTAGGCGGCGGATTTCCGGCCTGACTGCCATGTTCTGGGTTTCTCGCAGTCGCCGCCGAAATTCGCGAGGGGTCTGACCAAACTGCTGGTGAAACGCCCGCGAAAACACTGACGGATAGGAAAAGCCGCAAGCCAGAGCGACATCCTTGATTGATTGCTCCTCATAGAAAAGAAAGTTTCGTGCGGCTTGTAAGCGTACCTTCAAGTAGAGCCTCATTGGCGACTCGCGGAACACCTGATTGCAAACATATGAAAGCGTGCGAGGCGGAATTCCCAACGCCTCCGCCAGTTCGGCAAGACTTAGCGGGAAATCAAGATTTTCCTCCATGAGTCTGACGACATGCCCCGCCAAGGGAGACCGCCCTGATTCCATGAGTCCGTCACTTCTCTGCTCAACTTCAGCATTTCGTCGTGAATGGACAAGGGCATTTGCGACTTCGTTTGCCAGCGCCTCGCCCCTAAGAGCGCCAATCAAGTCGAGCATCATGTCGAGCGTAGCCACCCCGCCAGCACAGTGAACGCGACTTTCTCGCCTAAGGACCAATTGGTTCAGGGTACGGGCGGCAGAAAAGCGCTCCTTGAAGGTCGGCGTCGCCTCCCAATGCAGAACGACATCTGGATCACGTTCCGTCGCGATCAGGCCTGCCTGTGCAAGAGCAAAGGCTCCGGTATCAACCGAACCAATGATAGCCCCGAACCTTGCCGCGGCACGCAGGCTGGAGAGGAGCTTGGGCGAGTTCCTCTGGGTCGGCAAATTGCCTTCGAAGAGCAGATAAACATGTGCGCGCGGCATTTCCTGGAGAGAGCAGTCGGCACTTAACCACATGCCGTTGCTCGCGCGAACAGGCTGACCTGTTACGGAGACATAGGACCAAGAGAACAAGTTCTTGCCGCTATTCTGATTAGCAATCCGAAGTGAATCACTGGCCAGAAGGAGGCCATTCAACGGAAACTCCGGCTGCAGAATAAAGTT
>JBEIDW010000182.1:0-5016 GCA_040383265.1 Hyphomicrobiales bacterium
CGGTTTCGACGCGACTGCCGCGTCGCTGCATGCGGGTTCGCTCGTGCAGATCATGATGCTGCGCTGGATGCAGAAGACCGGCCACAGGCCCATCGCCCTGATGGGCGGCGGCACCACCAAGATTGGCGACCCGTCCTTCAAGGATGAATCGCGCAAGATGTTGAGCGTGGAGCAGATCGCCGCCAACCTGTCCGGCATCCGGCAGGTGTTCACCAAGTTCCTGTCCTTTGGTGAGGGCGCAACCGACTCCCGCATGGTGAACAACGCCGACTGGCTCGACCACCTGAACTATATCGACTTCCTGCGCGACTATGGCGTGCACTTCACCATCAACCGCATGCTGAGCTTCGATTCGGTGAAGCTGCGGCTCGACCGCGAGCAGCCGCTGACCTTCCTCGAATTCAACTACATGATCCTCCAGGCCTATGACTTCCTGGAACTGTCGCGCCGCCATAACTGCGTGCTGCAAATGGGCGGTTCCGACCAGTGGGGCAACATCGTCAACGGCATCGAACTGGGTCGCCGCTGCGACCAGAAGCAGCTCTTTGCCCTCACCTCCCCACTCCTCACCACTTCGTCAGGTGCCAAGATGGGCAAGACGGCAGCTGGGGCTGTCTGGCTCAACGCCGACCTGCTGAGCCCCTATGATTACTGGCAGTACTGGCGCAACTGCGAGGACGCGGACGTGACACGCTTCCTCAAGCTCTACACCGAACTGCCGCTGACTGAGATCGCAAAGCTGGGTGCTTTGGGTGGCGCCGAGATCAACGAATCCAAGAAACGTCTCGCCACCGAAGCCACCGCCATGCTGCATGGCCGCGAGGCGGCTGAACAGGCCGCCGAAACAGCCCGCCGCACCTTCGAGGAAGGCCAGAGTGCCGCGGGCCTTCCCAGCATCACGCTCGATCTCGATGAAGGAACCGGCCTTCTCGCCGCCTGCGTAGCTGCCGGGTTCGCCGCCTCCAATGGCGAGGCGCGCCGCTCGGTGCAGGGGGGTGCTATACGCGTGAATGACGAGGCTGTGTCGGACGAGAAACTGAAGCTCACGCGCGCCTTGCTGACGGATGGCGTGATCAAGCTGTCGATGGGCAAAAAGAAGCACGTGCTGGTAAATCCCGCCTGAGTGAAAAGGGCAACCGGCGGTCCGTTTGGGTCACCGTGCAGCTTACACACACTCCAATCCACCAGCCCCGCAAAGGCCGGACAATGGCTTTCCTGCCAAGGTGTTGACGCCAGAGGCAGCAGCCCCGCCTGCGCCGGGGAGACTGACGTGGACGGTCCAGACCTGAATCAACTGAACCAGCTTCCCGCTAACCAGCCTCCCGCCTACTGCTTGGTACCGGACGGCGCCTTATAGGTGCTGCTGCCGCTTCCATAATCAAAAAACTTACGGAAGATGCCGGGAGCGACGGCGGACACAGGGTTCATCTGGAATACCGGCTTGTCCACCGTGCCGCCCAGCGCGAAGGTGACGCCGATGATGCCCTGCCCCCTGCCACCAGTGAGAATGTCGCCCACCACGGGGATGCCGCCCACCGCCGAATTGAGGGCATAGGCGGGAATGATCGTGCCGGTAATGTCGACAGCGCCATCCGACTTGCGAATCATGCCTTCCGCTGTTGCGCCCAGCTCGGGCCCGCGCACCAGGCTTTCTCCGATACGGATGAATCGGTCATCGGACGTGAAGGGTAGCGTGAGTTTCTTGAAAGACAGGGCATCGCGCCGTGGTCCGTCTTTCTTGGGCCTGCCACGTGAATCGAGTTCGGCAAGCGCCGCCTCGTTGCGAACCTCGAAATTGCGCAGCACCAATTGTCCGCGCTTCACCGATGAGCCGTCCTTGGCCAGCAACGCAAAGAACTCGATCTGCCCGCCCGCGACCTTGGAGTAGAGATTTGCAGCACGGATTGCCGAGCCGCCGTCACGGCCATTGATTCGCATCTCGCGGCCACCCTCCACGGGCGTCACCCGGAAGACCACCGGCTGCCCGCTGAGGAAGGTGGCGGCGACTTCGGCCCGCTCAAGAATGGGCCCACGCGCCGTCAGGCTGCCGCTCGCACCAATGAGGCTTTCGCCGCGGTTGGCCACAATGCGGTCGATGTTCAATTCCACCCGCATAGGCTTGACGCCCTTGAGATCGGCCTTTGCCTGCACCTTCTTCTGATCGGACGCTGCGTCACCGCTGTTGCGCGAGCCGAAGATGGAGCGGATCAGCGGCCGTGCGTCGAAGCTCTTGCCGGTGATTGAGATGTCAGTGCCGCTGTCGCCAGACTTGATGGCGGCGGCAAAGCGGTTCTCGTCCGAAAGCACCACTTCGCTGAAATTGGCCGAGCGCAGGCCCTGCCGTTTAGGGGCCAGTGAAAGATCACCCTTGATTGAAAGACCGTTGCCCTTGATGACGAGTTTCTCGACCCTTGGCCCCTTGTCACCCTTACTGAGGAAGGTCAGCGCGGCGGTGGTCTTGGGCGTTGCCGGGCGATACCAGCTGATCGGCTGGATGCGCATTTCAACCTCGCTCAAGTCTGCCTCGACATCCATGCGGCCCTGAGGATCACCCAGATTTGGGATGACGGCAGACACTCTGACTGGCCCGCGCACAAATGTGCCAAGGTCAATCCCTAGCTTCTGGCGTTGCTCGCCATCGAGTTTGGTCTTGATGGTGGCCGATTGGATGAAGTCCGGTGCGGGCCCGCGCCGCCACGTGATTTCGGCGGGAATCCCGGCAATCTTTGCCGGCCCCTTGGCGTTCACAACGCCTTTGTCGACGGAAAGATCGATCTGCCCGTCACTAATATCGATGTCAGGCAGCGCGTCCTTGAAGCCTGCACCACTTAGCGTTCCCACCATCGAAACTGCGAGGCGCTCCTTTGGAAAGGGCTTGATCATCGGGAAGGAGATCTTCACATCCAACTTCGCCTCGGCTGACAGCTTGGAGGCGTCGAGCCCGGTTTCATGGAGAAGGTTCAGGGCGGGAAGGTCCATGTACTGCAGAACCGCCTGCGCGCCCGCCTCCACCTTCAGGTCGAACGACGCAATTGTCTCCACCGCAAGGATATCCCTTGCCAACATGGTACCCGAGGTAAGCCGCCCCTTGAGGCCGGATGGCAGGATCACCTCCGCGCCATCCATCGTGAGGGAAAAGTCGTTGTCGATGAGCTTCGCCTCACCCGATGCGCCGATCAGTGGCGGAAGATCCTTGAAGTAACCCGTATCCACATCCTTCATCTTGAAGGCAAGGTTGATGGATCCTTTCGGCAGCTTTCGCGCGCGCTTGGCCTTCGCCATGGCATCAACAGGCAGATTGACGGTGAACTCGCCCTCCGTGATGCGGCCCTTCCGGATATTCTCATTCACCCAGTTGCGGGTCTTTGGCGTCACGATGGGCGGCCAGATCTGTTTCAGGAAACCCGCGGACAGCTCCTTCATCCGCCCGGAGAGCAGAACGCCGGCAGATTCACCACCCCCGGTGATTTCACCGCGCAACCGAATGCCGGTTCCGCCCGACATCACCATCAGGTCCTCGATGTCGAGCCGGGCTTCATCCATCAGCGCCTTACCGATGAAATCCACACGGTCGACCAAAACGGGTTGCTTGTGCGAACCTTGCGTGTCGATGGCCACGTTACGGGCCTGCAGCACAATCTTGAGGGCTATCAGGCGGCCATCTGCGTTGCGAACCGGCATGAAGCTGCCCTTCACCTGAGCGCGGGAACTGCCGACGAGCAGGGTCGAGTCGGTGATGATGATGCTGCCGGTGACGGGATCGTAATCCGCGCGAAGCGACCCTTCATCCACGATCAAGGGCTCCGCAAGATAGTCCGGCAGGTCAACCGCGCCAGCCGACGCCTGGAACTCTGCGGTTGCCTTGGTGATGAGGCCAGTGTCCGTCACCTCCATCTCGACCTGGCCGGCGAGCGGTACCTTGACCCGCGCCAATTGGGAAAGCGCAAAGATTTCCTCCGAAACATTTGCCGGAACCAGATCGCTGACCCGCGCGCTGATGGAGAAACTGCGGGTATCGCGCCGGTAACTTGCCGACAAGTCGGCTGACCACGTGCCCTTTTCGGCACCATTGGAAACATCGGCATTGGCCGCAACGGCGAAGCCATAGGGCATGCGCTGGAATACGAGTTCCGCCCGCGGAATATTCCAGATTGCATCATTCGCCTCGTCGTAGAACCGGATCTCGGCCTCCGCCACACGGATGGTCTCGATTGATCTCATGGAGCCGGCGCCCGATGTGCCAGCTTCGCCACTCAAAAGCTCGATCAGCGGCCCGCCGGGGCTGAGGTTCATGCCTCCTACCGCACCGTTTGCCGCCTCAAGATCGGCCTTGGCCTCCGGCAAGGGCTCACCGGCATCCACGACCACCGCCTCGTCTTCAGGCGCCACCTCACCGAAGCCCAACTCCACCGATCCCTCAAGGTTGCGCATGATGCGGATGCGCGGACCGATCAATTCGATGGAAGTCGGCACGATCTGACCGGCAAAGAGATCCGCCTCCCGGATACCAATTGCAGCGCGCGGCGCGCGCGCAACCAGATTGCCGCTCTTGTCCTTCAACTCGACATTTCGCAGCCGCACATGCGGAACCCCCAGATCGCCATTGCGCTCGATCACCACACCGCCAATCGTGACGCTCATGTTGGACAGGTTGGCGTTGATGCGGCTTTCCACCGCCGAGCGCATGAAATCGAGCGACACGGGACCCTGCGACAGCCGAACAAGTGCCGCACCCCCGAGAAGCAGCAGCACAGCCAGAACCGACAAGAGCGTGTAGGCGGTTATCCTAGCAAAGCGCCGCAATGTCTCTCCGTTCCACAGACATGACTCCGTTCACCCATGTGCCACCATGGCTTTCCCCAGGCAATCCGGAAAGCCCCGGAATCCCCATCGCAGAAAGGCTCCAAGCTCTCCATGGCCGCCAACAAGGGCCAAACCGTGGCGGCAAGATTACAGCTGATACGATGCACCGGCCGTTTCGCGGTCGATTTCAGCTCCAGACAATCCCCCGGGACA
>JBEIDW010000183.1:0-4993 GCA_040383265.1 Hyphomicrobiales bacterium
ACCGGCATCCACCGTTTCGAGCTTCGGCGTCAGCACGCGCAGCATGTGGCGCGCATCATGGGTCGGCACGGAAAATCCGATCGGCAGATTGGCGCGTGATCCATCGGCGCGGAACAGCTTGAGGATGACGCGGAGCGCGCCTTTGCCTTGTGCTTCGAGATCGCGGCACAGCATGTTCACCACGCCCGTCAGAACGGCTTCGAGGCCTTCGGCATGAATCACCGGCTCCATCAGCACACGGTGCGCCATGAAGGAACTGGGCGGGTTGAGCGGGTTCAGGGGCTCGTCACGCACGCCCATCATCTCATCAAGCCGCAGGAGCACATTCTCGCCGATGGTCTCGCCACGGAACCGGCGGGCAAGCGAGGCGCGCGGAATGGCGAGCAGCGATCCAACCGTCTTGAGGCCCAGGCGCCGCAGCGTCCTGGCCGCAGCGCCATCAATGCGCAGCGCCTCGATGGGCAGGCTTCCGATATCCTTTGCATCATACCGGGCAAGCGCCCATGCGGCGCCAATGGTAGCGCCCTGTCCCAGCCGCGCCGTGAAGCCATACTGCGAAAGGCGGCTGCGCATCTCCGCCAGCATGTTCTCCATGCCACCGAAGAGATGGGGCACGCCCGTGACATCGAGCAAGATTCCGTCCGGCATATCAGGCGAAACCCACGGGCTGTAACGCTCCATCCAGCGGCAAAGCCCCAAGAGGCTCGCCGTGTCTTCAGCAGGCTCATGCGCCTCTGTCAGAAGGTCAGGCACCTGAGCGCGCGCATCATTGAGCCTCATGCCGCGCATCAGGCCAAACTGGCGCGCTGCGGCATTAACAGCAATGAGGCGCAGGCCGGATCTTCCGCTTTCAACCAGCGCGAAGGGCAGGCCTTTGGGCGGGGCTTTGCGCCCCGTCTTGATCCGTGAGCGGATGAAGCGTTCGACTTGAAAATCCGGAAACCAGAGAGAAACGAGACTGCGCATGATGCCATTCCAAAATCCAGGCGCCAGGGCGGCCGCCCCGCGCGCGGGTCAATTCGATGTTCCAGCAGGGCGGGCCCACCGCCTGCCCGTCATGCGGCGGGCTTGAAGAGGAAACGGACCCCGCTCTCCAGCGCGTGTGACTCACCGTGGCGGCAGGTTCCGGCCGGGCAAAGGTAAGAATGGCGGCACTCTTTCCCGCCGCAGCCGCAAGCGACAGGCGGCGGGTGACGGTCAGGTCGGCATGGGTAGCCTCGGCATCCCCGATGACGGCGGCGAGAGCGCCTGATTTGAGCGCCTCTTCCATCGTCCACAGCAGGCTCATCGGCTTTTTCAGCGTGATGGTGACGAAGCGTTCACGCGGCAGGCCAAGCTTGGCCAGGCCATGGCCATAAAGCCTGCCGTGCTCGCGCTCATGCACGCTCAGGCGGCACCACAGCAGCGGGCGGCGTTCCTGTGCATCCGACAGCCGGCGGAGCGCCAACGCCAGCGCAAAGCCCATCGCGGCGGGCTGGTCGCCATGGCTGCACGGTGACACATCATGCAACCCTGCCCGCAGTAGGCCTTGCGCGGGAAGGTGCCGGTCAAGCTCAGGAAGCCCCATCATCCATGGGGTGCTTTTGCCCTTCCGCCACTCGAACTGCCCCTGTGCCTGCTCAAGCCGCGCAATATGCGCGCGCAAGCCTTCCATGAGCGGCGCGATGTCGTCGCCACGGCGGAAAGGTGTAACGGTGGCGCAAGTTTCCTTCGCCCCCGCAGAATGTGCCGGTTTCATACGCATGACAGGAATGATCCAGAATGTTCCTATTTTGTTCCATAGAGGCAGAAGCGAGTCAAGTGGGAAAAATATCCGCTGCCCTGAAACCGTCACACCCGCCCTTCAAACCCGCGGCATGCACAGACGCCGCCTGATCCTGGGCCTCACGGGGCTCATCACCTGCGCCACGCCCGCCCGCGCCCATTCCTACAGGCTTGGCGACATCGCCATCGGCCACGCCTGGGCACTGCCCAGCGGGGCGGCGGTCGATGGACAGGCCTTCGTGCCGCTGGTCAACGAGGGCAAGACGCCCGACGAACTGGTCGCGGCGCGCTCATCCGCCTGCGCAGCGATCGAAGCGCGGCGAAACAACCGCTACGACGATCCGCCGCTCGCCTCATTCGTGCTTGAACCGGGAAAGCCACTCGCCATGCGGCCAACGGCACGGCACCTCCGGCTCATTGGCCTGCACCAGCCGCTGACGGCCGGCCAGCGCTTCAGCATGATCCTCGATTTCCTCCACGCCGGGGAAATCGACGTGGAATTCCACGTCGAGACGGTACCGGGCAACTGAACTCAGAGATCGCCCGTCACGCACTTCCTGGCGAGAGCCTTGTACTGCTTCTCTGTGAACTGGATGGGGTTGCCGCCGGCAGAGGGATCCTTCACCGCCATGGCCGCAACTTCATCAAGGCGCTTGGTGTCGATACCGATGTCCTTCAGCGCATTCGGAATGCCGATTTCCTTGCGGAGCGCCATGATCCACTTGAGGAAGCCGTTGAAGCCACCCTTGATGCCTAAGTAAGCGGCGGCGCGCTCGATGTCTTTCTCGATCTTGCGGCGGTTGGCCTTCAACACGTAAGGCATGATGATGCCGTTCAGGAGGCCGTGATGCGCATCATAGAGGCCACCGAACGGGTGCGCGAGCGCGTGGATGGCGCCCAGGCCGCGCTGGAAAGCGGTGGCGCCCATGGCGGAGGCGACCAGCATGTTGCCGCGCGCATCAAGATCCTTCGGCTTCTTCACCGCCTTGGCAAGATTCTCCTTGACGAGGCGCATGCCTTCAAGCGCCACGCCTGCAGACCACGGGTGGTAGAAGGGCGCGCAATAGGCTTCGATATTATGCGCCAGCGCATCCATGCCGGTGGCAGCGGTCAGCTTCGGCGGGAGGCCGACGGTGAGTTCGGGATCAAGCAACGCCACCTTCGGCATGATGGCCGGGTGGAAGATGATCTTCTTTTCGTGCGTCTTGGGATGGGTGACGACGCCGGCACGGCCCACTTCAGAGCCCGTGCCTGCCGTGGTCGGCACCGCGATGATGGGGGAAATCACAGAGGCGTCAGCCCTCGTCCACCAGTCGCCGATGTCTTCGAGATCGAACACCGAAATCTTCTGCGAATGCATGAGCGCGATGAGCTTGCCGACATCGAGGCCAGAACCGCCGCCAATCGCCACCACGCCATCATGCTTGCCGTCCTTGAACACCTTGCAGCCGGCAAGAATGTTCTCTTCCACCGGGTTGGGGCGCACATCCGCGAACAGCGCCGCCTTGAGGCCCGCCTTCTTCAGATCCGCCATGATGTCCGCCACCATCGGCATGGCGGCAAGGCCCTTGTCCGTCACCACCAGCGGGCGCTTGATGCCACTCGCCTTGCAGAACTCCGCCAGTTCCTTGATGCGGCCAGCGCCATATTTGATGGCGGTCGGATAGTTGATGTTGCGGTTTGGGATGGCCATGGCCGTTGTCTCCAGTAACTTGTGTGCCGTATTGTTCAGGTAAAACTCAGTACCGCTCGAAGCCGCGCTTCAGTTCGAGGTCGGTGATGCGGCGGTCGAATTCAAACTGTTCCCACTTCGCGGTATGGACATAGTGATCCACCACATCATCGCCGAGTGCTGCGCGGAGGAAAGACGACTCATCAAGCTTCGCCGTCGCCTCTCGCAGAGTCTTCGGAATTTCGCGCAGCTTGCGTGAGGTGTCATAGACGTCGCCTGAAACGACCGGCTCCAGCTCCATCTTCTTCTCGATGCCATCAAGCCCTGCTGCGATGAGTGCCGCGAAGGCGAGATAGGGGTTCAGGTCCGCGCCGCCCACACGGCACTCGACGCGCACCGCCTTGGTATCCGCCCCGCAGATGCGGAAACCTGCCGTGCGGTTGTCGAAGCTCCACACAGCACGGGTCGGCGCAAAGGTGCCCGCCATGAACCGCTTATAGGAGTTGATGTAGGGCGCGAGGAAGTAGGTGATCTCCTCGGCATGCGCCAGCTGCCCCGCGAGATATTGCTTCATGAGGGGCGACATGCCGTGCTCTCCCTGCTTGTCAAGGAACAGCGGCTTGTCGTCGAGCGACCAGAGAGACTGGTGGATGTGGGATGAATTGCCGGCCATGCCGTAATCCCACTTCGCCATGAAGGAGACGGCCTTGCCCACACCATAGGCGATTTCCTTCGCGCCATTCTTGATGATGGCATGGCGGTCCGCCATCTCCAGTGCCTCGGCGTATCTGACGTTGATCTCCTCCTGCCCCGGCCCCCATTCGCCCTTGGAATTCTCGACCGGAATGCCCGCGCCTGCGAGGCCGTTGCGAAGTGCCCGCATGTAAACCTCTTCCTTGGAGGTTTGCAGAATGTGGTAATCCTCGATGTAGTAGCCCGCTGTCTTGAGATTGCGGTAGCCCTTCTGGTTCGCCACTTCGTAAGAATCGTCGAACAGGAAGAATTCCAGTTCCGAGGCCATGTAGGCCTTCATCTTCATCGCTTCGAGGCGCTTCAGCTGCTTCTTCAGCATTGCGCGGGGGCTGTGCGGCACATCTTCATGGGTATGGTGGTCAAGCACATCGCAAAGGACGAGCGCCGTGCCGGGAAGCCATGGTGTGCGGCGCAGCGTCTTGAGGTCAGGCTTCAGCACGAAATCGCCATAGCCCTTGTCCCAGCTCGTCGCCTTGTAGCCGGGCACCGGCTCCATCTCGATATCGACGCCGAGCAGATAGTTGCAGCCGTGTGTTTCCTGATAGCCGCCGTCGACGAAAAACTTGGCATGGAAGCGCTTGCCGACGAGACGGCCCTGCAGGTCCACCATCGCCGCCACCACCGTATCGATGGTGCCCGCCGCCACTTCGGCCTTCAACTGCTCGAGGCTCAGCATACCTTCGCTCATGATCCGTTCTCCCTATCCCTGAATTATGCCGTTGCGGCCTGAATCAACGGCACGGAAAGCCGCTGGGCCCATTCGTCCTGCCCGCGCTCGGCGGATACGAGATCGTTGCGAATCTC
>JBEIDW010000184.1:0-4954 GCA_040383265.1 Hyphomicrobiales bacterium
CCTCGTTGAAGGTGGTGAGCATGGCGGCCGTGTTCTGCGCATCCTTGAGGCGGCGCGCGCTGGTCATGCGCAGGCGCGACATCTTCACGCGCTCTTCGCGTGCGGCATCGGAGGGTGCGGCGGGGGCGCGCGCTGCCGGCGCGGGGGCTGCTGGAATGACCAGCGGCTTTGCTTCCGATGCGGGCCTTTCGAGATGTGCGATCACGTCGCCCTTGGTAAGGCGGCCATCCTTGCCGGTGCCGGCAACGGCTCCCGTATCCACCTTGTTTTCCTCCACCATCTTGCGGACAGCGGGAGAGAGCGTCTGCTCGGCAGTCTTGGCGGCGGGGGCGGCTTCGGCCTTCCTGGGCGCTTCGGTGGCCTTGGCGGGAGCAGCGCCTGAGGCACCTTCCTCGATCATGCCAAGAAGCGCGCCGACATTCACCGTGGAGCCAGGCTGCGCATCGATTGACGCCAGCTTGCCGGAAGCGGGGGCGGGGACTTCCACCGTCACCTTGTCGGTTTCGAGTTCGACGAGCGGCTCATCGGCCTTCACGGCCTCGCCTGCCTGCCGGAACCACTTTGCAATGGTGGCCTCGGTGACCGATTCACCCAGAGCCGGAACGCGGATTTCTTTCGCCATGTTGTCTGTCCCTTAAGCCTTGCTGTCGCTGAGCGCTTCGTCGAGGAACGTCTTGAGTTCCTTGAGGTGCCTGCTCATCAAACCGGTTGCCGTGGCGGCGGAGGCCGCGCGGCCCACATAACGCGGGCGCGTGTGTTTCGCGCCGATATACTCAAGCACGCGCTCAATATTGGGCTGCACGAAGCTCCAGGCGCCCATGTTGTAGGGCTCTTCCTGGCACCACACGAACTCCGCGCCCTTGAAGCGCTGGAGGATGTTGATGAGCGCCTTGTGCGGCCACGGATAAAGCTGCTCGACACGCAGCAGATAAATGTCGGTGAGGCCGCGCTTCTCGCGCTCTTCGTAGAGGTCATAATAGACCTTGCCGGTGCACAGGATGACGCGGCGGATCTTGTCGTCGGGCTGAAGCTTGATCACTTCGCCCGCATGCATCTCGGCATCATCCCACAGCAGGCGGTGGAAGGTTGTGCCTTCATCCATCATGGCCAGAGACGAGGTCGCACGCTTGTGGCGCAGGATTGACTTCGGCGTCATGATGACGAGGGGCTTGCGGATATCGCGCTTCAGCTGACGGCGCAGGATGTGGAAGTAGTTGGCGGGCGTGGTGCAGTTCGCCACCTGCATGTTGTCTTCCGCGCACATCTGCAGGTAGCGCTCCAGCCTGGCGGAGGAATGCTCCGGCCCCTGGCCTTCATAGCCATGCGGCAGCAGAACGGTGAGGCCCGACATGCGCAGCCACTTGCGCTCGCTTGACGAGATGAACTGGTCGAACACCACCTGCGCTCCATTGGCAAAGTCGCCGAACTGGGCTTCCCAGATGGTGAGCGTGTTGGGCTCGGCCAGCGAGTAGCCATACTCGAAGCCCAGCACCGCTTCTTCCGAGAGCATGGAGTTGATGGCGTCGATCTTGGTCTGCTGGTCCTTCACGAGATGGTTCAGCGGCGTGTAGCGCTTCTCGGTGTCCTGATCGACGAGCACCGCATGGCGCTGCGAGAAGGTGCCGCGCTGCACGTCCTGGCCGGAAAGGCGGATGGGGAAGCCTTCGAGCAGCAGCGTGCCGAAGGCCAGGTGTTCGGCCATCGCCCAGTCCAGTCCGTTGCCCTCCTCGATCATCTTGCGGCGGGCATCAAGCACGCGCTGCATGGTGCGGTGAACCTTGAAGGTCTTCGGAATCTTGGTGAGCTTGAGGCCAATGTCCTTGAGCTTCGCGATGGGGACGCCGGTGTCGCCCTTGCGCGGTTCCTCATGGTCCTTGGCGGCCTTGAGGCCGGCCCAGCGGCCATCCAGCCAGTCGGCCTTGTTGGCCTTGTAGTTTTCAGCCGCCGAGAAGTGCTCGTCCAGCGTCTTGCGGTAGTCCGCCTTCATCGTGTCAAATTCACCCTGGGTGAGCACGCCGTCGTCCATCAGGCGCTTGCCATACAGGGTGACGACGGTGGGCAGCTCCGCGATGCGCTTGTACATCAGGGGCTGGGTAAAGGCCGGCTCGTCCGTTTCGTTGTGGCCGAAGCGGCGGTAGCAGAACATGTCGATGACGACAGGCTTCTTGAACTTCTGGCGGAATTCGATGGCGATCTTCGCCGCATAGACCACGGCTTCCGGGTCATCGCCATTGCAGTGGAAGATCGGCGCTTCGATCATCTTGGCCACATCGGAGGGGTACGGTGAGGAGCGCGACCAGTGGGGCGCCGTGGTGAAGCCGATCTGATTGTTGACGATGAAATGGATGGAGCCGCCGGAGCGGTGGCCGCGAAGGCCTGAAAGGCCGAAGCACTCCGCCACCACGCCCTGGCCGGCAAAGGCCGCGTCTCCATGAATCAGGAGCGGCAGAACGGAGGTGCGTTCCTTATCCTTGCGCTGGTCCTGCTTGGCGCGTGCCTTGCCCAGCACCACGGGATCAACGATTTCCAGATGCGAGGGGTTGGCGGTAAGTGACAGGTGAACGCTGTTGCTGTCGAAGGTGCGGTCGGAGGATGAGCCGAGATGGTACTTCACATCGCCCGAGCCTTCCACCTCGTCAGGCGTCGAGGAGCCGCCCTTGAATTCATGGAAGATCGCCGAGTAGGGCTTGGACATGACGTTGCTCAGCACATTGAGGCGTCCACGATGCGCCATGCCAAGCACGATTTCCTTCAAGCCAAGCTGGCCGCCGCGCTTGATGATCTGTTCAAGCGCGGGGATCATCGATTCGCCGCCATCAAGGCCGAAGCGCTTGGTGCCGGTGTACTTCACATTGAGGAACTGCTCGAAGCCTTCGCCCTCGATCAGCTTGTTGAGGATCGCCTTCTTGCCTTCGGGCGTAAAGCTGACGGATTTTGCCGCACCTTCGATACGCTCCTGAATCCAGCTCTTCTGTGCCGGGTCCGAGATGTGCATGAACTCCACACCCAGCCTGCCGCAATAGGTGCGCTTCAGGATGTCGACGATCTGGCGGACGGAGGCGTATTCAAGGCCCAGCACCTTGTCGAGGAAGATGGGACGGTCCATGTCGGCTTCGGTAAAGCCGTAGGAGGCGGGGTCGAGTTCCGGGTGGCTCTCGGGTTCCTTGAGCTTCAGGGGGTCGAGATCGGCGGCGAGGTGGCCGCGCATGCGGTAGGCGCGGATCATCATGAGGGCGCGCACCGAGTCGAGCGTCCCCTTTTTCACATCCTCCGCCGAGAGGCCGGGGGCCCTAGCTTCGCCAGATGCTGCCTTGCCGCCCTTTGCGGCGGGTGCCGGGGCTGCGGGCCAGTTTCCATCCAGTGCAGAGACGAGTTCGCCGGACTCAGCCCTTGGCCAGTCCTTCCGCGCCCAGGAGGGGCCAGCGACCTGCTTTCGCGCGGCCTCGGCGTTGTCTTCGAGGCCGGCAAAGAACTGCCGCCAGTGCTGGTCCACGGCGGCAGGGTTTTCGAGATACTTCGCGTAAAGCTGCTCGATGAACTGGGCGTTTCCGCCATAGAGGAAGGAGGTTTGCTCGAAGGCTGTGGTGAGATCTGTCTTGTTCATCCCATGATCCTCTCTTGACGGGCCCTCCCGCGAAGAAGCCCGCGGGAGAGCATAATCGTTGAAGGTTGAAGGAGGCTTAGCCCTTCAGCTTCTGGACAAGCGTCTTGCCGAGCATGGCGGGCGAATCCGACACGGCGATGCCGGCCCGCTTCATGGCATCGATCTTTGATTCAGCACCACCCTTGCCGCCCGAAATGATGGCGCCGGCATGGCCCATGCGGCGGCCGGGAGGTGCTGTGCGGCCCGCGATGAAGCCGGCCATCGGCTTCTTGCGCTTCGACTTGGCGATGAATTCTGCCGCGTCTTCCTCGGCCGAGCCGCCAATCTCGCCGATCATGATGATCGATTCCGTTTCATCGTCGGCCAGGAACATTTCCAGCATGTCGATGAACTCGGTGCCCTTGACCGGATCGCCGCCGATGCCGACAGCCGTTGTTTGCCCCAAGCCTTCCTGCGTGGTCTGGAACACGGCCTCATAGGTCAGCGTGCCGGAGCGCGACACGATGCCGACTGAGCCTTTCCTGAAGATGTTGCCCGGCATGATGCCGATCTTGCATTCGTTCGGCGTCAGGACACCCGGGCAGTTCGGCCCGATGAGGCGGGACTTTGAGCCGGAGAGCGCCCGCTTCACCTTCACCATGTCCATCACCGGAATGCCTTCGGTGATGCAGACGATGAGCGGAATTTCCGCGTCGATCGCTTCAAGGATCGCATCCGCCGCGAACGGCGGCGGGACATAGATCACGGACGCATCAGCACCCGTGGCCTGCTTCGCATCCCAGACGGTGTCGAAGACCGGAAGGCCGACATGGGTGGTGCCGCCCTTGCCCGGCGTGACGCCTGCCACCATCTGCGTGCCGTAAGCCTTGGCCTGCTCGGTGTGGAAGGTGCCGTTGTTGCCGGTGATGCCCTGGCAGATGACCTTGGTGTTCTTGTTGACGAGAATGGACATCAGGCCGCTTCCTTCACAGCTTTGACGATCTTGGCCGCCGCATCGTTGAGATCGTCGGCGGGGATCACGTTGAGGCCGGAGTCGCGGATGATCTTTTTGCCGAGCTCGACGTTGGTGCCTTCGAGGCGGACGACCAGGGGAACCTTGAGGCCCACATCCTTGACCGCGGCGATGACGCCTTCTGCGATCACGTCGCACTTCATGATGCCGCCGAAGATGTTGACCAGGATGCCCTTCACCTTCGGATCCGCGGTGATGATCTTGAACGCCGCCGCGACCTTTTCCTTGGAAGCGCCGCCGCCCACGTCCAGGAAGTTGGCGGGTTCGGAGCCATAGAGCTTGATGATGTCCATCGTCGCCATGGCCAGGCCCGCGCCGTTCACCATGCAACCAATCGA
>JBEIDW010000185.1:0-4911 GCA_040383265.1 Hyphomicrobiales bacterium
GAGGAAGGGAATGCGGTCGCAAACCAGCGCCACGAGGAAGCCCGAGAGCGAGCCGATGATCCAGCCTGGAATGACCGCCCGGATGACGGTCTGCACGAAATCGACCCATAGCGTGGGAAGCGATGTAATGAACTTGGCCCAGATGTCAGACGGTGCGGGCAGCAAGACGGCGGGCACGTCGAAGCCCTTCACCCCCGCTTCCCAGATGATCAGCACCCCGATGCCGAACAGGACCGGATAAAGAATATCGGTGACACGCCCCATGTTCATGCCCGCGCCCCCATGCGCTTCAGCGTGAAACGCTCGATGACGCCAACCAGCCACACGAGGCCCGCCGCGATGAAAGCCCCCATGAACAGCGCCGCCCAGATCTGTACCGTCTGCCCATAATAAGAGCCCTGCAGCAGGCGCGCGCCGATTCCGGCCACCGCGCCCGTCGGCAGTTCACCCACGATGGCTCCAGTCAGGGCAATCGCCACCGCAACCTTCAGCGAGGCGAAAAGGAATGGCACGGAGGCCGGAAAGCGCAGCTTCCACAAGACCTGCGAAGTTGAGGCGTTGTAAGTGCGCATCAGATCAAGTTGCATCACCTCCGGGGAGGTGAGGCCCTTCACCATGCCGATGGTGACGGGGAAGAAGCAAAGATACATCGAGATCAGCGACTTGGGCAGGAGGCCGGTGAAGCCCATGGAGCCCAGCACCACAATGACCATGGGCGCAATCGCCAGGATCGGAATGGTCTGCGAGGCGATGACCCATGGCATCAGGCTCTTTGACAGGAACTTCACATGCACGATGGCAATCGCCAGCGCTATTCCAAGCAGGGAGCCGAGCACGAAACCAAGCAGCGTCGAGGATAACGTCACCCAGCCATGATAGATGAGCGACTTCACCTTCCACGGCGCGACCCCGAAAACGCTCTTTCCCAATTCCACGACGATCTGGTGCGGCGCGGGAATGACAGGGCGGGCCTCATTCCACGAGAAGGACAGGACATTCGCAATACCGCCGCCTGCGGCCTCGGCCTTGGGGCCCGTCACCACCCAGTTCATGGGAACTGCGGCGACATACCAGACGATGAGGATGACAAGGCACACGACCGCCACGGGGATTGCTGTTCCCTCCTTTGTGGCTGGAGCCTTGGCGGCGATGGTGGGTGCTGAGCTCACTCAGTCCTCATAGGAATGACCGGCTTTCAAGCCCTCGCGCACCCGGTGCGCCACGGCCAGGAACTCCGGCGTCTCGCGGATGTCGAGCGAACGGTCACGCGGGAAGTTGGTTTCGATCACATCGATGATACGCCCGGGCCTCGGGCTCATCACCACGATCTTGGTGGAGAGGAACACCGCTTCGGGAATGGAGTGGGTGACGAAGACGACCGTCTTTTTCGTGCGGTCCCACAATTCAAGGAGCTGCTGGTTCAGCTTGTCGCGCACGATCTCGTCCAGTGCGCCGAAGGGCTCGTCCATCAGCAGGAGTTTCGGGTCGACAGCCAGCGCGCGCGCAATTGACACGCGCTGCTGCATGCCGCCCGACAGCTGCCATGGATATTTCTTTTCGAAGCCCTTCAGATTGACGAGTTCGAGGTTGCGCGCGATGCGCTCAGCCGGCCGGTCGAACCCCATGATTTCGAGAGGCAGGCCGACGTTCTTTTCCACCGTGCGCCACGGATAAAGTGCGGGGGCCTGGAACACATAGCCATAGGCGCGCTTCAAACGTGCCTCCTGCGGGCTCATGCCATTGACCGAGATCGAACCGGATGTTGCCTGTTCAAGGTCTGCGATCACCCGCAGGAGCGTGGTCTTGCCACAGCCGGAGGGACCGATGAAGGAGACAAAGTCACCCTCCTCGACCTCGAGGTTGACCTTCGAGAGCGCATAGACCGGCGCATCCGCCGTTTGGAACACGAGGCTCAGCTCGCGTGCCGAAATCACCGGGCCCGCCAACGTGTTCCTCCCCTCTTGAATCTTGTTGTTTGAAGGAACGCTAACCGCTCTTGACCATCTGATCAAGAATTAAGAAAGTGTAAGGATGGCACAAGCCGCCCCCGCCCACAGGAAAACCCGTATCCAAGCCCAGAATGAGGAGCTGATCCTCAAGGCGGCGCTGGAAGTATTCTCCACCTACGGCTTCCGCGGTTCGACGGTAGACCAGATCGCCGCCAACTGCGGGCTCTCCAAGCCTAATCTTCTCTATTACTTCCGGCGCAAGGAGGACATTTACGTCGCCGTGCTGGAACACACGCTGCAGGACTGGCTGGAACCCTTGCGAAAGCTCGATGCGGCAGGCGAGCCGCTCGATGAAATCACCCGCTACATCCGAACCAAGATCCGCTTGTCGCGCGACAACCCGAAGGCCTCCCGCCTTTTTGCCAATGAGATCCTGCAGGGGGCGGGCGCCATCGGGGCCTATCTCAGGGGACCGCTGAAAGAGCTGGTGGATGAAAAGGCCGCCATCATCCAAGGCTGGATCGAAGCAGGGCGGCTTGCCCCCGTTGACCCGCACCACCTGATCTTCGCCATCTGGTCCACCACCCAGCACTATGCCGATTTCGATGCCCAGGTACATGCCGTGATGGGAACCCCACCGGACCTGATGGACAAGGCGGAGGATACGTTGATCGCCCTGCTGAGCGAGGGGTTGCGGCCGCGGTGATTGTCACTGCCGCAAATGAAAGATGCCCGGCCAAGAAGCCGGGCATGATGAGTGTTGGCGACGTCCTTCTGCCTCAGGCGAGCGCCTGAAGCTCCTTGAGGATGGCGGCACCCATCTGGGTTGTCGTCGCGTTGGCGGGCTGATTGCCGGCGATGTCCTTGGTGCGGATGCCCTTGGCGAGGACGGCGGCGATGGCCTGGTCCAGCTTATCGGCCCATTCGCCAAGGCCCAGCGAATAGCGCAGTGCCATGCCGAAGGAGGCGATCATGGCGATGGGGTTGGCAGCGCCCGTGCCGGCAATATCCGGCGCCGAGCCGTGCACCGGCTCATAGAGCGACTTGCGGCGGCCCGTCGCTGCATCCGGCGCACCGAGCGACGCAGACGGAAGCATGCCAAGGGAACCAGTGAGCATCGCGGCCACGTCGGAGAGTACATCACCGAACAGATTATCCGTCACGATCACGTCATACTGCTTCGGCCAGCGTACAAGCTGCATGGCGCAATTGTCGGCCAGCACGTGCTCAAGCTGGATGTCGGGATATTCAGCAGCATGGATGCGGGTGACGACCTCGTTCCACAGCACGCCCGTCTTCATCACGTTGCGCTTTTCGGCGGAGGAGACCTTCTTCTTGCGGGTGCGGGCCAGTTCGAAGGCCACACGGCTGATGCGCTCGATTTCGTAGGTTTCATAAACCTGGGTGTCGATGCCGCGCTTCTGGCCGTTGCCGAGGTCGGTGATGGTCTTCGGTTCACCAAAATACACGCCGCCCGTCAGTTCGCGGACGATCAGGATGTCGAGGCCTTCCACCACGTCCCGCTTGAGCGAGGAGGCGTCAGCAAGGGCTGGATAGCAGATGGCCGGACGCAGGTTGGCGAACAGACCCAGATCCTTGCGGAGCCGCAGAAGGCCCGCTTCGGGGCGCACGTCATAGGACACCTTGTCCCACTTCGGCCCGCCAACAGCACCGAACAGCACGGCATCCGACGCCATGGCCTTGGCCATGTCCGCTTCCGAAATCGCCTGGCCATGCGCGTCATAGGCCGAGCCGCCGACAAGGCCTCGATCAACCTCGAACCTGGCGATTCCCTGCGCATTGAACCACGAAATGATCGCTTCGACTTCCTTCATCACCTCCGGGCCGATGCCATCGCCCGGAAGCAGGAACAGATTGTAACTCGCCATGTCTATGCGCCCCGATGATTGAGAATTCGGGCGCGATGGGTAGCGGCTTGAAGCGCCTGAAGCAAGCGGGAACTAAACCTGCTCCACCCGCACCACCCGGAAGGTGCGCAGCCCCTCATCTTCCCGGATCGAAACATACTCACCGGGCTTGAATGCGTGGTCACCGAAGCGGTAGCCGGACTCGTCGTCTTCCTCATCCGACTCGATGTCGTAGTGGAAAGCCCAGCTGCCGCCCGGCTTGCGGATCAGATGGCCCACATCATCAGCCTCGCCGGGACGGAAACGGCGCACACGGCAATTCTCCCGCCGCTTGTGCCACTCATCCGCGTTGATCTTACCGCTTGCATCGAGCGGGGCGGCAAATTCATAGCCGATCGCCTTGGACCCTTCGGGATGATCATGGTCGCGCGCCAATTCAAGCCGGATCTTGGTCAGCATCGTCATCTCTCTCCTCAATGCGACATCAGCACAGGGCGTGTCATGCGGTTGAGCACGAAACGGGTTGCACCGCCAAAGATGAACTCCGCCAGCCGGCTGTGACCATAGGCCCCCATCACGATCAGTCCGGCACCCACATCTTCCGCGCAGCGCATCAGCGCCTGCCCTTCATCCAGACCATCCGTCGGATAACCCTGCGCCTCTGCCTTGATGCCATGACGCGCAAGCGCCTCAGCAAGGTCGGCACCCGCCACACTGCCGCGCAGCGACGGGTCCTTTTGCGGGTCGATCCGCACCACGCGCACCTTGCCTGCCTTCTTCAGCAGTGGCAGCGCATCGAACGTGGCGCGCGCGGCCTCGCGCCCGCCATCCCATCCGATCACGATGTCGTTCAGAGACAGGGTGGCGTCTCCCTTATGCGGAAGAACGATCACCGGACGGCCCACGGCCATCACGACCTGCTCGACGAAATCACGTTCGACTCCCGTGATTTCATCCGGGTTGGTGGCGGAGACAAGGATGAGATCAGCTACCCGGCCACAGGCCACCACCTCGTCGGCGATGAGCGGAGTCGTAGCGTCGATCTGGTGGAAGTCATGGGGGAGGGCTTCTCGCCGCATGGCGTCCTCGAAGAC
>JBEIDW010000186.1:0-4882 GCA_040383265.1 Hyphomicrobiales bacterium
AGCCCGCCTCAGGATCGGGCTTGCGGCGGCGAGGATCACCAGCACCACCGCGAGCAGGATGAAAGAGAGGGCCGCCCCCAGCGGCCAGTTGAACGTCGCCACGAACTGGTCCTCGATCAGCGTGCCATAGAAGATGCCATGCTTGCCGCCGAGAATGCGCGGCTCCATGAATGAACCTGCCACCGGAACGAAGATGAGCACTGCACCCGCGGCGAGCCCCGGCAGCGACAATGGCAGCAGGAGGCGGAACAGAATGGTGCGGAAAGGCGCTCCCAGCGAGCGCGCCGCCTCGAGGATGCTCTCGTCGATCGCCTGCAGCGCGAGGTAGGAGGTGAGTATCACATACGGCAGGTAGGAGTGGACGAGGCCGATCACCACCGCCGTGTAGCTGAACATGAGATTGACCGACACGAAGGGCAGAAGGGCACCCAGAGTGTGATCGATGATGCCGTTGCCGCGCAGCACGATGGCCCACGAGAAGATGCGCACCAGGCTGTTGCTCCAGAACGGCAGTATAATGAGCAGAAACAACGCCTCGCGGGCCCGCCCCTTCACCTGGCGCGCCAGCACATAGGCGCAGGGATAGCCGATCAGCACGCAGGCCACAGTGACGATGGCGGCGAGGAGAAGGGAACGGCCGAGTAGGTCGGGGTAGATCGACCGCGCGAGGAACTCAGCATAGTTCAGGCCTGTCACGTGCCACTCGGCATTGGTGAAGGGCGCCGCCGAGAGAAAGCTGAAGAACAACATGGCCGACAGTGGCAGGAACACTGCCACCGTCAGCCACAGATAGGCTGGCGCCAGAAGTGTTCCGGCGCGCAGCATATCCCTGTTCGTCGTGAGATTGGCCAAGACGCGGCGCTTCGCTACTGCGCCGTCTTCACGTCCTGCCAGAGCTCGGTATAGGCCTTGCGGGTTTCATCCGAGAGAGGCTTCATGAAATGGACGCGGGCCACCACGGCAGGGTCTGCAAATGCCTGCTTGTTGAAATCCGAGTCCGGAAGTGCCGCATTGGCCTTGGCATTGGCTGAACTCGGCGCTCCCTTGGCCGCCCACTGCACATAGAACTCCGGATCGATCATCCAGTTGATGAAAGCGCGTGCGGCATCCTGGTTCTTGGATGTCGCGGGGATGGCAAGGCTGTCGAGCCAGCCCACGGCCCCTTCCTGCGGCACCACGAAGGCCACGGGGAGCCCTTTGGTGATGGAGCGCCCGGCACCGCCCGACCAGAAGGTCGAGACCGTGAAGTCGCCGGCCGAGAAGAACTGGTTCCAGTCGTTCTCCGAGGACCAGAATGTCTTGATCTGTGGCATAAGTGCCTTGAGCTTGGCTTTCACCGCCTCGAGATCCTTGATGTCGTTCATGTCCTGGCCGAGGGCGAGTGCGGCAAACTGGATCGCCTCCACTCCGTCGTCACGGATCGAGACCTTGCCCGCATATTGCGGGTCCCAGAGAAGGGCCAGTGACGTGGGAAGCGGCGTCACCTTGTCCTTGTTGACGGCGAGCGCCGTGGCACCCCACGTCCATGCAACGCCATAGACGTCGCCCCCTGGCACGAGGTCGGGGTTCTGCCCCATGCTCGGCGCAAGATCCTTGACGTTAGGCATGTCAGAGGTATCGATCTTGGCAATAAGCCCTTCGGCCTTGGCCTGATCCGTGAACGCTGAATTGATCAGCACTACGTCGTAGGCGCCCGGGTTGGTGCGCAACTTCGTCAGCATCTCCTGTTCGGAGGTGAAATAGTCATGTACGACCTTGACGCCAGTCTTCTTCTCGAAGGCTTCCGTCGCAAAGGCCTCATCAGTGCCATAGCCCTGCCAGTTGAGCACGCGGATTTCACCCGCCGCCATGGCGAGCCCTGCGGAACCCGCCAGCACTGCGGCGCTCATCGCGCCGAGCAGAACGCGCCTGTTGATCCTGTTCATTCCCTGTCCTCCTCCTTGGGGGCGTCTTTGGCGCCCGGTTGAGCCCGTTCCCAGATCCTAGATGCGGCGAGGGTCTCTCCACGCGCTGCTAGAAAATGGCGGGTTTCGGTTGCATCCGGCGACGTGGCCGGACCAATTCTCGTTGTGGAAAGTGCAGCCGCCGCGTTGGCGATCGTGGCTGCGTCAAAGGCTGCAAAGCCGCGGATCATAGCAGCAATGAACACTCCATCATGTGTGTCGCCAGCTCCATTTGTGTCAACGGCATCCACTGAATAGCCAGGGACATGCGCGCATTTCCCGCCATGATGGACCCAACAGCCTTCAGCTCCGCGCCTGACCAGCGCGCCCCTGCGTCCCCGGGCAAGCTTGGCCGCCGCCTCAGCAGGATCGCTCTCTCCTGTTAGCACTTTCGATTCACCTGCATTCGCACTGACCCAGTCAGCCTGCACCATCGCCTTCTCCAACGTACTCAGGTCAATGTTTGCGACGACAGGGCCAGGATCGAAGAACATCAGAGGCGGCCTTGGCAATTGAGGAAGCCAGGAAAGGAACGCCGCAGCGCTCCCTGGCTTGTAGAGCGAGTATCCCGTCAGCAATGCATAGTCCCAGGAGTCCACATGAAGCGATCCCAGATGCGTGAGGTCAATCTCTCGTTCTGCGCCGTGGTGGGTGATGAAGCTTCGTTCGCCGGTGTGGTCAACAATGACGGCGCAGCTACCTTGGTCAATGGGTGCGCGCTTTGCCAAGGACAGTGAGATGCCTTCTGCATCCAGGCCCCGCATGGCAATTTCCGCCAAAGGTCCAGTGCCGAGGACACCTCCATAGGTGACCGTCACCCCCATGCGCCGGGCTGCCGCCATGGCGTTGAAACCACCACCTGCCGTCATCTGGAAGGTCGGCGTTTCCACTTCCTCACCGGGCGCAGGCAAGTGATCGACCTGGTGAACGAGATCCACAACGACGCCTGAGAGCTGAAGCAGACCGCCACTCATGAAGCCCGCACCTGGCGCTTGGCTCGAATGCGCAACAAACCATCAACAATCGCACCAAGTTCGAGGCCATTTACGCTTTGCACGAACGTCCAGGCATCTGCCGGAATTGCATCAATGCCCTTACACGCACCGGCCATGCCGCAGGCGATGGCTCCAATCGTATCCGTATCGTCGCCGACCGAAGCGCTAAGAAGCGCGCAGGTCCATGGATCGGCCCCCGTGAGGCGTAACAAGGCAAACGCCATCGGAATGGACTGCAATGCCGACACGCTTGTGCCGATACGGTCAGCGATATCAAAGGCTGCGGCAGGTCCGCTCCGCCCAGCTGCCAGCGCAAGGGCTTCCGCGATGCGGGCGCTGATCGACCCCGACTTGGCCAGCTCTCCCCTTCTCTCGCCCACCACGGCGGCATTCTGGGCCACCTCGAGAACTCTATCCAGAGGAGCGCCTTCAATGCCAGCACTGACGGCGGCGGCCACGGCTGACGCCGCTCCAATTGCCTCTGAGGTATAATGCGTCAAGCGACAGCTCGCCTCGACGGCATCAACCAGATCTTCAAGCGGGTAGGTAGGCGTTGCAATTGCCACCGGCACAATACGCATGGCCGCGCCATTGGTGGTGCCAAGCCTTCCGGCTTCGCTCGCCGGCACTCCTCGCTGAAGCGCCTCTATGGCGCGCTTGGTGGAAGGTCCCAGCAGGTCATTGACGCCACGCGCATGGGTGTCCCGCTCCCATGAGAGCAGTTCCTGCGCCCAGATCCCTTGGTCCATCACGCCGTTACGGGCAATGAGGTGGTGGGCAACCAGGATGCTCTGTTCGGTGTCGTCTGTGATGGTACCCGCGGGTAAACCTCCGCTCACCGGCTGTTGAGGGACAGCATCCCGGAACCCTTCAACCAAGCCGTAGAGTCGAGCTATCTCTTCCCGGCTCAAAGTTTGCGTGGGCATTCCCATCGCATCACCGATCGCCACACCTGCCAGCGCACCCAAGGCCCTTTGCTGGAGGAGTGATTTGGTCATCAAAACTCCAAATGCAACGCAAAGTGTTTGGGATCCAGTAGACTCACCACGTACTCGATGACCTCCCCCTCGGCGTCACGGACCAGTCGTCTGGTGCGCAGGAAAGGGGTGCCAGGGGTAACACCGGCAATCGCTGCATCTTCGGCGCTAAGGCACTCGATCTCCGCCCATTCCTCGCCACTGGCCGCGCGAAGCCCGGCAGATAAAAGTGTGGCAGAGAGCGAACCATCTACAAGGCCATCGCTGACCACAGCCTCAAGACCTTGACGGAGAGGCACACGGCTGCGCTCGATGGATACGACCCGCCATGTGTTCTTCAATGAACGCGTACGGTCCACTGCGATGAAATCGTACTTGCGCAACTTCAGAATACACGAAAGATCAGAATCTTTGATGAGCGCTAATCGCAGAAGAGCCGTATGAACAGCATCCTGTTGCTTCGATAGGGCACGTGTCCAGCCAAGCGCGTCGTCGATGGGCTGACCATCGAAAGTGACGAAGGATCCAATTCCGACTCGCGTCGTAATCAATCCCTTGCCAGCGAGCGTTTCCAGTCCCTTGCGAACAGTATTGCGGCTCACCGCAAATCGACGCACCAGCGCATTTTCGCTTTCGAGTTGGTCACCAAAACCAAGCTTCCCAGATCGGATATCGTCTTCCAAACTCTGGGCAACCCGCTCAGTCTTCGCGGTAGCAACGGAAACTGCCCTGAACTTGGAAAATGCCACAGTTATCCTATATCAGACCTGTTCAAACCTGTCTAGAGCGGAATCCAATCAGTCTGCATCATAACCGGCAGCTGCGATGTCAACGCCGGAGTAAAATTGGGCCACGCGGCGGCGTAAAAGTCGACCACCTGGCCCATGGGGAAAGGTGCCGGCAAGAGGGACAGCGGCCAGTCAGCCGCGCCCACAGGAGGCTGGCGGGTGACTGGCCGCTGTGGCCC
>JBEIDW010000187.1:0-4739 GCA_040383265.1 Hyphomicrobiales bacterium
CTGACCATAAGGCATCTGCAGCACGCGGCCCACGTCACGCGTCACCATGCGGGCCTGCAGCTTGCCGAAGGTGATGATCTGCGCCACGCGGTCCGCGCCGTAGCGCTGCTGCACGTAAGAGATCACCTCGCCGCGACGGTCCTGGCAGAAGTCGATATCAAAGTCCGGCATCGAGACGCGTTCCGGGTTGAGGAAGCGTTCGAACAGCAGGTTGAAGCGGAAAGGATCCAGGTCGGTAATTGTCAAAACATAGGCGACGAGCGAACCAGCGCCCGAGCCACGCCCCGGCCCCACAGGAATGCCCTGCTGCTTGGCGTATTTGATGAAGTCCGACACGATGAGGAAGTAGCCGGGAAATTTCATCTTGGTGATGACATCCAGCTCGAAATCCAGCCGTTTGACGTATTCCTCGCGTGAGCGGCCTTCGACAAGGCCACGCTCTGTCAAGCGCGCTTCAAGCCCTTCATGCGCTTGCCGCCTCAGTTCCTCTGCCTCGTCACCCTCCGCAAAGCGGGGCAGTATGGGCGCACGTGATTTCACCCGGTAGGCGCAGCGCATGGCGATCTCGATCGTGTTCTCGACTGCCTCCGGAATATCCGCGAAGAGTGCGGCCATCTCAGCCTGACTCTTGAAGTAATGTTCGGGGGTCAGCCGACGCCGCTCCTCGGTAATCAGCACCTCGCCCTCTGCGATGCAAATCAGCGCGTCATGGGCGGCATAGTCATCCGCCTTGGCGAAATAGGCTTCGTTCGTAGCGACCAGCGGCACGTCCAGGCGATAGGCCAGTTCGATGAGGCCCCGCTCCGTCTCGCGTTCGGCAGCAAGGCCATGGCGCTGGAGTTCGATGTAGAGCCTGTCGCCGAACAGGTCCTTGAGACGTTCAACCTGCTCCGCCGCAAGTGCGCCCTGCCCTGCCAGTAGCGCGTCATTGACCGGCCCCTCGGGTCCGCCCGTCAGGCAGATGAGCCCATCCGCATGCTCAGCAAGGCTTTCCCAAGTGATGTGGTGCTCGGCATTCTCCGGGCTTGAAAGATAGGCCCGGCTCGAGAGCTTCATCAGGTTGTGATAGCCCTGTTCATTCTTGGCGAGGAAAGCCAACGAGGGAATGCGGCGCAATCCGCCAGTGTGTTTGAGACCGCCCTCCTTGTGTTCGATCAGATCGACCTTTAGCGTGCAGCCAATGATGGGCTGTATGCCCTTTTCCGCCATGGCATCGGAAAACTCGAGGGCGCCAAACAGGTTGCCGGTATCGGTAATGGCGACGGCGGGCATCTTCGCCTCCTTCACCATCCCCGCCAGCGTCTTGATCTGGAGCGCGCCTTCCGAGAGCGAATAGGCCGTATGCGTGCGCAGGTGCACGAAGGTTATGCGTGTCTGGTCTGGGTCAGCCATGGTGTCAGACTATCACCCTCCCGCGGGCGCTCCTAGGCCACCGGCCTTTCAATCCGCAACGATCTTGCCATGCTCCAGCCGGGCGATGCGGGTCATGCCCCTTGCAAGATCGAGGTTGTGGGTCGCCACCAGAGCGCCCAACCCCTCATCTTCAATAAGGCGCAGCAACTCTTCATGGACATGTGCCGCCGTATCCGGATCCAGATTGCCCGTTGGCTCATCCGCGAGGAGCAATAGCGGCCGGTTGGCGAGCGCCCGCGCAATCGCAACGCGTTGCTGCTCACCGCCAGAGAGTTCGGATGGTCTGTGTTCCATGCGGGCGGAAAGGCCCATGCGGCTCAGCAATTCCCGCGCCCGGTCTGCCGCCGCCGGTTTGGCCGCCCCCGCGATCAACTGTGGCATCATCACGTTTTCAAGCGCCGTGAATTCCGGCAGCAGATGGTGAAACTGGTAGACAAAGCCAATACCAATGCGGCGGATGCGGGTACGGGCCTGATCATCAAGCGCTGAGCAATTCTGCCCCGCGATCAGTACGTCACCCGCCGTCGGGGCTTCGAGCAACCCGGCAATGTGCAACAGCGAGGACTTGCCAGACCCCGACTGCCCAACCAGCGCCACGATCTCCCCGGCGCGCACGGTGAGGTCAAGATCCTTGAATACTTCGAGCTTACCCTTGCCTTCGGTATAGGAGCGAGCAACGGAATGCAGTTCCAGCGCAGGTGTAAGGTGGAGGCTCATTCGTAACGCAGCGCCTCCACCGGGTCGAGCTTCGCCGCCCGCCATGAGGGATAAAGTGTGGCCGCGAAGGAGAGACCCAGCGCCATCAAGACGATGGAAAGTGTCTCCATCGAGTCCATCTTCGCCGGCAATTGCGCGAGGTAGTAGAGCTCCGGGTTGAAGGGATCGACACCCGACACCCATGAAATGAACTGGCGGATGCGCTCAGTGTTGAGGCAGATGAGCAGTCCCACGATGAAGCCCCCGATGGTGCCCGCCGTTCCAATGGCGGCTCCGGTCAGGAAGAAGACGCGCTGTATGGTGCCGCGCGTCGCCCCCATGGTGCGCAGGATCGCGATATCCCGCCCCTTGTCCTTCACCAGCATGATCAGGCCCGAGATGATGTTCAGCGCCGCGACGAGAATGATCATCGTCAGCACAAGGAACATCACGTTCCGTTCCACTGCCAGCGCATTGAAAAAGGTGGTGTTGCGGTCCTTCCAGGTGGAAATCGACATGCCATCGCCCGCTGCCGAAAGTACCGGCTCGGTGTAGAGTTCGATGCTGTCGGGTTCATCGACCATTACCTCGATCTGGCTCACGCCATCATCGGTGTTGAAATAGTCCTGCGCCTCGGAGAGCGGCATATAGATGACATTCTCGTCGTAATCGGACATGCCCACCTTGAAAATCGCAACGATGGGATAATCACGAATGCGCGGCGTGTTGCCGATCACCGTGTCTGCCCCGTCCGGCGAAATGATGGTGATCCGCGAGCCAATGCCCAACTGATGCCGCCAGGCCATGCGCTCACCGATCGCCACCCCGCCTGACGCGTCAAAACCTTTGAACGATGCCGGATCTTCCGGCAGGTGATCCGGATTCATGCCGGTGCGGAGATCCGCATTGTTGAGGCTGGGCAGTTTCTGGATGTCGGACTCCGATATGCCGCGTACCAAGGCCCCCGTGTTGTTACGAAGGCTCGACGCCATGGCCTGCCCCTCGACCAACGCCACTGCACGGGTAATGCCGGGCACGGCGGAGAGCTTCGCCTGGATGTCCGCGTAGTTTTCAATCGGCGCCAGGTCCGCACGGTAAACGCTCACATGGCCCTGAAAACCGAGGATCTTGTCCAGCAACTCGGCGCGGAAGCCGTTCAATACGGACATTACGACGATGAGTGTCGCTACACCCAGCAGGATGCCCAGGAAGGAGAACAGCGAGATGACCGATATGAAGCCTTCCCGCCGCCTGGCGCGCAGATAGCGGGCCGCCAGCATCCACTCAAAGGGTGCAAAGGGCCGGGTATCGGGAAGGCTCTTGTCCATCAGGCAGCAAAGCGCGCCAGGAGCTGGTCAAGCGCCACGTTCTCACGGGCGCCGGTCCGGCGGTTCTTCACCTCGGCAATGCCGTCCTTCAGGCCACGCGGCCCGATGATGATCTGCCAGGGCAGGCCGATCAGGTCCATGGTGCCGAACTTGGCACCGGCACGTTCATCGCGGTCGTCGTAAAGAACGTCCACGCCCTTGGCTTCCAGCGCCTTGTAGATCTTCTCGCAGGCGGCATCCGTTTCTGCGTCACCCGCCTTGAGGTTGATGAGGCCCACCTTGAAGGGTGCCACCGGCTCCGGCCAGATGATACCCGCTTCATCATGGCTGGCCTCGATGATGCCACCAACAAGGCGTGAGACGCCGATGCCGTAGGAGCCGGATTGCACGGTGACCTTTTTGCCATCCGGCCCCTGCACCTCGCACTTGAAGGGCTCTGAGTACTTGGTGCCGAAGAAGAAGATATGGCCCACTTCGATGCCGCGGCCCGTTACCCGGCGTTCAGCCGGAACGCGGACTTCGTAATCCGCCTGGTCATGCATTTCCGAGGTGGCGGCATATTTCGAAGTGAACTCGTCCACCACCTTGGCGACAGCGTTTACATCATCATAGTCGATCTCGAAGGTGCTCCAGTCCATGTCATGGAAGGCCCTGTCAAAAAACACCTCTGACTCGCCGGTGTCCGCCAGGATCAGGAACTCGTGGCTGTCCTTGCCGCCGATGGGGCCAGTCTCGGCGCGCATCGGCACCGCCTTCAGCCCCATGCGGGCGAACGTCTTGAGATAGGAGACGAACATCTTGTTGTAGGAGTGCTGACCGGCCTCGCGTGTCAGGTCGAATGAATAGGCGTCCTTCATGAGGAACTCGCGGCCGCGCATCACGCCGAAGCGCGGGCGCACCTCGTCACGGAACTTCCACTGAATGTGGTAAAGATTACGCGGCAGATCCTTGTAGCTCTGTACCCCTTGCGCGAAGATGTCGGTGATCATCTCCTCATTGGTGGGGCCGAACAGCATGTCACGCTCGTGCCGGTCCTTGATGCGCAGCATCTCCTTGCCATAGGCATCGTACCGGCCGGAGGTGCGCCACAGATCAGCGGGCTGTATCGTCGGCATCAGCACTTCGATAGCCCCGGCCCGGTTCTGCTCTTCTCTCACGATCTGCTCGATCTTGCGCAGCACCCTGTAGCCCAGAGGCAGCCACGAATAGCTGCCAGCAGCCTCCTGCCGAATCATGCCGCAACGCAGCATGAGCTTGTGGGACACAATCTCCGCTTCCTTAGGATCATCGCGCAGAATGGGC
>JBEIDW010000188.1:0-4673 GCA_040383265.1 Hyphomicrobiales bacterium
ATACGCTGCTGACCTCCGCGCTGGACGAGCCCTCAACCGAATACGCCCTCGTTGCCAGCGGCGTGTGGCACCCGGAAGACCGCTCCATGGTGGTCTATCGCCTGAGGCCCGAGGCGCGTTTTCATGACGGCACGCCGATGTCGCCCGAAGACGTGATCTGGTCCATGCAGGCGCTGCGTGAAGCGCAGCCCTTCTATAATTTCTATTACAAGAACATCGCCAAGGCCGAACAGACAGGCGATCACGAGGTGACCTTCACCTTCAGCCAGACGGGCAACCGCGAACTTCCCCTCATCACCGGCCAGATGCCGGTACTGCCCAGGCACTGGTGGACAGGCAAGGACGCCAAGGGCCGCGATCGCAACATCAAGGATACGAGCCTTGAATCGCCGCTCGGTTCCGGCGCCTATGCGGCGGCGGATGTGAAGCCCGGGCAATCCATCCTGATGAAGCGCGTGGCGGATTACTGGGCAAAGGACCTGCCCGTGAATGTGGGCCAGAACAACTTCGACGAAATCGAGTATATCTTCTTCCGCGACGCGAACGTGGCCTTCGAGGCCTTCAAGGGCGACCAGTATGACTGGCGCAGCGAGACCTCCGCCAAGATGTGGGCGACGGGTTACGACTTCCCCGCCGTTGCGAGCGGCAAGGTGATCAAGGAAGACATCACGCTCAGACAAGTGAAGGGCATGCAGGCCTGGGCGATGAACATCCGCCGCCCGAAATTTCAGGATGTGCGGGTGCGCCGGGCGCTGAACTACGCCTTCGACTTTGAATGGGCCAACCAGAACCTGTTTTACGGCCAGTACATCCGCTCACAAAGTTATTTCAACAATTCGGACATGGCCGCAACGGGCCTGCCCTCGCCCGCCGAACTCGCCATTCTGGAGCCGCTGAAGAATGAGCTGCCGCCAGAGGTGTTCACGGCTGAATATGCGAACCCGCTGAATGACACGCCGCAGAACAAGCGCAAGAATCTCCGCGAGGCGGCGAAACTGCTGAACGAAGCGGGCTGGAGCGTGACGCAGGACGGCAGCAAGTCGGTGCTGAAGAACGCGGCGGGTGAGCAACTCACCATCGAGTTCCTGCTCGACTCGCCCCTGTTCGAGCGCATCGCGCTTCCCTACAAGCAGCAACTCGAATTGCTAGGCATTGGCGTTGCCATCAAGACGGTGGACAGTGCGCAATATGAGCGGCGCACCCAGACCTTCGATTTTGATATCGTGGTTGGAAATTGGCCGCAGTCTCTTTCACCAGGCAACGAGCAGCGCGACTTCTGGGGCAGCGAGGCGGCAAAGCGCGATGGCAGCCGCAATCTCATCGGCATCGCCAATCCGGCCATCGACAAGCTGATCGAGACGCTGATCTTCGCCGCCGATCGCGAAGCCCTCGTCACTGCCTGCCGCGCGCTGGACCGGGCATTGCTGTGGCACCATTACGTTGTGCCCATGTGGTATATTCCCTATGAGCGCACCGCCCGCTGGGACCGCTTTGGCCGGCCGGACAAACTTCCTGATCTTTCGACGGGCTTCCCCTCCATATGGTGGTGGGATACGGAGAAAGCCAAGAAGGCCGCGGCCAAGTGAGGCGCTTCTGGGCGGCGGCTGTTGCGCTCGGGCTATGTGCCGTTCCGGCATCTGCCGAGCCGCGCCATGGCATCTCGGCCTTCGGCGATCTCAAGTATCCCGAAGGCTTCACGCATTTCGACTATGTGAACCCGCAAGCGCCGAAGGGCGGCAAGATCTCGCTCATCGGCCCCTCGGCGATCAACACCTTCGACAGCTTCAACGGCTATATCCTGAAAGGTGACCCGGCGCAGGGTTATGAACTGATGTTCGACAGCCTGATGGCCCCCGCGGCGGATGAGCCCGATTCGCTCTATGGCCTCGTGGCCCAGACGGCAAATCTGGCGGCAGACAGGAAAAGCATCACCTTCGCCTTGAGGCCAGAAGCCAGATTCGCCGATGGCACGCCGCTCACGGCCGAAGATGTGTGCGACAGCTTCCGGCTTCTGTCCACCAAGGGCCATGAACGCATCCGCATCACCATCCGCGATGTGGAGGGCTGCGATGTGCTGGGCCCGCACTCCGTGCGCTACCGTTTCAAAGGAGAGCGCACGCGCGACCTGCCGCTGACGGTGGCCGCCCTTCCCATTTTCTCCAAGACCTATTACGCCAAGGTGGATTTTGAAAAATCAACGCTCGAGCCGCCGCTCGGCTCCGGCCCTTACTTGGTCAAGGCCTTCAGGCCCGGTGAATACGTCACCTATGGGCGCAGCGATGATTACTGGGCCAGGGATCTGCCCGTCAACAAGGGCCGCTATAACTTCGACGAAGTACGCTTTGATTACTTCCGCGACCGCACTGCTGCCTTCGAATCGCTGAAATCCGGCACGATCGACTTGCGCGAGGAGTTCACGTCACGTGACTGGGCGACGGCCTATGATTTCCCGGCCGTACGGGATGGCCGGGTGCAGAAACTGGACCTGCCCGATGAAACGCCCTCGGGTGCTCAGGGCTTCTTCCTCAACCTGCGGCGCGAAACCTTCCAGGACATCCGCGTGCGGCAGGCGATGAACCTCGCGTTCGATTTTGAATGGACCAACAAGAACCTGTTCTACGGCCTCTACGGCCGGACCAAGAGCTTCTTCGACCTCTCGCCCCTGATGGCAGAAGGATTGCCCTCGCCTGAGGAGCTTGCCTTGCTGGAGCCCTACCGCACCACGCTGCGGCCCGATGTTTTCGGTGAGCCCGTGATGCCGCCCGTCTCCGATGGATCGGGCCAGGACCGGAAACTGCTGCGCGAAGCCTCCCGTCTGCTCGACGAGGCAGGCTGGAAGACTGACGGCACTGTGCGCAAAAATGCGAAGGGCAAGACGCTGGACGTTGAATTCCTGATCGACGGCCCCAGCTTCGAGCGCGTCCTCGGGCCTTATGTAAAGAACCTGAAGCTGATTGGCGTCAACGCCACGATCCGCACAGTTGACGCGGCACAGTACCAGCAGCGGCTCGAGAGTTATGATTTCGACGTGACCGTCAGCCGATTCATGGCAGGACTGACACCGGGTGACGGGCTTCGCGTCTTCTTCAGTTCGGCCTCCGCCAAGACGCCTGGCACCTACAACATGTCAGGCGTCGCATCGCCAGAAATCGACGCGCTGATCGACAAGGTTGTCGAAGCCCCGTCTCGCGAGGAACTCAACACTGCCGGCCGGGCGCTGGACCGCGTGCTCCGGGCGGAAGTATTCTGGGTGCCCAACTGGCACAAGGCGAGCCATTGGGTGGCCTACTGGGACAAGTTCGGCCGCCCCGCGACCAAGCCAAAATACGACCGTGGCATCGTCGATACGTGGTGGTATGATGAGGCCAAGGCCAAGCGAATCGCCAACGGAAACTGACACCGCTCCATGGGCGCCTATATCCTCAAACGCATCCTGCTGATGATCCCGACACTCATCGGCATCATGCTGATGACTTTCGCGGTCATCCAGTTCGTGCCGGGCGGCCCGGTCGAGCAGGTGATTGCCAAGATGCAGGGCACCGACACGGATTCGGCGGGCCGCATCAGCGGCAATACGGGAAATGAAGCGGGCGGCGGGCAGGAGGCCCAGGCCATGGGCGGCGATGGCACCGCCTTCAAATACCGCGGCGCTCAAGGGCTTGACCCCGAATTCATCAAGAGCCTCGAAAAGCAGTTCGGATTCGACAAGCCGGCCTATGAGCGCTTCCTGCTGATGATGGGAAGCTACCTGACATTTGATTTCGGGCAGAGCTACTTCCGCGACCGTTCGGTGCTGAGCCTTATTGCTGAGAAGTTGCCCGTCTCGATTTCGCTCGGCCTCTGGTTGACACTTATCCAGTATATGGTGTCGATCCCGCTCGGCATCCGCAAGGCAGTGAAGGACGGCTCGCCCTTCGATATATGGACCTCTGGCGTCATCATCATCGGTTACGCCATCCCCAGCTTCATCTTCGCCATCATGTTGATCGTGGTCTTTGCGGGCGGCAGCTATTTCAGCTGGTTCCCCCTGCGCGGCCTCACCTCGGACAATTTCGAACAGCTGAGCTGGGGCGGTAAGCTGCTCGACTATGCGTGGCATCTGGCCTTGCCGCTCTTTGCCATGGCCATCGGCAGCTTCGCCACCATGACGATGCTGACCAAGAACGCCTTCCTTGATGAAATCCGCAAGCAATATGTGACAACAGCGCGCGCCAAGGGCCTGACCGATTCCCAGGTGCTCTACGGCCACGTGTTCCGCAATGCCATGTTGTTGGTGATCGCGGGCTTTCCCGGCGCATTCATCGGCGCCTTCTTTGCCAGCTCACTCCTGATCGAGACCATCTTCTCGCTGGATGGCCTGGGCTACCTCTTCTTCAAGGCGACACTCGACCGCGATTACCCCATCGTCTTCGCCAGCCTCTACATCTTCACGCTGATGGGCCTCGTCGTGCAGCTGATCTCCGACCTGACCTATACCTGGATCGATCCGCGCATCGACTTCGAAAAGCGGGACGTGTAGCCCATGGCCTTTGAGAAGCTATCCCCTCTCAACAAGCGCCGCTGGCAGCTGTTCACCAGCAACAAGCGCGGCTTCTGGTCCTTCTGGATTTTCGCCGTGCTGTTCCTGATCTCGGTCTTCGCGCCCTTCATCGCCAATGACCGGCCGGTTCTCG
>JBEIDW010000189.1:0-4660 GCA_040383265.1 Hyphomicrobiales bacterium
CCTTCCATTGCAGACCATTGCGGATGACGGAGACGATGCCGCTCACCACCCGCCGGTCATCGACACGCGGTACCCCGTGAGCCAGCGGAAAATGCGGCGAAATCCGTGCCAGCTGGGCCTTGCTCAACAGAAACAGCTCACTCATCAGGGCCTCCTCTTTCGGAAGCCTTGAATCAAATCGGCAACTGATCCGCAACAGGTTTAATAGGTCCTGAGCCTAGTCTGCCGCCATCCACCTGAGTCTGTTCCATGGTCATCTTCCGGCTCTTATTGGCGCTATGGCGGCCGATACACTGGCCTGCCATAGGCATCGCCACCTAGTTGAGGCGTGCGCGAACGCCATATCCGGCGCTGTCGCTACGAAAGACAGTCCGGAGCGCCCGCCAGTGGACAGTCGTCACCGGACAGGGTTAATGGCGCAGAAGTTTCATGCAGGTCGATCCAAAGGTGAAGGGACTTGGCGCATGGAGGCCCGTCGCTCCGACAAATATGAGCCCCACCTTGTTCTTCAAGGCATAGTCCGCCACGGCAGCGGCCGCATCCCTTGCGGAAAGTTGCACGGCCAGAACGCCTTCGAAACCATTTTGCAACAACGCTTCCGCCGCTACCGCGGGCGCTGCTGCACGGTGCCCGCAGCCCCGGCGGTGAACCTTCGCTTGAAACATGCTCCGTGGTGCGAACCGACACGATGGTGAGGTGTGAGCGGATGCCCTTTGCAATCTGTGTCGCTTTGGTTGCGGTCCTCAAATGGGGACCCCGATCCATCGACGGCGCAAAGAATGTACTGAATGTTCATGTTTTTCAAGCGAGAAGACTGATGCAACCAGGTTGCTCCGGCTTGCACACCGGAATGAAGCTCCGCTCACGGAATGACAAAGCTGATGAGCTTGCCGCGCACCCACGTGTGCCCCATTCCATGTGTGGACAAGACGGCGACTCCGACCTTTACGGCGCGTTTAGGATCGCGCGTGAAGCACCTGCTCTCATCATGCCGGAATATCGGGTCTCCAATACTCAAGTCATGATCCAATGCGCGCGTCAGGTCCAAAACGCTGGCTGTGTTGGTCGCAACCGGTTCGCCTTGCTGCGCCCAACTCGTGGCGATGCCGAAGAGGTTTCCACGAAGAACCCCATCGCCGCCGGTCACTTCATAGGGGGCTGTTAGATCAATGATGTTTCTTTCATGCACAGAGTTATTCATTCGTCTTTCAAGCCCATGTGACAAATTCATGTGATAAATTGAGGTCGGCATCGGGCATCTGCCCGTCGAAGCGGCAGCGCCACGGCCGCGCGTCCGATCAGATGCGTTACACCGTCAGGGTTGTGCGCCGCGCTCTGCCCCTGGGTCGAGCCGGCGTGATGTCAATGGCCGCAGTGTGTTGACATGGTACACGTCTGGGCTTCCGCAGTGATGGCATCTGATGCCCAGAATTGTCGTTTCGGGGGGCGGGTGGAGCGACGCAAATAACTACGCCACAGGAGTTGCACGGCACGCCGTGATCATCAACCACATGGTCGACGCATGTGGTGGGGCGGGCTCTCACGATTTGACCTCGAACAGGCAGCGGCACTGGTCGGCGCTGGTTTTGATGGCGCTGACAGCGACCATCACAGGGTTTCTCCTGGGAAGGCCAGAGCAAGCCACTCGTCGCTCGCCAAGGCGTCTAACCCCGCCTTTTCGGGGCAGTAAAAGTGACCCTCTCCCCGCGTCGAAAATGCAGACGTGGCCAAGGTGATTGTTGCCTTTACGGAAATCGTGTCGCCGCCAGACAGGTTGAGCATGGCCAGCCCTTCGAGATTGCGTTGCCTGGCCGACAGGCTGGAGACGATGCGCCCGATCACGATATGAACGGTGCCTGCGTCGCGTCCGGTCAGAAACATCAGTCTCATCTCCGCCTCCTGTGAAACAGTTGAAGGTACCGACATCGTGTGCAGCATACGCGCGGCATGGGTAGCGCTAACCTAGACCGAAATTCAGGCATGTGGAGTCAGACTACATGGCACACTCTTCCTTGACGACTATGACACCTGTATGCAGCCAGCTTCGTATTCTATCTCAATCAATCTTGGCCCTAGGCAAGAACGGATGTTGATTCGGTCTCCTTGGATCTGCGGTGATTGCGGGAGGTCTGACAATAGAAGGGTCAGCTTGAGATCTTAACCTGGCAGAATGCGGGATATGATAAGCGCAATGCCAAGTGCTTCCTCAAGCGATGTTTGAGCCACAACGCCAATCGAACGATGGTGACTAGCTTTTGTGCGGGTTCCGTCCTTATCGAACACTTGACGTGGACGGCAAGGAGGCCCGGTGCCGTCATGCCGACCGTGACATGAGAGCGGCCGGCGGCAAGTTCAAATCGCCAAAAAGCACTTTAAGGTTGCATTTCTGCTCCTTAATGACGCGCGCTTCGTCACTGTCCTGCACTCATCCCACCCGTCTGGACCTCTCGCAGGAGACAGACATCCGTCAGTCTCCCGCAGGATATCCTTACCCGCTTCAGCGTGTTTTGCAGGGGTCTTTCCGGTTGACGTAAATAATGTTATAGTAATTAATGAAAAGAATATTTTTATTCTCGTGCGCGGAAATTCCAGCATATCCCGCAGTCGCCTCCCAAAGTCAGCCTTCAAACCTGACCGGAGCGGGGGCAAAACAGGTCGAAGCCGAACGCCCCGCGTTCAAGATGCGTCTCAGTGTAAGACTTCAGCTGGGAGACTTTCGGCTGCGATCATCTGGGCGACGTCTCACCTTCTTTCAGCGGGAGCGTCAGGATTTTGAAAATCCGGCTGGAGGGCGATGCTTCGAGGTCTGCCGCTTGCCCGGCGGTCACAGTTGACCATGATCATGCTGGCTCCCCCGCCCAGTCCATCTCTCTTGCCACGAGGCACTACGTGCGCGTAAGAGATCTGATCGGCTCCAGACGTGCCGCGCGTGGAGCATCATTCAAGGGCAGAGCGCGTTCCTCGGCAGAACGCTTTTGACGGCAGAAAGATGAGCCTGAGCGTGCGGGGGCGTGCCCGGCAGATCATGCGGCAATTCTCGACCTTCCATCACAGGCCCCCCCCGTAAAGGGACGCCGAGAGTTCGCCCGTGGCACCAAGTGAGGCTCGATCCGAGGCCGGATCTGGCGCAGTCTCCCAAAATGATTGTGCCCCGAGCCTGCCAATTATACCGCGTTTCGACGCTTGATCTCGATTGTCAAATCGTCAAGGCGGCGGATCAGGCCATTGCGCCGCGAGATGGCCTTGCGTTCATACTCGGCCATCCGGCGCAGCGCCTGGCCGCCATCCGCGAGAATGTCAGACACGAGACGATGTGCCCGCCCCGCTCCATCTTCACCGTGCACATCCTCTAGGTGATCTCGTGGTTTGGGCGGCGCGAAGACATGACGTCTGGCGACGCGAATGGCGCTCAGATGGAGGATGGCGCCAGCCAGATCCCGCGCCAGGCTTGAGATCTCTGCGTCACGTGGGAGGCCCGCGAGGATCTCAGACACCAGCACGTCGGCGTCATCTTCACGGCTGCTCGGCATGAGGCGAGAACAGAGCCCATGCGAGAGCCGGTTCGATGGCCGTCCTCTCCGCCAGTCCCGCGGTCGCCGGCGCGTCACGGGGCAGGCTCGATGTCGCCCGCCGCGGCGATCGACCTCTGTGGCTGCTGGATGAGGCTCCGCGACATGGCGCCGAATGTCTTCCGGCGATCTTCCATCAAGCGAATGGCCTGGTCACGCCGGCGCTCGGTGCGGGCGAGGGCCTCTTCGACTGACGTGATCGACTTGATACCGATCTTGTGGGCTTCATACTGCATCATGCGGTAGGTGACGCCGGTCGCCTCCGAATAGCTGTCGAGCACTTCGCGGGCTTCTGTGTGGCCCCGGGCGCTGTGGCGCACCACGTTTTCGAGGCTCGACTGCGCATCAGCGTAGCTCAATCCTGTCTCCTCTTCATAGGCTTGCCCAATAAGGCGCTGCGCGGCGCGGGGAAGTTCAACTTCAACCGCGGCTCTCCGCATGTCGCGCAGGCGGGCACAGTCCCACTGCGCATCCGCGATATCTTTCACCAGCAGGAATTCGATGGTGCCTTTGGGATCATAGTGAGCCACGAGTTCAGCGAGGAGGGCGTCGTAAGCGTCTCCATCCTCGAACCACAGGACGGGCCGGTCATCGAGCAGGAAGGAGAGACGCTCCGGTAGGAGGCGAGCAGGCTGGTTCTGGCCGGGGGAGGGGTCGATGTGATCTGACATTCGGAAAAAACCTTTGTTTTCTGCGGCGCAGTCGGAATTGCCGCGCCGGCACTCAGTCGCCGTCCTCCCAGCGGAGAGCCCGGGCTCTCCGGCTGCAGGTGTGTTCTGGATCCTGCAGTGATTCGAACCTTATGAAAAAATCTGAGAAAGAAAAGGGCATGTATCGGGGTAACCGCATGAGGATGCCCGTCTTCTCCACTGGGGGGCGGTACAGCCTCCTGTGAGGGACGGGTTTGCAGGGTCTCAACGCCTTGCTGCTGGCGGCGGGAGCGGTTAATCTCGTTTCTGTGAATAATTCCCTTCGTGCCGGCGGGTCTCGCGCGGCGGTCCGCCAGGTGATCCACCCCCACTGAAGTGGTCCGACTTGAAGTATGTCTTATGGCATCAAGGAGGATCAGAACATGCCAAGGAAGAAGCACA
>JBEIDW010000190.1:0-4656 GCA_040383265.1 Hyphomicrobiales bacterium
GCAGACCGTTACCGTCACAGTGCCATTCCTCATCCGCAGGCGCGGTGGACGGAAATTGGTCATTACACCGGACGGGGTAGCTGCGGAACCGGTAGCACGGGCACGGGTCGACAGCGCCCTCCTCAAAGCCTTGGCACGTGGATTCCGCTGGCGGAAACTGCTGGAGACCGGCGATTTCGCAACGATCAAGGAAATCGCCGACGCAGAGAACATCAACCCATCTTACGTCAGCCGCGTGCTGCGCATGACGCTGCTGGCTCCGGAAATCGTGGAGGCAATATTGGCAGGTCGGCAACCGACGGGATTGACGATGGCGAGGGCCATGCAGCCGTTTCCGGTGGATTGGGAGAGGCAGAGCTGCTCCATCAGAAAACTATCGGAATGAGTTCAAACGTTACATACATCCGGACGATGCTTAAACTGCATCAACGAGAGCCGCGCCCTCCAAGCTGCGTGACCCTTGACGCCACCACGCCCGGTGCGCCATTAAACATCCATGTCCGCGCACAACGCCGTTCTCCACCTCAGCGACGCCGATCGCCGCTCTCGTAGGGCTGTGGCCGAAGACGGCAGTCCACTCCTGATCACATCCGCCGGGGCCGACATCGCCCAGGTTGATGCCCGCTGGGCGGTGAGGCAAGAAAATGTCCAGGGCGTTGGAGCATAGCAAACCCCGGGGATGATCTTTAATGAACCGGTCCACCTCGCATTTTCTTTTTTGCATTCTCTGCGCCGGTCTCGTCGCCCCGACCGCAGCTGACATCGGCCGCACTCTCTACCAGTGGGCTACCGGCTTCCCGCCCGTGAACTGGAGCATCACTGGCCGATGGTTTCTTATGGTGCTGTCGGGCCAGCCACACGTGCCTGGCATCGGGTCCGCCCCCGCGCTGCCGCATGAACTTCTCGCCGGTCATCTGGCTTACTATACGATCTCAATCATCTTCGCTGCGGTCTACCTCGCGGGCCTCGCGTTTCTGGGGCGCAGGCCCAGCCTGGCCAACGGGCTGGCATTCGGCCTGGCTACCATGTCCTTCCCCTTCCTCGTGCAGATGCCTCTCATGGGAATGGGCGTCTTTGCCATCGATACCGCCACCCCAGGGCCCATCGTGATGCGCACGCTGGTGCATCATTCGAGCTTCGGCCTAGGGCTGGCGCTCGGGGCCCTTTTGGCGGACAAACTGTTCAGGTGGCGCTCATGAAGCTGACATTTGCAGCCTATCCGAAAGCATCTAGCACTACTTTGGCAGTTTTGATTTGCCGGGGTTGATGAGGAGTTTCTTGCAGTGCGGGCATCGCTTGGGTGGAGGCCGGGCGAAGAGGTCGAGGATGGCTCGCCTAACAGCCGGTATGCTCGGCTGTGGCGGTGGTCCCCCGATTCTTTTTTTTCCGTCCCGCTGCTTTGAGGCGGCGGGACTGGAGGAATGCGTAGGCGATCATAGTCATCAAGGCGTGTCGATGTAACCCGCTCCAGGATCGACCTTCGAAGTGGTCAAGGCCAAGTTCCTCCTTGAGCTGTTGATGTGCCTGTTCACAGACCCATCGAGCTTTGATCGTGGCGGCGAGCATCTTGAGGCTCGTATCGGCTGGTAGGTTCGACACATAGTATTTTTGCTCCCCGCTCGACCGGCGTTCGCCGACGAGCCAGACCTCGTCGCCCGGCATGCACTGCATACGATTATCGAGCATGCGGTGCTTATGGCCATCTGCAACACGAACGCGGCGGGCCGCAAAGAGAGATGTCAGCCGACCTTTGGTGCCCCGCCGCCAACTGACCCTTTGCCACTTCCCTCCGACCAACAACGCTTCAGCAGATACAGGAGACTGATCAGGAATGTGGTACTTGCGGGGCTTTCCGGTCTTCGCGATGGGGAAGATCAGAGCAACGTCAGCGGGATAGACATTCTGGCGTCGCGACAACCCTACCGCCCACAACAGGCCGCGCTCGCTCAGTGCCTGACGAAACGGCCCGCTGGAGCCGTACCCAGAATCGGCAAGGACACAGCCGAAACGCGCGCCCGAGGCGATGACGCGGTCGATCTCCTCGATTGCGATCTGCGGCTTTGTCAGAGCTGTCCGCCTATCCTGCGGCACACGAGCCCGCGCCATGCGCTCGGGATCGTCTGTCCAGCTTTCGGGCAGGAAGAGCCGCAGTCCAACCATCACCGGAACTTCGCGTGACGCCAACGTTAGCGAGACCAGCGACTGACAGTTGGCAGTCTTTCCGAGCGACGAGGCGTATTGCGGGGCGACGCCGACCGAATGCTCACCCTTCTTGGGTAATGCCGTATCATCAACGATCAGCCAAGCGTCAGCGCCGCCAACCATCCTGTCGGCTTCGGCGAGCAGGACATTCTCAAGTGGCGCAGCATCCCACACGCCGCTGGCGATGAAATGATGAAGCTGGTCGTAGCCCACCTCGCCTTCGCGCGCTGCCATGGGCTGGACGCTCTTGCGATCACCAGCGCCGATCAGTCCCGCAACATAAACCGGGCACATCCGTGCCCGCGCCTTGTGTCGGAGGGCATTGAGGAAAGGTGAAAGCCAGCGGTCAAGATCAGACTTCCAGATGTTGTCCATGGTCGGCCCTCCGAGATGCCGACCACCCATGAATCACCCAACAGCCGATTCGGGAATCCCTAAACGCCAGACGGCCCAAACAATCTGCCAAAGTAGTGCTAGTGGATTGACTCCAACGTTTGGAACCCACGGTTCCGAGCTGCGATGATATCGCCAGGGTTGGCTTTCCATGCGAAGGGTTTGGGACTGGAGACGTTGTATTCGCGGATGAAGCGGTTGATGGCGGATTGGAGATCGACGACGGAATGGAAGACGCCGTACTTCAGTCGCCTGCGCGTCAGCTTGGCGAAGAAGCCTTCGACGGCATTGAGCCACGAGCACGAGGTTGGCGTGAAGTGGAAGGTCCAGCGTGGATGGCGGGCGAGCCATTCCTGGACCTTGTCCTTCTTATGCGCAGCGTAGTTGTCGAGAATGACATGGATCGTTTTGTCTTTCGGTACCTCGCGCTCGATCCGGTTGAGGAAGCGGATGAACTCCTGATGGCGATGGCGCTGCATGTTCTGCCCGATGACCGTTCCGTCAAGCACGTTGAGCGCTGCGAACAGCGTGGTTGTGCCATGCCGTTTGTAATCGTGGGTCATGGTGCCCGAACGGCCCTTCTTCATCGGCAGGCCAGGCTGGGTGCGGTCGAGCGCCTGGATCTGCGACTTCTCGTCGATGGACAGGACCACCGCATGAGCAGGCGGATCGACATAGAGGCCGACGATCTCGGTGAGCTTTTCGGCGAAAGCCGGATCGTTCGACAGTTTGAAGCTGCGCCATCGATGCGGTGCAAGGCCATGCGCCTTCCAAATCTCTTGCACCGTCGAGACGGCAAACCCGACTGCCTTGGCCATCGCGCGCGCCGTCCAGTGGGTTGCTTCGTGCGGCGGCGGTTCCTGCGTCAACCGGACAATCTCCGCCACGCGCTCCCGCGGCACCGGCGTCTTGCCCGGTGGACGGGTCTTGTCGCGAAGCAGGCCATCGACGCCTTCGTGCATAAAGCGCTCCTGCCAACGCCACACGCAGGTCTTCGACTTGCCCGTCGCGGCCATGATCGCCGAGGTGCCCAGGCCCTCGCTGCTCAGCAGCACGATACGGGCTCGCCAGACATGCTTCTGCGGACTGAGGGGAGCCAATACAATGTCGCGCAGACGCTGACAGTCGGCGGCGGAAACGGTGAAACTGATGCCATCGCGCATCCTTGCAGATTCGCACGTCAACAAGCCGTTGGGAACCTTCAATCGGACTCTTCCGTCCCGGTCAATCCACTAGATCGACCATTCGCGCTTCAGAGTTGGTTCAGGGCGGATCGGAGTATTGCTCGCCCGGCAAAGCAGCAAGGCTGGAGAGCAGTCAAGCGGCGCGATTGGGTCGGACATATGTCTTGCGAGCCTCAGATCAATTGCAGCTTGCGTTAGTTGCAAATGCAACTATTATTCAGGAATTTCGAGATAGAGGACCTGACGATGAATGCTCATACACTTCCGGACGGCATGGTCCACGCCGCATCAAGTAAGAGTATCACCAATGGCTACATGCCTGGTTTTGCGAATGATTTCGAAACAGAGGCCCTCCCCGACGCTCTCCCACAGGGTCAGAACAGCCCGCAGAATTGCAATTACGGCCTCTATGCCGAACAGCTCTCGGGATCCGCCTTCACCAAGCCCCACCCGGAGCGTACTTGGTGCTATCGCATTCGTCCGAGCGTGAAGCACACCACCCGGTTTCAGAAGATCGACGTGCCGCACTGGAAGTCGGCTCCCCATGTGCTCCCGGACGTGCCGAGCCTGGGCCAGTATCGCTGGGACCCGGTGCCCCATGGCGAGGAAGGCCTCTCATGGGTCACGGGCATGCGCACCGTCACCACGGCGGGCGACGTCAACACCCAGGCCGGCATGGCATCTCACATCTATCTCGTCACGCAGTCGATGCGGGACGAGTACTTCTTCTCGGCCGACGGCGAGCTTCTCGTCGTGCCGCAGGAGGGAAAGCTGCGCTTCTGCACGGAACTCGGCATCATCGATGTTGAGCCGAAGGAGATTGCGGTCCTCCCACGCGGCCTCCTCTACCGCGTCGAAGTGCTGGAGGGTCCTTGCC
>JBEIDW010000191.1:0-4656 GCA_040383265.1 Hyphomicrobiales bacterium
GGCGAGTTCGATGTCGGGGTGCAGATCGTTGAAGCGGCCGAGCCGCGGCACCAGCCAGCGCGAGGCAACAGCCGGCTCAACCGTAACCTTGAGTTGGCGCACATCGCCTAAGGCCGCTGCCTCTCGCGTGGCTTCCGCTCTTTGATCAAAAGAGGGGGTGAGGCTTGACACAAAGCGGCGGCCGGCATCCGTCAGTTCAACACCGCGCCCTGTCCGGATGAAGAGTTCCGTGCCCAGCCATTCTTCGAGATCGCGCACATGACGGCTCACCGCGGCGTGGGTGACGAACAACTCTCCAGCAGCCTCAGTTAAGCTCTCCAGGCGGGCGGCGGCTTCAAAGGCCTTCAACGCATTTAGTGAGGGTAGGCGGCGTCCCATGGCTCACATGTGATTTTTTGTTACAGGTAGCGTAGTTTATTGCCGTTTGTGTTGCAAGAGCGAAAAGGACATATAGGGATCGTTCAAGAGAAGCCGAAAGAAAAGGCCAAGGAGATTGATCATGAACTGGATTTTTGACACTTATTCAAACGTTTATCAGGCTGCCATGATGCAGCCGCATGACGTCCGGCACAATGCTGCACCTGCGAAGGAAGCTGCGCGTGCCAAGTCAACATTGTTCCGCCTGTTCGGCCGCCGGTAGGCTTGGCTGTTACAACCGGCTCCGGCTCATTTGGCCGGGGCCTCTGTGGCAGCCGCAGCCACCAGGTCGACTTCCACCACCATACGTTCATCCGCCAGGCCTGCCACGATGAGAAGCGTCGCGGCCGGCCTGTGGCCTTTCAAGAACCGGTCACGCGTCTGCCGGTAGAGGGCCAGATGTGCCCGGTCAGTGATATAGACATGGGCATCCACAATGTTGTGGTGTTCCATGCCTGCGGCGGCAAGGACCGCCATGGCGTTTTCCCATGCCAGGTCGTGTTGACGGGCGGGATCTTCTGGAACCTCGCCTGAGAGTGTCACACCGACCTGGCCGGAGACATGAACCACCCGCTGGCCTGGCCGAATGATCATGCCCTGTGCATAGGCCGAGAGCGGCTTCGGGGCATTTTCCGTTTCAATCTGCTGGATCATGTTGACCTCCCGACCAAGAGTGCAGCATATGCCGCTTGCTCTGGAACAAAAAGAGAACTATAGATGCGTGTGGATAAGGCCCCAAGTGCTGCTGTGCGCGGGCCGTGGTTTGACTAGGGTGCCCGCAAAACAAGGAGTGGTGTCATGGCAGGATCGGTGAACAAGGTCATTCTCGTCGGCAATTTGGGCCGCGACCCCGAGGTGCGTCACACGCAGGATGGCAAGCCCATCGTGAACCTGTCGCTTGCCACATCCGAGACATGGCGTGACAAGTCTACCGGTGAGCGCAAGGAAAAGACCGAGTGGCACCGGGTGGTGATCTTCAACGAGTCACTGGCGAAGGTGGCCGAGCAATATCTCAAGAAGGGCTCGACCATCTATGTTGAAGGCCAGCTTCAGACCCGCAAATACACCGACAAGGATGGCGTGGAAAAGTTCTCCACCGAAGTCGTGCTGCAGAATTTCCGTGGCGAGTTGACCATGCTTGGCGGGCGCGCTGGCGGCGGGGAGGGGGCTTCTTCCTCCTTTGGCGGCGGCGACGAGTTCGGCCAATCAGGCCCCATGGGCGGCGCGCGGGCGGGTGGCGGCAAGAGCCAGAATTTCGCCCGCGACCTCGACGATGAAGTGCCGTTCTGAGCGGTATGTCGCGCGCTTTCCGGCGCGGCCCTTTCAGGCCTGAAAATCAATAGCTTTTCATTGTATTGAACTGTCCCAAAGCCTAGATTTGAAGGGCCGCCGAATCGCTGTCTTGTAAGCCACGGTTCGGCCGGTCCTTCCGGGATTTTTTGACAGGTTCTCCGTGGCCGACAACGACGAGCAGAAGGGCGCACCGCCGCCCTCCAACCCGACCGAGATTTCGCTGATCTCCATCGAAGACGAGATGCGCAAGAGCTATCTCGATTACGCCATGAGCGTGATCGTGAGCCGTGCACTCCCCGATGTCCGCGACGGCCTCAAGCCTGTTCATCGCCGCATTTTGTTCTCCATGAACGAGAATGGCTATGACTGGAACAAGGCCTATCGCAAGTCGGCCCGCATTGTTGGCGATGTCATCGGTAAGTATCACCCGCATGGCGACCAGTCGATTTATGATGCGCTCGTGCGCATGGCGCAGGAATTTTCACTCCGGTTGCCGCTCATCGACGGGCAGGGCAATTTCGGCTCGATCGACGGCGATCCGCCCGCGGCCATGCGCTATACCGAATCCCGCATGGCCAAGGTGGCGCATGCGCTGCTCGAAGACATCGACAAGGACACAGTCGATTTCCAGCCCAACTACGATAATTCCGAACGCGAACCGACTGTTCTTCCGGCACGTTTCCCCAATCTTCTGGTCAATGGTTCAGGCGGTATCGCCGTCGGCATGGCCACCAATATGGCACCCCACAATCTGGGCGAAGTCATCAACGCCTGCGTGGCGGTGATCGATAACCCGGCCATATCCATCGACGACCTGATCGACATCGTTCCAGGACCGGACTTTCCGACAGGTGGCCTGATCCTCGGCCGCGCTGGCATCAAGTCCACGGCGCATACCGGCCGTGGGTCGGTTGTCATGCGTGCCCGTGTTCACACCGAGGAAATCCGCAAGGAGCGCGAGGCGCTGATCATCTCCGAGATTCCCTATCAGGTGAACAAATCGGTGATGATCGAGCGCATCGCCGAACTGGTGCGTGACAAGAAACTTGAGGGCATCTCCGATATCCGTGATGAGTCCGACCGCGATGGTATGCGGGTGGTAATCGAGCTCAAGCGCGATGCGATGGCGGAGATCGTGCTGAACCAGCTCTATCGTTATACGCCGCTGCAATCCACTTTCGGCATCAATAACGTCTGCCTCACCGGTGGCCGGCCTGAACTGCTGAACCTGAAAGACCTGCTGCAGGCTTTCATCGCTTTCCGTGAGGAAGTGGTTACCAAGCGCACCAAGTTCCTGCTCAACAAGGCGCGTGACCGGGCCCATGTGTTGGTGGGCCTGGCAATCGCGGTGGCAAATATCGACGAGGTGATTGCCCTCATCCGCCGTTCGCGTGATGCCGGGGAAGCGCGCGAGGCGCTGATGGGCCGTGACTGGCCGGCCAAGGACATGGCGCCCTTGATCGCGCTCATCGCCGACCCGCGCCACGGGCTGACAGCGGAGGGAACCTATCGCCTCTCCGAGGAGCAGGCCCGCGCCATTCTCGATCTGCGCCTTCAGCGCCTGACCGCGCTTGGCCGTGACGAGATCGCCGAGGAACTCCAGAAACTCGCGACCGAGATTTCCGATTATCTCGAGATTCTCCGCTCGCGCGCCCGGGTGCTGGGAATCATCAAGGACGAGCTGACGTCCATCAAGGATGAATTCGCCACGCCACGCCGCTCCGAGATCGTGGAGAATGAGGGCGAGGTCGAGGACGAGGACCTTATCCAGCGCGAGGACATGGTCGTCACTGTCAGCCATGCCGGTTATGTGAAGCGCGTGCCGCTGTCCACCTACCGGGCACAGCGCCGTGGCGGCAAGGGCCGCTCCGGCATGGGTACGAAAGACGAGGATTTCGTCACCAAGCTGTTTGTAGCCAGCACGCACACGCCGATCCTGTTCTTCTCCTCCGCAGGCATGGTGTACCGAATGAAGGTGTGGAAGCTGCCCATGGGCAATCCGCAGTCTCGCGGCAAGGCGCTCATCAACCTTCTGCCGCTGGAGAAGGATGAGCGCATCACGACGATCCTGCCGATGCCGGAGGATTCTGCTGCCGCCACCGGCCAGCAACTGCTGTTCGCTACGCGCTCCGGCACGGTGCGGCGCAACGAAATCTCTGACTTCGAGCAGATCAACCGCGCCGGCAAGATTGCCATGAAACTCGATGCGGGCGACATGATTGCCGGTGTGGAAATCTGTACCGAGGCCGACGACGTGCTGCTGACGACGGCCCAGGGCCAATGCATCCGCTTCCCCGTTCCGGACGTGCGCGTGTTCAAGGGCCGTGATTCAACCGGCGTACGCGGCATCCGGCTGGAGGATGGCGACCATCTCATCTCCATGACCGTGCTGCGCCATATGGAGGCCTCGTCCGAAGAACGCGCCGCGTTCCTGAAAATGTCCCGCGCCATCGCGGGCGAAGAAGCCGATCTCGCTGGCGCAGCTGGCGACGAGGAGGCCTCTGCCGAAGCCTCCATCAGCCAGGAGCGCTTCGCGGAGATGGGCGCGGCGGAGCAGACGATTCTGACGATTTCCGCCAATGGCTATGGCAAGCGGACCTCGTCATTCGAGTACCGCATCACCGGCCGCGGCGGCAAAGGCATCGTCGCCATGGCGGTGAATGACCGCAATGGCCCCCTTGTCGCCAGCTTCCCCGTGGAGAATGAGGATCAGATCATGCTGGTGACGGATGGCGGACAGCTGATCCGGACACCGGTGCTGGGGATCGGCAAGAAAGGCCGCTCCACCCAGGGTGTGATTGTCATCGATGTGGCGGGTGACGAACATGTCGTCTCGGTCGAGCGCATCACGGAGGATGACGAGGAGGCAGACGAGGCCTGATCAACGCGAGCACTCTCTTCGCCTGTACAAGGTCAATCCGGCGCCATCGTTCGTGGACCCCGGAC
>JBEIDW010000192.1:0-4649 GCA_040383265.1 Hyphomicrobiales bacterium
CTGCTGGAGCGCCCACCATTTACGGTCGAATCGGAAGCCGCGTTGATGGCGCGGTTTGGCATTACCCATCTGGTGAGCAAGAATGCAGGCGGGGCGTCCACGGATGCCAAACTGATTGCAGCACGGCAATTGACACTTCCTGTCATCATGGTCAGGCGTCCGGCAAAGCCCGGAAACCGTGTGTTTTCCAGCGAAGCCGAACTTTCCGGAGCGATGCGTCGGGTGCTTTCTCCTTGACCTTGCACCCGGTTTCCGATCATTTTGAAACCCAAGCTTTTGTTCGGGGGCCCGCTTGCCCCCGGGTGGCCCATAAATTGTCGGCGGGAATGACGACATTCCTGCTGCGCAGTTCACAAAGAGGATATCCGATGAAGAAAACCTCCATTTCCTTCCTTCTCGGCGCGGCCGTGATGGTGGCAGCGGCTGGCACCGCGAGCGCCGGCACGATGGACGACGTGCGGCAGAAGGGCTTCGTGCAATGTGGCGTGAGCCAGGGCCTGCCTGGCTTCTCCATGCCGGATGACCAGAACAACTGGTCTGGCATGGATGTTGATTTCTGCCGCGCCGTGGCCGCCGCGTTGCTGGGCGACCCGCAGAAGGTGAAGTTCACGCCGCTGACCGCCAAGGAGCGCTTCACCGCGCTGCAATCTGGCGAGATCGATGTTCTCTCGCGCAACACCACCTGGACGATGAGCCGCGATACCTCGCTCGGCCTCAAGTTCGCTGGCATCATGTACTACGACGGTCAGGGCTTCATCGTCGACTCGAAGAAGTTTCCGGATGTGAAGTCTGCGCTCGACCTTGCCGGGGCCACCGTGTGCACCCAGACAGGAACGACCACCGAGTTGAACCTCACCGACTTCTTCAAGGCCAACAAGCTTGATTACAAGCTCCTGACCTTCGAGAAGAATGAGGAAGCCCTTGCGGCCTATCAGGATGGCCGCTGCGATGCCTATTCCACCGACCAGTCGGGCCTTTATGCCCAGCGGCTGAAGATGACGGCCCCGGACCAGCATCTGGTTCTTCCCGAGATCATTTCGAAGGAGCCGCTCGGCCCCGTTGTGCGCCAGGGCGATGATGCGTGGTTCAACATCGTGAAGTGGACTTACTACGCGCTAGTCAACGCCGAAGAGCTTGGCATCAATCAGGCCAATGTGGATGAGATGATCCAGACCTCCGCCAATCCGGAAGTGAAGCGTCTGCTTGGCGTGCCGGGGGCTGATGGCGTGGCCGCCGGTTTTGGCACCGGCCTCGGCCTCGATGAGGCCTGGGCGGCCAATGCCATCAAGGCGGTGGGTAACTATGGCGAAATCTTCGAGCGCAATGTCGGCGCCAACTCGCCCCTGAAAATCGCGCGCGGCAAGAATGCTCTGTGGAAGGATGGCGGCCTGCAATATGCGCCGCCGGTCCGCTAAGCGGGGATTGATCCACCTGAACCCGGCTTGCGAAAGCCGGGTTCTTTGTTGTCCGACAGGTGGTGAGTGGCCATGGTGTTCAGTGCGGGTGAGACAGGATCTCCAGACATTGCCTCTTATGGTGTGATGATGCTCGTCGCGATCCAGGCTTTCGCTTGCATGGCGGCGTCCTCGAGGTTTTACGGATGAGAGACGCGGGCGGCGAAGCAATGCCGTTCTGGCGTAACCCGCGTGTTCGCGCCGGCCTCATCCAGATCGCGCTTCTGCTGCTCGCGGTGTGGTTCGTCTGGACGGTGGCGACCAACACCGCCCATAATCTTGCTGCCCGCAACATCGTGTCAGGTTGGAATTTCCTGTGGCGCGGGTCCGGCTTCGACGTGATCTTCTCGATCATCCCCTATTCCAGCACTGACACCTATGCCCGGGCGCTGTTGGTGGGTTTTCTCAACACGCTGCTGGTGGCGCTGCTCGGTATTGTATTCGCCACGCTGCTTGGCCTGTTGCTGGGCGTGATGCGCCTGTCGAAGAACTGGATGGTGTCGCGAACCGCCGCTCTCTACATCGAAGTCCTGCGCAATGTGCCGCTGCTGCTGCTGCTCTTCATCTGGTACAAGCTGGTTCTGAAGCCGCTGCCCGATGTGCGCGATGCGATCAGCATCGGCGGGGTGGGAGCACTTTCCAACAAGGGCCTGACCTTGCCCGCACCGGTGTTCGGAACCGGAGCCTGGCTGGCGCTCCTGGGCCTTGCCCTGGCTTTGGCTGTGTCCTTCATGCTGCGCCGGTGGGCGGTGGCGCGTCAGGCTCGGACGGGGCAGCGTTTTCCGGCTGGGATGGTGAGCATCGCCCTGGTGGCAGGCCTGCCGGTCCTGTTCTTTGCCCTGGCCGGTTGGCCGCTGACCTTTGATTATCCGGTCATGGGTTCATTCAACTTCAGGGGCGGCATGACTCTCGTGCCCGAGTTCATGGCGCTGCTGGTTGGGCTTTCGACCTATACTGCGGCCTTTATCGGGGAGGCCGTCCGCGCCGGTATCCAGTCGGTCGGGCGCGGGCAGGCCGAGGCCGCCCAGGCGCTGGGCCTTCAGCCGAGGACCGCCATGCGCCTTGTCATCCTGCCGCAGGCGCTGCGTGTCATCATTCCGCCGATGACAAGCCAGTATCTGAACCTCACCAAGAATTCTTCGCTCGCCGTGGCCATTGCATATCCGGACCTTGTGGCTACCGGCGGCACCACGCTGAACCAGACGGGGCAGGCGATTGAAGTGGTCGTGATCTGGATGGTGGTCTATCTCGCGCTCAGCCTGGGCACGGCGGCCTTCATGAACTGGTTCAATGACCGCTACAAGCTGGTGGAGCGGTGACACCATGAGCAGCCAGGGCTTTGTCAGAGACACCGATGCGCCGCTGTTGCCGCCGCCTGTGAGCACCGCGGGCGTTCGTGGCTGGATGCGTCAGAACCTGTTCTCCTCCTTTGGCAATACGCTGTTGACGATGTTCATGGCGGCGCTTCTGGGGGTGATCGCCTGGCACCTGATCGAATGGGCGCTGCTGCGTGCCGTTTGGACAGGCCAGGACCGCGCAGCCTGCGCGGTGGATGGGGCAGGAGCCTGCTGGCCCTTCGTCCTCGCCAAGTTTCCGCAATGGCTGTTCGGCTTCTACCCAATCGACGAGCGCTGGCGCCCGGTGTTGACCTTCCTGATCGGCGCTGCGGCGCTGACGCCGATGCTGATGCCCTCCGCCCCCTATAAGTTCTGGAACGCGCTGTTCCTGATCGTGGCCTATCCAGTACTGGCACTGATCCTGCTGACGGGCGGCAACTTCACCATTCCCGCCTGGCTCTATGGGGCGGTGCTGGCGGTGGGCGTTGCGGGAATGCTTGCGGGCAGTCGCCGCGCATGGATGGCCTTGCTCGCCGTCGCGCTCGTCATCCTGCTTCTGCTCGGCACGGATTTCGGGCTTCGCCGTGTTGAAACCTCCGACTGGGGTGGGCTCATGGTCACGCTCGTCGTGTCGATCACCGGCATCGCCGCCTCGCTGCCGCTTGGCATCATGCTGGCGCTGGGGCGGCAATCCAAGATGCCGGTGGTGCGCACGCTTTCCATCGCCTTCATCGAACTCTGGCGCGGCGTGCCGCTGATCACCGTGCTGTTCATGTCCAGCGTCATGCTGCCTCTGTTCTTCCCCGATGGCACGGTGCTGGACAAGTTGCTGCGAGCCCTCATCGGCATTTCGCTGTTCGCCGCCGCCTACATGGCGGAAGTGGTACGTGGCGGATTGCAGGCTATCCCGAAGGGGCAATATGAAGGAGCGATGGCGCTGGGGCTCGGCTGGTGGCCGACCATGCGCCTCATCATCCTGCCGCAGGCGCTGAAAATCTCGATCCCGAACATCGTCGGCAATTTCATCGGCCTGTTCAAGGACACCACCCTTGTGCTGATCATCGGCATCTATGATTTCCTCGGCATCATCAGCACCAGCACGCAGGATGCGAAGTGGGCCGCGCCGCAAACCGCCAACACCGGCTATTTCGTGGCGGCGCTCGTGTTCTGGGCCTTCTGCTTCGCCATGTCGCGCTATGCGATGTTCACCGAGCGCCGACTTGACGCCGGACACAGGAGATAACATGCCTGCCATCGAAATCACCGGCATGAACAAATGGTTCGGCGAGTTCCACGTGCTGCGCGACATCAACCTGACGGTGACAAAGGGCGAGCGCATCGTGATTTGCGGCCCTTCGGGTTCGGGCAAGTCCACGCTGATCCGTTGCATCAACCGGCTGGAAGAACACCAGTCCGGGCGCATCGTGGTTGAAGGCAAGGAACTCACGGGCGATCTCCGCAAGATCGAGGAAATCCGCCGCGAAGTTGGCATGGTGTTCCAGCATTTCAACCTGTTTCCGCATCTGACGGTTCTCGAAAACTGCACGCTGGCGCCGATCTGGGTGCGCAAGATGCCGAAACGCGAGGCGGAAGAGACCGCCATGGCGTTCCTCACACTTGTCAAGATTCCCGAGCAGGCCCTGAAATATCCGGGCCAGCTTTCAGGCGGCCAGCAGCAGCGGGTGGCGATTGCGCGCGCGCTGTGCATGAACCCCCGCATCATGCTGTTCGACGAGCCGACCTCGGCGCTCGATCCCGAGATGGTGAAGGAGGTGCTGGACACCATGGTGCAGCTCGCGGAAGAGGGCATGACCATGCTGGTGGTCACCCACGAGATGGGTTTTGCCCGCGAGGTGGC
>JBEIDW010000193.1:0-4588 GCA_040383265.1 Hyphomicrobiales bacterium
GTGCTGTTCCTGATCTCGGTCTTCGCGCCCTTCATCGCCAATGACCGGCCGGTTCTCGTGTCCTACAAGGGTGAGCTGCTCTACCCCACTTTTGTCGATTACCCTGAATCCAAATTCGGCGGCTTCCTGGCCCGCACCGATTACCGCGATCCCGTGAACCAGGAGGAAATCCAGGCCAATGGCTGGATGATCTGGCCGCTCATCCGTTATTCCTACAACACGGTGAACAACGAGCTTCCCTCACCCGCCCCTTCGCCGCCTGCCTTCCAGCTGACGCGCGAGGAGGCTTGCGCCAAATATCCGCAAGGCGCTGCCGACCCCAATTGTACATTCGGCAACCTGAACTGGCTGGGCACCGATGACCAGGGCCGGGATGTGGTGGCGCGCCTCATCTACGGCTTCCGCATTTCGGTGGCCTTCGGCCTGATCCTGACGCTGATCTCATCCCTCATCGGCATGGGTGCAGGCGCAGTGCAAGGCTATTTTGGCGGGTGGACGGATTTGCTGTTCCAGCGCTTCATCGAAATCTGGACGTCAATGCCGGGACTCTACCTCCTCATCATCCTCGCAGCCTTCATCACGCCGACCTTCTGGATCCTGCTGTTCATCCAGATCCTGTTCTCGTGGACCTCGATCGTCGGCCTCGTGCGCGCCGAGTTCCTGCGCGCCAGGAATTTCGAATATGTGCGCGCGGCGCGCGCGCTTGGCCTCAGCGATGCGCGGATCATGTTCAAGCATCTCTTGCCCAATGCGGTCGTCTCCACCATCACCTTCATGCCCTTCATCCTCGCGGGCTCCGTGACGGTGCTCACCTCGCTCGACTTCCTGGGGTTCGGCCTGCCGCCGGGCTCGCCGTCGCTGGGTGAACTCATCGCGCAGGGCAAGAACAACCTTCAGGCGCCGTGGCTGGGGCTGACAGGCTTCCTGATTGTCTCCATCATGCTATCACTCCTCGTCTTCATCGGCGAAGCGGTGCGTGACGCGCTCGACCCCAGAAAGACATTCGCATGAGCGGCACGCTTCTTGAGGTGAAGGATCTCTCGGTCGCCTTCGCCCAGGGTGGCAAGACGACGCTTGCCGTGGACAAGCTGTCCTTCGCCATCAACAAGGGCGAGACGCTGGCGCTGGTGGGCGAGTCAGGGTCCGGCAAGTCCGTATCGGCCTTGTCGATCCTGAAGCTGCTGCCCTACCCACCCGCCTCTCACCCCTCAGGCTCGATCCGCTTCAAGGGCGAGGAACTGCTTGATGCTGATGAGCGCGACCTGCGGCGGGTGCGCGGCAACGACATCACCATGATCTTCCAGGAGCCGATGACGTCGCTCAACCCCCTTCATACGGTGGAGCGGCAGATCGGCGAAATCCTCGAACTGCACCAGAATCTGAAGGGCAGTGCCGCGCGCGCCCGGATTGTCGATCTCCTTGCCAAGGTTGGCATCCGTGACCCCGAGACGCGGCTTCTCGATTATCCGCACCAGCTTTCGGGCGGTCAGCGCCAGCGCGTTATGATCGCCATGGCGCTTGCCAATAACCCGGACCTGCTGATTGCTGACGAACCGACCACCGCACTGGACGTAACGGTGCAGGCGCAGATCCTGAAACTGCTCAAGGACCTCCAGGCCGAATTTGGCATGGCGCTGCTGCTCATCACCCATGATCTGGGCATCGTGCGCCACATGGCGGACAAGGTTGTCGTCATGCAGCGCGGCAAGGCGGTGGAACAGGGTGCCGCGAAGGAGGTCTTCGCCCATCCGCAGCACCCTTACACGCAACTTCTGCTCACGGCCGAGCCCAAGGGCGCGCCACCGCCCAACGATATCTCGGCGCCCGTGGTGCTGGAGACGAAGAACCTGAAAGTCTGGTTTCCCATCAAGCGCGGCTTCTTCCGCAAGACGGTGGGGCACATCAAGGCGGTCGATGGCGTCGATGCCACGGTGCGCGCTGGGCAGACGCTGGGCGTGGTGGGTGAGTCGGGTTCCGGCAAAACCACGCTGGGATTGGCCCTCCTCCGCCTCATCCGCTCCGAAGGCCCGATTGTTTACATGGGCCGCAACATTGATGGCTACAACACCGCGATGATGCGGCCCCTGCGGAAGGAGATGCAGATCGTCTTCCAGGATCCTTTCGGCTCACTCTCGCCGCGCCTCTCCATCCAGCAGATCGTGGAGGAAGGCCTCACCGTGCAGGGCCGCAACCTGAATTACGATCAGCGGCGTGATATCGTTGCGAAAGCCTTGACCGAAGTGGGTCTCGATCCTTCCACCATGGACCGCTACCCGCATGAATTCTCCGGCGGCCAACGCCAGCGCATTGCGATTGCACGCGCACTGGCGCTGGAGCCAAAGTTCATCATGCTGGATGAGCCGACATCGGCACTCGACATGTCGGTTCAGGCACAGATCGTCGATCTGCTGCGCGGCCTGCAGATCAAGCATAATCTTGCGTATCTGTTCATCAGCCATGATTTGCGCGTGGTGAAAGCACTTGCCAATGAGGTGATCGTGATGCGCAATGGCAAGACGGTGGAAAGTGGCCCGACAGTGGATGTCTTCTCCAATCCTCAAACTGATTATACCAAGGCTCTGATTGCAGCGGCGCTGAACCTCAAGGCGGCGCCCGAAGATGTGGTGAACCAATAATGGCTTTTCTCTTCATTCTCCCCACCTGGCCGACCGAGATATGGAAAGCCGCGATGAAGAAGGCCGCACCCGATCTCGATGTGCGCGTCTGGCCCGACATGGGCAATGTGGATGACATTGAATACTGCGCTGCCTGGCTGCCACCGCCGGGCGTGGTGAGAAGCCTGCCGAATCTGAAGGTCATCATGTCGCTTGGAGCGGGCGTCGATGCGATCCTGAAAGATCCAACGCTTCCCGATAACATCCCCATCGTGCGCGTCAACGACCCGGACCTGACGGGCCGTATGACGGAGTACATCGTACTTCATGTTCTGATGCACCACCGCCAGCAGCGCCGTCTGGACGAGAATCAGAGAAAGAGGATCTGGGACAGCTTCCCCACCCATGCCGCGAAAGACTTGAGCGTTGGCATCATGGGCATGGGGGTGATGGGTGCCGACTCCGCTCTCAAGCTGCGTGATATCGGCTTCCGCGTGGCCGGATGGAGCCGGAGCCACAAGTCTATTCCCGGTGTTGAAAGCTTCGTGGGCGAGAAGGACTTCGATGCCTTCCTCGCGCGCACTGATGTTCTGGTATCGTTGCTGCCTGCCACGCCTGATACGGATGGCATCATCAACCGTGCCAATATCCGCAAGCTGTCACGCAAGGGCCCCTTCGGAGCCCCCATCATTGTCAATGCAGGCCGTGGCCGTCAGCAGGTTGCGGAGGATATCCTGGCCGCGCTTGATTCCGGCGAACTTCACGCCGCAACGCTGGATGTGTTTACCATTGAGCCACTGCCAGTGGATAGCCCGCTGTGGACGCACCCACGCGTGACGGTTACCCCGCATTGCGCCGCTGACAGCGACCCGGAAACCATTTGCACCTATGTGGCCAACAACATCCGCCGCCACCAGCGGGGCGAGGCGCTCGACAATCTTGTCGATCGAGCGCGCGGGTATTGAGTCCACGCTCAACGGCGATCTCATCCGACGCCATGCGCCACCTTTTCCCATGCGAACGCGCGGGAGAAGCTGCCCGAAGGGCGAGTGAGGGCTTGTGTGCCTGGTCTCATATCCGCCTGATGCTCGTGATCTCGCCGTAGCGCGCGGCAATTCTCTCCACCGCATCCTTCAGGGGTTCTGCGATAACCATCATGTGGTGGCCGTTGGCGTGCAACAGCGTGTGCTCATCCGTCATGATGCCAACATGGCCCTTCCAGAACACGAGGTCGCCGCGCTTCAGGTGATCAAGATCATTCACCGTGAGTTGATGGCCGAGTGATGCTTCCTGCATGTCACTGTCCCGGAGCGCCGGAACTCCACAGGCCTCAAGCGCCACTTGCACAAGTCCGGAGCAATCAAGCCCCAGAGCGGACTTTCCGCCCCAGTAGTACGGAACGTGGCGGAACATCGTGGCGACCGCCACAAAGTCGTCCTCCACCGTCGTAACCGGCTTGAGATGAGCCGTGAAGGCGAAGCTGCCATTGGAGAGGCGGGAATAGCTGCCGCTCTCCTCCAGAACGCTCACCTGTGCGTTGAGCGTTATCAGCTCCGCAGGCTGGGTCTTAAGGCTGGCATCCGGATAGATGAAGGTCGAGGGCACCGCCACGCGATGCGTCGGCTCAACAATCGAGGGAGACAACGCAGGTGTGTTGACATAGCCCACATAGCCATCACGCACGAGTTGGATGAAGGCCCAGCCCTCCTCCTCGTGAAAGAGCTTCACCGTCTCACCCAGAAGCGCCTGCGTCAGCTGCATGGCATCAAAACGCGGAGCCTTGTGGACGGAGACGACCGGCTCCACCACCTGCATGAGCTTCGGTGCAATGAAACGGCCCGCTTCAACGCGGCCTGCGAGCCCGGCATCGGCAAGATCGGCGCGATAGGCGTGAAGGCGGGGATCGAGATGTGTCATGTTCGGGTCACGCGAGGTCTGCCGAAATGCCGCCAATCGTATCTGCGAGGCGCTCA
>JBEIDW010000194.1:0-4555 GCA_040383265.1 Hyphomicrobiales bacterium
CAGAACATGCCAAGGAAGAAGCACACGCCTGAAGAGATCGTCGCAAAGCTGCGGCAGGTCGATGTCCTTGTTTCGCAAAGGGTCGCGATCGCTGAGGCGGTCCGGCAGATCGGGGGGTAATCCCCCCATCTGACCCTCGGGCATCTTCTTCCACCTTTGGCGGGAGAAGGGCTTGGGCGCCGCTGGCCCGCCGCCTAAATCCTGCCGAGATTTCAAGGTCTAGGGCAATTGTGTACCGGTGGCTTTTGCTGGCAGCCGGGATTGTGTATGAAACACCCTGTAAGGGTTGGAGTGGGGAGAGCCGATGGGCTTGAGGATGACTGACAAGGCCGGCTGGCTGGCTTTGGGCCTGCTGGGCTTCGTTGTGGCGGGTTGTTCCGGCATGGATGGGTTCGGCTCCAAGACGCCGGAACCGGGCGCGCAGGGCATGACTCAGGCCGAGATCCGCTCCATCCTCGAAGGCAAGAGCTGGCGCTGGACCGGCCCCACCAACACCGGCACGACGCTTTACGCCGCCGATGGCACCTCGCTCGTCGAGGTCGACGGCAAGGGCACGACCAAGGGCAAGTGGATGGCCAAGGACGGCCAGCTATGCGAGAGCTTCGACCCCGCGCCCTGGCTGAAGGGCGGCGTGCCGATGAGCTGCTACCCCTTCACCAAGGGCACCACGCCCTCCACCTATCAGGCGGGCAAGGCGGTCTTCTCCGTCGCGTCCTGACCGGGGCCGGTTTGGGCAGTCGCCACAATTGGGCCACAGCCTGACCAAAGTGATGCCGCGCCCGGGCGGGATAGGCTGACCTACGAAGTGTCCACATCATTGCAAGGGTGATTGATGACCACGCGCTTGTCGCGCCGCCATGTGCTTCTGTCCGGCCTGGCGCTGGGCCTCTCTGCCCGCGCCGCGTGGGCGCAACAGGCCTATTCCCCTCCCCCGGAGGCAGACCCGTTCAACGGCGCCGGGGGGCCGATGGAGGGCAGTGAACAATACTTCAATCCGGACCTGCTGCCGCCGCCTGAATCGCCCATCGACTATCCGATCGAGGAGGTTCCGCAGCGCCGCATCCGCAAGAAGTTCCGCCGGCAGATGGTGGAATTCGAGGGGCTGGAAGAGCCGGGCTCCATCGTGGTCGATCCTGATGCCCGCTTCCTCTACCACGTGCTGGCCTATGGCACCGCCGTGCGCTACGGCGTGGGCGTGGGCCGGGCCGGCTTCGCCTGGGCAGGCGATGCCAAGGTGGGGCTGAAGCGGCGCTGGCCGCGCTGGGTGCCGCCGCGCGAGATGGTGGACCGCGACCCGCGCGCCCGCGAATGGATCAACGGCCAGCCCGGCGGCCCGGACAATCCGCTGGGCGCGCGCGCCCTCTACCTCTATGCCAACAACCAGGACACGCTCTACCGCATTCACGGCACCAATGAACCGCAATCCATCGGCAAGGCCATGTCATCGGGCTGCATCCGCATGCTGAACCAGGATATCGCGGAACTCTACGACAACGTGATCGTCGGCACGCCGGTGATCGTGCGCCCGTCGCGGGGCTGAGGCCGCGCACAAGCACGCGCGCCCTCACCCGGCAAATGACTTGAAGACGGCGGACGCCTGTGGCACATCCGGCCTTGCTTGAGGATCAAAACGACATGCGCGCCGGCATCATTCGCACACTGACCATTCTGGCCCTGGGCCTCGGCATCGCGGCCTGCAACACTGGCCCCCAGGGCGTGCGCATTACCAATGGCGGCACCTCCGCCACCACCGACAAGACGCCGGTGGCGATCACCGATTTCACCGCAGACCAGATCCGCGCCGCGATTTCCGGCAAGACCTTCCAGTACACCCGCAAGGACGGCAACGGCTTCATCACCTACAATGCCGACGGCACCTTCAGCTATCAGGATGATTCAAAGGGCGGCGGCATCGGCAAGTGGACGGCCAATGGCACCGAGTACTGCGAGACCTTCGGCAAGAACCCGCCCGAGTGCGGCATCTTCAAGAATACCGGTGACGCTTACTTCGCCGCCCAGTCCCGCCTCGTCGAGATGAAGGTCTGATCTTTCCTTCTTCCGTGCCTGCATGGGAGAAGGTGGCGCGTAGCGCCGCATGAGGGCCCTCACCCGCCCTTCGGGCACCGTCTCCCACCTGCGGCGGGAGCGGGAAGCCGCCTACTCGTTCAGGAACGGATTGGTCTCGCGCTCGACGCCGATCTGGCAGGGCTGGCCGTGGCCGGGCAGGCAGACGACATCATCGCCCAGCGGATAGAGCTTGTCCTTGATCGAGCGGATCAGCGCCGCATGGTCGCCGCGCGGAAAATCCGTGCGGCCGATGGAGCCCTGGAACAGCACATCCCCCACCAGGGCGAAACGGTTCGCGTCATTGAAGAACACCACCGAGCCGGGCGTATGGCCCGGCGCTTCGTAGATCGCAAAGCTGAGGCCGCCGACGGTCACGGTGTCGCCCTCCTTCAGCCAGCGGTCCGGCGTCACCGGCCGCGCATCGCTCATGCCATATTGGGCGCCCGTCTCAGCGAGGGTTTCGAGCAGAAAACTGTCTTCCGGGTGCGGGCCTTCGATGGGGACGTTGAGCTTTTCCTTCAGCGCCGCCGCGCCGCCCGCATGGTCGATGTGGCCGTGGGTCAGAAGGATCTTCTCCACCGTCACGCCGCTCTGCCTTATGGCGTCGAGGATCGTCTCGACATCGCCGCCGGGATCAACGACGGCGCCAACCTTGCTTTCGGCATCGTAAACCAGCGAGCAATTCTGCTGGAAGGGCGTCACGGGAATGATGAGGGCCTGGAGCTTTGTCATGGCCAAGCTGCATAGCTGCGCCGATTGACACGCGCAACCGCCTTGCCGGATGGCGGGCCGGCGTCTAGACCTGAGTTGAACACGGATTCAAAGCGCCCATTATGAACAAAGTCGCAGCAACAGCGCGCCCGGGGAACATCATCGCTGCAATGGCGGCGGTGGGCGCGTGCGACATCGCCTTCGGCCTCACCCTGCAGCTCATGCCGCTGCTGCTGGAAAAGAATGGCTGGCCGGCCTGGGCCATCGGCCTCAATGTGGCGATGGGTCCGATCGGCATCATCCTCGTGGGACCGTTCCTGCCAAAGCTCCTTGGCAATACCGGCACCAAGCGCGCGGCCGTGCTGCTGGTGATGATCCTGATCGCCAGCCTCGCTGCGATCAGCGTCTCGCCATTCTGGATGTGGTTCCCGCTGCGCTTCATCTTCGGGCTTGCCACCGGCGCGCTGTTCACCATCAGCGAGGCGTGGGTCTTGTCGTTTGCCACCAATGCAAACCGCGGCCGCGTGATGGGGCTTTATACCACGATGCTCGCCGTCACCTTTTCCGTGGGGCCGCTCCTGCTGCCATGGACCGGGCTGGACGGCTTCCTGCCCTGGGGTATTGGCATTGCCTGTATCCTGATCAGCATATTGCCGCTCGCTTTCGTGCGCGTGTCCGACGATGCCTTCCACCAGAAGGATGGCGGCGGCTTCTTTGCCTTCGTGCAGAAAGCGCCGATGCTGCTCTTCGCAGTCAGCGCGGCAACCCTGTTCGACAATGTCCTGATCTCCTTCTTCACCATCTATGGCATGAGGAACGGGCTGGAACTCGGCACCGCCAGCAGCATGCTGGGCGTCGGCATCATCGGCAATGTGCTGTTCTTCTATCCGATTGGCTGGCTTTCTGACCACTGGTCCCGCAGGGGTGTGATGCTGGTGACGGCTGTCCTCACCATCGTACTGTCCCTGAGCCTGCTTGCCGTCATTACCCACTGGCTTGCATGGCCGGTGATGATGCTGCTCACCGGTTCCGCCTTCGGTGTTTATGTCGTGGCGCTTGCCACCATGGGCGACCGGTTCAAGGGGCCGGATCTGATTGCAGGTTCCGCAGCCATTGCCGCCATGTGGGGCGTGGGCGGCCTCATTGGCCCGCCGGTGGCCGGCTTGGCCATCGATCTTTTTGGCATCCACGCCATGCCGGTGACATTGGCGTCATTCTATGTGCTGCTGCTCATCGGCCTCGTGCTGAGCGGCGGAAAACTGGTGCGCGGTGGATAAGCAGCGCTTCATCAATCTGCTGGCGGCCATCGCGGCCATCACGGTGTTCGGCTTCACCTTCGGGCTGATGTTCCCGCTGCTGTCCCTTATTCAGGAATCGCGCGGCATCTCCTCTTGGATGATCGGCGTCAACTCCGCGCTCCATCCCCTCGGCATCGTGATCTCGGTCTTCGCCATTCCCTTCCTGGTGCGGCGTTTCGGCGCCAGAAATGCAGCGATCGGCGCGGGGCTGGTGACCGCGCTCGTCATCGGCGACGCCTACGCGTCGGAGCTCGTGCTGCTGGGATGCGCCGTCATCGGCATGGTGCTGTCGAGCCGCTCGGCGCGGCGCTGCGTCGTGCTGGGCGTCGCGCTGTGCGTTCTGGTCATCCTGGGCGGGCGCATCGGCACGGATCCGGGCGAGAGCCGCCGCAGTTTCTTCGGCGTCCACCGCATCGCGGAAAGCAAGGACGGGCGCTTCCGGGTGCTGTTCCACGGTACGACCATCCACGGCGCCATGC
>JBEIDW010000195.1:0-4537 GCA_040383265.1 Hyphomicrobiales bacterium
AGCGCCGCCTCGAACTGGCCCACCGGGATCGACCCGTAGGCGCCGCGAAAGGTTTCGGTCATATAGGCGCCGAAGATGAAGGCGATGGTGATGACGCCCGAGGCAAAGGCGTTGACCTCGATGTACTCCCACCAGCCGGTCCAGGCACCGAGTTTGTTCATCAGGGTCTGACCGCCGAAGAACAGCAAAAGCATCATGCACAGATCGGGGACCGAGCGGACAAACGTGGTATAGCCCCCGGCGATCCGCCGCGCGATGGGACCACCGCCGATCTTGGCCGAAGCGCCCAGCAGGCCGATCATCAATGATAGGATCAGGCCACTGAAACCCAACAGCAGGGTCATCCCCGTGCCTTGTAGAAGAAGCCAGCGGTACTCCCAAAGATCGGCCATCTGCGCCTCCGTTGGTTGAGGGAGGGGCCGATGCGGCCCCTCCCTTCAGTGGATCAGAAGTCGAAAATGTCGCGACCGAAGTAACGGTTGGAAAGCTCCAAGTAGGACCCGTCCTCGCGAGTCTTCAGGATCGCGGCGTTCAGTTCGGCCTTCAGCGCGTCCTCACCCTTGCGCAATGCGATGCCTTGGCCAACGCCGAAGCACTCCATGTCGTAAAGGTCGGCCGAGATCGGTGCGAAGGCTTCGGCATTGGCGGGGTCGGACTTCAGCCATTCCTCGCCAGGGATCGTGTCGACCAGTACCGCGTCGATCCGGCCCGCCTGCAGGTCAAGATAGGCCTCTTCCGAGGTCGCATACTGGCGCATATCGGCCTTTGCCATGTGCTTGCCGATGTAGCATTCATGCGCTGTGGCGCGCTGCACACCGATGGCCTTGCCCTCGGTCCCTGCCTCGTCGGCGGTGAAGCCCGCGTCCTTCTTGGCGATCAGTGCAGATGGGCCTTTGTAGTATGGTTCAGAGAAGTCGACCTGCTTCATCCGTTCTTCGTTGATCCCCATCGAGGCGATGATGACATCGTATTTGTTGGCCAGAAGGCCGGGGATGATCCCGTCCCATTCGATGTCGGTAAATTCGCAGGTCTTGTTCATCCGCTCACAGATCAGCTTGGCGAATTCGATGTCAAAGCCGCCATAGCTGCCGTCGGCGTTCAGCACGTCGAAGGGCGGATAGCCGGTCGAGATGGCGACGCGCAGCGTGCCTTCAGCTTGGGCTTGGCCTGTAACTGCCATGAACAGCGCTGCTGCGCTGGCGAAAAGGGAACGACGGTTCAGCATGAGTAATCTCCTTGTTGGGTGGCTGGGTTCGGCCGGTTGTCCCGGACTTCTTTTGTTGAGGTGTCGCGCAACAGGCGATGCTGATGCGGCGAATAGCCAAATCGGGCCTTGAAGCGGCGCGAAAGCTGGCTCGAGGTACCAAAGCCCGTGGCGCAGGCGATTTCCGATACCGAAAGGTCGGTCATCGACAAGAGTCGCCTCGCGCGATCGAGGCGCAGGCCGGTGTAGTATTTCAGCGGCGAGGTCTGGAAGTGTTGAAGAAACAGCCGCTCCAACTGGCGGACAGAAACGCCGGCCGCGCCCGCGATATCCTGAACGGCGAGAAGTTCGTCCTCGCTGCCTTCCATGACTCCAATGGCACTGCTCAGTGCAGGAACACGTGTGCCTGCATGGGCCAGTCGCGACGCCCGTTGCGCCTCACCGACAGAGCGCACCGAGGTCAGAAGCAGGCTGTCGGCCACCCCCGCTGCGACGTGGCGGCCAAGCCGATCAGAGATAAGATGCAGGAACAGTTCTGCCGCCGCCACGCCCCCCGCCGCGGTTGGCGCTGTGCCAAGGGTGAAGGCTGATTGCCGAGCGCCATGGTCGCCAATGCGTTCGGACAGCGGCTGAAGGTATTCCCAGTGCACCGCGCAATCCTTTGGCAGGATGACCCCCGCCTCGACCAGCGCCAGACCACCGGTGCAGAGCCCGACCATCTGAGTGCCATGGGCATGGGCACGGCGCAGGAAGTGCAGCAAAGGCTTGGGAAAACCCTGACGCAAGTCATGCTGGGATCCACCCACGACGACCAGATTGATCCCTCGTGGGATTGTACCGACCGCCGCGTGAACGGGGGTCGGCAGGTCCGCAGAGTTGCTAACCGCCGCACCGTCCATCGACCAGAGCTGCCAGCCAAAGGCCTGCCGTGCCGAAACATGATTGGCCAGCCGCAGGGTCTCGATGGCCGCGGCAAGCGACATCATCATAAAACCGTCGAGGAGCAGGAAGACAAAGCTCTGTGTTCCCTCTGCCCGCGCCGAAGGTACCGGCCGAGGCCGGACCGTCATGCGTGGTTTTGGGAGCGACAGGTTCATTGCATCAGCCCCGCATCCGCTTGCCTTCGGGATCGAAAGCGGCGGTGGCCCGAACACTCACCTCGCGGTGGTCGCCCAGCACGTCGACGTAAAGCCCGTCCTTCGTGTCTGCGTGCTCAACTTTCATGTAGCCGAGGGCGACGCAATGCCCGACGCGGTGGCCATATGCGGCGGAGGTTAGGTAACCCACCACCTTGCCATCCTTCATCACCGGCTCGCCGCCCCAGGGTTCGGCATCGGTGGTGACGATGTCGAACTGGCGATAGGTCCAGCGCGGGGTTTCGTCACGGGCCTTCAGCGCCGCCTCGCGCCCCACGAAATCACCTTTGTCGAACTTCACCAGGCGGCCCATGCCTGCCTCGAAGGGAGTGTAGTCCGGAGCATATTCCAGGCCCCAGGCGCCATAGCCCTTCTCAACGCGCAGCGAGTTCAGCGCGCGGATCCCCGCAAGCCTGACCCCCAGATCTGCTCCCGCTCGAAGCAGCGCCTCGAGCAGTGGTAGGTGGGAGTTGAAGGGAACCAGCACCTCATAGCCCAGTTCGCCCGTATAGGCGACGCGGGACAGGATCGCATCGGCCGCCGGACCCATCTGCACCCGCCCAACGCGGCCGTATTTCCAAGTCTCGGCCGAGATGTCAGTGTCGCAGAGTTTTTCCAGCAGCTTCCGCGCATTGGGGCCGGAGATGGAGAAGCCGCAGAGCTTCGTCGTCATGCTTTCGACACTGACGCCATCGGCGGGCAGGTAGGCCTCCCATATCCGGTGGTGATAGCGATCAGCGGTGCCGGACCCCACCAGCAGGAACTCATCCGGCGACAGTTGCGAGACCGAGAATTCGCCCACAAGCCGCCCCTTGGGCGACAGCATCGGCGTCAGCACCATCTGCCCGTCGCGGATGGGCATCTTGTTGGCCATCAGCCGTTCCAGCCAGGCATGCGCCTTCGGCCCGCGCACGATATGCTTTCCATAGGTCGAGATGTCGATGATTCCGACACCCTCGCTCAACGCCTTGCATTCATGGCCCACATGTTCCCACCAATTGGGCCGACGGAAGGTCAGGCTGTCCTTGGCCTCGACGCCTTTGGGTGCGAACCACAGGGGATATTCCACGCCATCCGACGCCCCGAACACCGCGCCCATGTCACGATAGGCGGCATAGGCCGGCGTGGTCAGCACCGGGCGGCCTGCCGGGCGTTCCTCGTAGGGGTAAAGGGTCTTGAACCGGGTGGCGTACATGTCCGCCGTCCGCGCCTTGGCATAGTCCTTGCCGGCCCAGCGGCCATAGCGTGCCACGTCCCACATGAAGACATCCATCGGCGGCTCGCCTTCGCTCATCCAGGCGGCGGTAATCATGCCGATGGCGGCAGACTGGCTGAAGCCGGTCATCACGCCGCAGGCTGTCCAGTAATTCGCCTTGCCCGGATAGGGCCCGACAAGAGGCGCAAGGTCGGGCGAGAAAATCATCGGGCCGTTGATGACCCGCTTCAGGCCCGCAGTGCCCAGCACCGGAACCGCCTCGCAGGCCTGCATCAAGTTGCGCTCGATCCGTTCCAGCGCATTGGGCAGCAGTTCATGGCCGAAGTTCATCGGCGTGCCCTTTTCGGCCCAATGCACACAGACGTCCTCGTAGACGCCCAAGAGGAGGCCCTTGCCTTCTTGCCGCATGTAATACTCGGCGTCGGCATCGCCGATCAGCGGCAGTTCAAAGCCGAGAGCCTCAATTTCCGGGATCGTTTCGGTGACGAAATAATGGTGCTCGACCGGCATCAGCGGCAACCGGATGCCCGCCAAGGCCGCCACTTCCCGCGCCCAAAGCCCCGCCGCATTGACAACGCGCTGGGCATGGATCGTGCCGTTCGGCGTCACCACATCCCAGGACAGATCCGGTCGCTGGTTGGTCTCCAGCACCGGGGTTTGCCGGTAAATCTCGGCGCCATTGTCTCGCGCGCCCTTGGCGAAGGCGTGGGTCACGCCCGAAGGATCGACGTGGCCGTAGGAGGGCTCAAAGAGCGCGGCCTTGATGGTCGTAGGGTCCATCACCGGCGCCTTGGCCAATAGTTCTTCAGTCGTCAGCCAATGGGTCTCGACCCCGTTCCGCTTGGCCAGCGTATGGTGCAGCTTCATCTGTTCGACCCGCGCCTCGGTGCGGCCAAGGGTGATTTCGCCAACGTGATGGAAGCCGCAGGATTGGCCGGTTTCGGCTTCCAGCTTCGGATAGATCTCGAAGGAATACTTGTG
>JBEIDW010000196.1:0-4488 GCA_040383265.1 Hyphomicrobiales bacterium
CTCTGGACTTACAACCATGAGCGCCCCAACATGGCGCTTGGCGGAATTACACCGGCTCAGAAACTGAGGCGGCAAATGGAAGTGCAACCCTCCGGGTGAGTTCTACGCCGAACCCCCTCCAAAAACGGGGGGATTACCGATGGAAGATCGAGGGCATGAAGATCTTCTCTTCCAGCGAATTCTACGAGACGGCTTACGGCGACCCAACAATGAGTCCTGTTGGCCCAAGCATCTACCCGCGCATAACCATCGAGATTGATGTGAAGCGTAACGGTTGGAGGCTGCTGCTCTCCACCTTCATTGGGTTTGGACTCGCTATAGCCTTGGCAGGAATCGTTCTGACCAGCAGTGCGTTTCGGCACACGGGTGATGTAATAGACATCGGTGCCCAGCTTGCAATCGGCACTGGTGCGCTGTTCTCAACGATCGGGTCCGGCTACATCCTGCAGAGCGGCCTGCCGCCATCCACAGACTTCAGCCTTGCGGATGCCTTTCAACTGACGGCATTCACCGTCACATTTCTTACTATGCTAATGATTTTTGTTGTTCATGTGCTGCGGCGGCGGAGGATGAGACAGGCCGCCATTATGACGGCCCGTGTTCTTTTCGTGCTCTATCTTGTCGCCGTGATGTTGATCGTGTACCGGGTGTGGGTCGCTGTTGGCGCGTGATGAAGGCAGATCCCCGCCTCAGCGGAGGGTCTCGACTTTATCCATGAAGCGTTTGACGCGCACGCCATCAACTGGGTTCCAGGTGATGCCATCCACCTTGAAATGTGTGCCGATAATCACACCGGTGGCAAGTGCAAGCGTATCTGTCACATTGTCGATGTTGACGCCGGTGTTGGCGAATACCGGCACGTCCTTGACCGTGTTGCACACTTTGCGAAGTTGCGACTGGTCGGCAGGCTCGCCTGTCACCGGGCCAGACACAAGAATGGCGTCTGCAAGTGATGAGAATACCGCGCTGCGGGCCCGCAGTTCAATCGGCCGCTCGTCCAGTGAATGGGCAAATTCGGCATTTATGTTGTAGAGCAGTTTCAAGTCTGGCCGCCCCAGGTTGCGGCGAAGCCGGGCAGGGGTTGCGGCATCTGGCGCCCAGACCCCCATGTCAGAGGCGAAAACGCCCGTGAAGATCTCTCGAACGAAGTGCGCGCCCGTTGCCGCCGCGATGGCCACGCTGGCTGTCGGATCCCAAAGATAGTTGACGCCGAAGGGTACAGTGATCATCGGCTTCAGTGCCGCAACCACCGCCGTCATCGCGGCAGTTGATTCCGGCGTCGCCTTCAGCAAGTAGGGGCGGTCGTTTTCATTGCCGAACATGATGGCATCTACACCGCCCGCCTGTAACTTCTCAATATCGGCTGCAACGCCATCGATCAGTTTTTGCATACCACCTTTTTCGTCATACAGCGGCGACCCTGGCATGGCGCCGATATGCGCCATTGCGATAATTACTTTCTTCTTTTGTCCAAAAAAATCGAACACCATTTGTCTGCTCCTGTCATCATGTCATGGGTTTGTGGGCGGGGCGGCGATTTCGATGCGTACGCCGGCTTCTACCAGGGCCGCATCCAAGGAAGGCGGCGGTGCGGCATCGGTGACGAGAACACTGAAGGCGCGGAGAGTAGCAATATGGACGAGCGACATGTGCGCGAACTTCGAGGAATCGCAAAGCACGACACTCACGCCAGATCGGCTCAGATAGACGCGCTTTAACTCCACGTCTTCGAAGGAATAGTCAAAGATACCAGACGGCGTTAGCCCGGAGACACCAATGAACGCAACGTCGAACCAGAGGCTTTGGAAGTGGTTCACGGCGGCGCTGCCGCCAATTGCCAGTTCGCGGGCGCGTACCCGGTCTCCCGGAACATAAATTTCTGACACGCCAACTGCCAGTTCGGCCGCAATGCGCAGACTGTTGGTGAAGAGTTTTGCCTCTGGTTGTTTGGCAAGCTGCCGCGCCAGCAGATGTGTTGTGGTGCCGACGTCCAATGCGATGGTGCGATAGCCGAGGGCAATCACTGCGGCTTTGGCTGCGATCGCTTCTTTGGCCTCGCGTTGCTGCCGCATGCGGGTTTCGAATTGGGGCTCGTCGCGGTCCATCGACGTTTGCCGTGAAGAGCAGATGTTGAGGGCGCCGCCAAATGTGCGGGTGAGTTTTCCCGCCGATTCTAATTCCATCAGGTCGCGCCTCACCGTCATGTCTGAGACGCCAAGTTCTTGCGCGATGAGACTGACCTGGACGGACCTCTTGGCTGTCAGTTCAGACAGGATATGGGCATGACGGCGTTGCGGCAACATGCGTGCCCGCATGCCCCGGGGCCTGTCCCCTTGTGATAACGGCACATGCATGTGTACTTCTGTTCTAATTTACCGCTTAAGAATGGATCTTATGGTCAAACTCAAACTGATTCAAACAAATCATCGCGTCTGATGTTTGGTTTTGTGAAAATGATGTGCCGACCCTGCCTGGCTTGTCATGCCGAACGCTTCGGCTAGAGCACATTCAGCGGGCTTATGCGGGTACCTGGTTTGATCACCGTCTGGCATAAATATCTTCGTAGCGAGTGATGTCATCCTCACCGAGATAGGGTCCAGTCTGGACTTCGATGAGGATCAACTGTTCTTGGCCGGGGTTTTCGAGCCGGTGCACAGCGCCCAGGCCGATATAGGCTGATTCACCTTCAGTCAGGTATCCTGATTCGTGGCCGACCGTGATCTTGGCGGTACCCTGTACCACGATCCAATGCTCAGCGCGGTGGTTGTGGGACTGGAGTGAGAGAGCAGCGCCTGACTTTACCACGATACGCTTCACCTTGAATTTCTTGCCGATTGCGAGGATCTCATACCAGCCCCATGGCCGATGTTCGTGGCTGAAGCAGGTTGCTTGGTTGGCCGAGCGGGCCTTCAGAATATCCACCGCTTCGCGTACCCGCTGGGCATCCGAATTTTTGGCTACCAGCACGGCATCGGGCATGGCAATGGCGGCAACATCTTCAAGTCCAATGCCGACCAGTTCGAGCCCCTCTGACTCTGAACGCAGCATGCTCCGCTGGCAATTGATGGCGAGCGCATGATCGGAGAGAACATTGCCGTGAGCATCGGGTGTTGCCTGCTGCCAGACGGTATTCCAGCTGCCAAGATCCGACCAGTTGCCCTGATAGGGCATGACGGCGATGTTTGTGGCCTTTTCCATGATTGCATAGTCGATCGAAATGGAAGGGAGCTGTGCCCAGGGTTCCGGCGCCAGCCTTAGGAAACACAGATCTGGTACCGCTTCTTCAACCGCTGCGTTTGCAGCTGTGAGCATGTCAGCAGCATGTTCCCGGAAGGATGCAAGAATGGTGCGCGTGGACTGCAGAAATATCCCTGCATTCCAGAGGTAATTGCCGGCCTTCAACATGTCTTCTGCCCGTGAGCGTGCGGGTTTCTCAATGAAGCCTGTGAGAGGTTGCGGCTCGCCCGCCACCTGGCCCTCGCGCGTTGAGACCTGCAAATAGCCGTAGCCGGTTTCAGCGCTTGTGGGTGTGATGCCGAATGTTACGATCTTTCCGGCCATTGCGGCCGGAAGAGCAACCTCCACTGCATGCCGGAACGTGTCAGCATCCGGGATCACATGGTCGGAAGGGGCAACCAGCATGACTGAATCCGGATCCTGGCGGTGTAGCCAGAGGGCGGCCGACAGCACGGCAGCGGCTGTATTGCGTGGCTCGGGCTCGATGAGCGTGGTCAAGGCCGCCATGTTCAAGCTAGCCAGTTGTTCTGACGCAATGAAACGGAAAGTATCCGAAGTCACAATCACTGGTGCCCGAAATCCCGCACCTGAGAAGCGCCGCGCAGAGGCTTGGAACAGGCTCTCCCCACCGAGAAGCTTCACAAACTGTTTCGGCAAGGACTGACGTGACAATGGCCAGAGCCTGGAGCCCGATCCGCCACAGAGCAGAATGGGATGGATCATGGGCACGTCACGCATGTCCAAATTCAAACTTTCATGGCGAATAGTCATGTCACCATTGCGCGTAGCAGCGCTGGAATGCCTTTCATCGGGTCAGTCCGCGGGTACCGGACCCCAGTGGGACAGACAGTCCCGGGATCACTCGCAACGCTGAACGATATGATGCACATATGATCCGGAGAGGGAGACATACGACCCAGATCCTTGCGTCTCGACTGAACAGCAGATTTCGATGTTTTATACCACCTTAAAGAGAAATTACCAAGCGGAAAGTTTCAGATGATCTCCTGGTTTCCGACTGAACCCGTGACAGGAAGAAGAGACGACCCCTTAGCCCAGCCACTTTGCATTGACGCTTGATCCACGTTCGCGCGCATCGAACCATTCATTCCTGTCAACGCCGGAGTAAAATTGGGCCACGCGGCGGCGTAAAAGTCGACCACCTGGCCCATGGGGAAAGGTGCCGGCAAGAGGGACAGCGGCCAGTCAGCCGCGCCCACAGGAGGCTGGCGGGTGACTGGCCGCTGTGGC
>JBEIDW010000197.1:0-4390 GCA_040383265.1 Hyphomicrobiales bacterium
AGGTTGTCGAATGAGCCGACGATGCCGAAGCGCACCCGGCCACCCTTGGGGGCTTCAGGGTTCACATAGTCGAAGCGCTTGAAGTCCGCATTGTACTTCACGTCATTGAACAGGGTCAGCGCGTGGCGGAAGTCCCTGTCCTCGGCATGCGCGAACTGAATGCCAACGATCTTGGCGGCGGGGACGAGGCCAGCAAGCTTGAGGAGGCTGCGGCGGCTGATGGTCATGTCAGGTCATCTCCAGGCGAGGCGTTCGGTCGTGTGGTGAGTTAAACAAGCTCCGGCCCAAAAGAAAACACCGGCAAGCAGCTTGCCGGTGTTAAATTTCAGTGAGACTTACGGCCTTTACGGGGCAGGGAAGGGCACTGGGCTGTCCGACAGCGTCTGCAGGTAGGCCAGCAGGTTGGCGCGGTCCGCATCCTTCTTGAGGCCGCCATAAGCCATCTTCGTGCCCGGAACGGCTTTCTTTGGCGCGAGAAGGAAGGCGTTCAGCGCTTCATAGTCCCACGGCTTGTCCTTCATGGCTGCCATGGCATCGGAATAAGCGAAGCCTTCATGCACACCATGGTTGCGGCCGACGATGTCCCACAGGTTCGGACCCACCTTGTTGGGCCCACCCTTGCTGACATCGTGACAGGCGATGCAGGCCTTGAACACGGCCTGGCCCTTCGTTGCATCGGCCGAAGCGAGCAACTGACCGAGCGGCACAGCCGCCGCTGCTGGCTCCGCAGCGGCTTCCGCACCGCCTTCGGCTTCGGCAACCGGAATGTCATAGCCCTGCTTTTCGGGCTTGTCTGCGTGGTAAAGAACGCCCGCGAGCTCGTTCAGGCCAAACACCAGAAGTGCCGTTCCCAGCACTGCGCCCGCGATCTTGTTGAATTCAAAGCTGTTCATGAAGGTCCAGACCCCTTGAGCCGTCATCTCTCGGGCGCGGAAACTAGTGCTTTCTCACCGCCGCCGCAATAGTATAAGGACTACTTGTATCATTTTGCCGCGCCCACAGTTAAGTCCATGATTGAAAACCGGAATACCATCGTCGTCATCCCCGCCCGCATGGCCTCCACCCGGCTTCCGGGCAAGCCGCTTGCCGACATTCACGGCCTGCCCATGATCGTCCACTGCTGGAAGCGGGCGATGGAGGCGAACATTGGCAAGGTTCTCGTGGCTGCGGCTGAAGCCGAAATCGCTGACGCCATCACAGCGCACGGAGGCGACGCCATCATGACCAACCCGGCCCTGCCTTCAGGGTCTGACCGGATCGCGGAGGCGCTTTCCCTGCGAGATCCAAACCATCGCTTCGAGTATGTGGTGAACCTGCAGGGCGATCTGCCGACCATCGATACGTTGTCGATCCAGCGCTGCCTTGCGGGCCTCTTCAATGAAGCAGCCGATATCTCCACCATTGCCGCCCGGATTGAAACGGAAGAGGACGCCGCCAACCCCAATATCGTGAAGGCCATCGCCCCGCTGAGCGATGACCGCGAGGTGGCCTTCGCCCGCGATTTCGTGCGCAAGCTTGGGCCGGAGCACGCCGCGCCCTTCTGGCATCACATCGGCGTCTATGCTTGCCGCCGACCGATTCTGGAGAGATTCGTGGCCCTGCCGGTGAGCGAGCGCGAGGCTGAACGCAAGCTGGAGCAGATGCGGGCGCTCGACAATGGCATGCGCATCGCGGTGGTGCGGGTTGACACTGTACCACTTGGCGTTGATACGCCCCACGATCTTGAAACTGCCCGCCGCATGCTAAGGAAAGTGTGATGTCTTTGAAGATTGCCTATCAGGGCGAGCCCGGCGCCAACTCGCACATTGCCTGCATCGAGGCCTATCCCGCCCATGAACCGCTGCCCTGCGGCACCTTCGAGGATGCGTTTCAGGCGGTGACGGAAGGCGAGGCGGCGCTGGCCATGATTCCCATCGACAATTCGGTGGCGGGCCGCGTGGCAGACATCCACCACCTGCTGCCGCGCTCCAACCTCTACATTATTGGTGAGCACTTCCTGCCCGTGCATCACCAATTGATGATCGTGCCGGGTGCCGACAAGACGGCGATCAAGACCGTTCACAGCCATGTGCATGCGCTGGGCCAGTGCCGGAAGGTGATCCGCGACCTGGGCATCAAGCCGGTTGTAGCCGCCGACACGGCGGGGGCGGCGCGGGAATTGTCCCAGAACCGCGATCCGTCGCGCGCTGCTATTGCCTCGCGGCTTGCCGCCGAGATCTACGGCCTCGAGGTGATCCGCGAGAACATCGAGGACGAGAGCCACAACACCACGCGCTTCGTGGTGCTCTCGTCAATCCCGAAGGACGCAGGCCCGGAAGAAGGCCCCGTGATCACCACCTTCGTGTTCCGTGTACGGAACGTTCCGGCGGCGCTTTACAAAGCGATGGGCGGCTTCGCCACCAATGGCGTGAACATGACGAAGCTCGAATCCTACCAGATCGAGGGGCAGTTCTCCGCCACGCAATTCTATGCGGATATCGAAGGCCATCCCTCCGAACGCAACGTACGCCTCGCCATGGAGGAGTTGGAGTTCTTCACCAACTATCTGCGGGTGCTCGGCATCTACAAGGCCTCTCCGCACCGCGCCGAGATTGCCAGACGCTTCGAGACGGCCTGAGGCTTCAGTTCCGCAGCGCGGCCTTCACCAGGTCATGTGCAATCGCATAGGGGTTCGCGGCGTAAAGCCCGTCCGGGTGGGTGCGCTCGATCATCATGCGCGCCTCCTCGGCTGAGAACCAGCGCGCGTCTTCAAGTTCGTTCGTGTCGATGACGATCTCGTCCGAGAGTGCTTCACCAACAAGGCCGATCATCAGGTTGGAGAGGAAGGGCCAAGGCTGGCTCATCACGTAGCGTACGTCACCCACGCGCACGCCTGCTTCCTCGAATATCTCGCGCCGCGCTGCATCCTCAATCGTTTCGCCCGGTTCCACAAAGCCGGCGAGGGCTGAATACATGCCGGGTTTCCATGGCTGCTGCCGTCCGAGCAGAATGCGGCCCTGGTAACGCACCACCATGATCGCCACGGGGTCGGTGCGCGGGAAGTGGTCCATGCCGCAGGCGGTGCAGTGGCGGCGGTAGCCTGCATCCACCAGTTCCAGGCGCGCCGCGCAGTTGGAGCAGAAATTCCGCCGCTCATGCCACTGGATGAGTGAGCGCGCCTGCGCGAGGATGCCAAGCTCCTCCGGCGGCAGGGCCTCTTCTATGGCGAGGCTCCGCAGATCCCGCATGCCCTCGGCGGGTTCGCTCCGGCAGGCGAACCATGGCGTGTTGTGCGAATCAAGGCCCAGAAAAACCGTCAGTGAGTCCGAGGGGCCATTCTCCGTCAGGAGTCCGTCATCCTTCATCAAGGTTGAATCGCCGACGATTCGGATCAGTTTTGCGTCTGCGCGCTGGCGCTGCATGGCGATCCACGCGGCGTTCGGCCGATCATTGGCCCGCCGGTCAAGCGGGTTCAGCACATAGGCAAGCGTCATGGGAAAAACCGTCCGGAATAGTAAAAGGCACCCGGGTTTTCACCCGGATGCCCCATCTCCGCAAGGCATTTGCGGCAAATCTCAGCTGTTGGCGGCCTTGGGGGTTGCGGCTTCACGCTCTTTCAGCATGCCGTCCACCACCACGACAGTGCGCTCAAGATCGCCAATCGCATCTTCCAGTTCCACCCGCTGCTTGCGCAGCGCCTCAAGGCGTTCGCGCATTTTTGTGGAGGCGATCCGGAGTTGGGTAAGCTGCCCGTCACGCAGATTGTAGAGGTCAAGCATCTCCTTGATCTCTTCCAGCGCGAAGCCAACCTTCTTGCCACGCAGGATCAATTGAAGGCGAGCCCGGTCACGATAGCTGAACAGGCGTGTCCAGCCGCGGCGGGCGGGGTGCAGCAGGCCCTTCTGCTCATAGAAGCGCAGTGTACGCGGCGTCACGTCGAACTCCCGGCAAAGCTCCGTGATCGAGTAGGTTCTATCCCGGTTCGAACGTTCTTTTGTTTCACTCATGCTCATCGCCTCATCGCTCCAAAGGGACACATCGTGTCACGCTGCGTGAATCAACGTATAATCAGCTTCCGTTCGTTTGTGTATCCCTAGCGTCAATTTCCTTTCCGCAAGGGAATGAAAACGTAACCTCCAGACATCGATCTCCGTACTGGGAAAGTTCGTAGTTTGAGACGAATCAGGAGGTTTCTTCAACTGGTTAACTGAATATTTACCAAACCCATTAACGATTGGGCAGGGAAATACCGCGCCTTTTTTGTGGTCATTTGATGATGACCGTACGGAAGGGCGCACATCGTCGAAAGATCAAAACGTCATGAAACCTGGCATTCCCTGGAGCGTCAAGGGTATCGAGCCCGAGGTGCGCGAAGCGGCAAAGCATGCCGCCCGCCGCGCTGGAATGACGC
>JBEIDW010000198.1:0-4186 GCA_040383265.1 Hyphomicrobiales bacterium
CCATTCCAGCGCCTCGGCCCGGAGCGTCTCGGGGCCGATCCTGAGGCCGAAATGGGTCGCATAGCCCTCGACCATCTCGAGATACTCGTCCTGGCTGCACTTGTGGAAGCCAAGCCACAGCCCGAAGCGTTCTGTCAGCGAAACCTAATCCTGCACCTGTTCGGAGGGTTTGATGGCGGTTGAACGCTCATTCTCGAACATGTCGCGCGCAAGCATGTGGCGGCGGTTCGAGGTGGCGTAGAACAGCATGTTGTCGGGGCGGCCTTCGATACCACCGTCAAGCGCCGCCTTGAGCGCCTTGTAGGACGTATCATCCGCATCAAAGGAGAGATCGTCGCAGTAGACGATGAAACGGAAATCCGGCGCGCGGCGGATGATGTTCATCAGCAGGGGCAGGCTTTCAATGTCCTCGCGGTGGATCTCGACGAGTTTCAATGTCCCGCCGGTCCGGTGATTGATCTCGTGGTGCGCCGCCTTGACGAGAGAGGATTTGCCCATGCCGCGCGCGCCCCAGAGCAGTGCGTTGTTGGCCGGAAGCCCCTTCGCAAAGCGCTCGGTATTCTCGAGCAGGAGGTTGCGGGTGAAGTCGATCCCCTTGAGGAGGGCGATCTCCACCCGGTTGACAGCCGCCACCGGCTCCAGTTCAGGCGGGCTGGAATGCCAGACAAAGGCGAAAAAACCCTTGAGATCCGGTGCTTTGGGTTGGGCAGGCGCCATCCGCTCCAGCGCCTCGGCGATCCGGGAGAGCAGTGCGTGATCGATTTCCTGTGACATGCCAAAATCTTAGCCGAGGGCGGACAAGTGGTAAAGCCACGCCAATCGATTGGTTGCAATAGAGGCAACCATCGCTATATTCCGCCGAAACTTTTGATCAGGAGAACAACGTGTTCATTACTCCGGCCTTTGCCCAGGCTGCCGGCGCTCCCGCGGCAGGTGATTTCATCGGCATGATCCTTCCCCTCGTGGCGATCATGGGTGTGTTCTATTTCCTTCTCATCCGCCCGCAGCAGCGCAAGATGAAGGCGCATCAGGAGATGCTCAAGAAGGTCGGCAAGGGAGATACTGTCATCACCAATGGCGGCTTTATCGGCAAGGTCATCAAGTTGGTTGATGACAATGAGCTTCAGGTCGAGATTGGCGAAAACGTGAAGGTCCGTGTGCTGCGTTCGGGCATTGCCGATGTGCGCGCCAAGGGTGAGCCCGTGACGGCCGAGACCAAGTAACGCCCGATGCTTCACATTACCCGCTGGAAGACTACCGCCATCCTGGCCGCGATCCTGCTCGCGGCCATTCTGGCTTTGCCGAATGTATTGCCAGCGGATTGGCAGGCGAAGCTCCGGCCGTGGAATCTGCGGCCGGTCACGCTGGGCCTCGACCTCCAGGGCGGTTCCAACGTGCTGCTCGAGGTGGATCGCGCTGATCTTCTCGACAAGCTGACCCGGCAGCTGGCCAGTGATGTGCGCAACACCATGCGTGATGGCAAGATCGGTTACAGCGGTCTGACCCGCAGTGACAACGCCGTGCGGGTGCGGGTCACCAAGCCGGAGGATGTGGAGAAGGCGGAGGTCGAACTCCGCAAGCTGCTGAGCCCGATGGACGCCGGGATGTTCGGCGCGGGAACGCCTGTGAACCTGTTCGATCTCAATCGTGACGGGCAACAGTTCACTTTCACCATTTCTCCCCAGGGGCTGGACGCCAAGATCGCACTGGCTGTGTCACAGAGCCTGCGAATCGTCGAGAATCGGGTGAATGCGCTCGGTACGTCGGAACCGGTGATTCAGCAGCAGGGCAAGGACCGCATCGTTGTCCAGCTGCCGGGCATTCAGAACCCTGATCAGGTGAAGGACGTGATCGGCCGTACCGCCAAGCTGACATTCCAGCTGCTGTGCGATGCGCAGCCGACGGCGCAGGGCCAGAACCCGCCGCCCGAATGCCAGTCCTTCCCGCTCAAGGATGATCCGAATCAGCAGCTATGGGTTCAGTCTTCCAGCCGGGCCACGGTGGACGGCGGCGATCTGGTGGATGCGCGCGGCGCCTTCGACCAGAGCAACAATCCTGTTGTGTCTTTCCGTTTCAACACCAAGGGCGCAGACCGTTTCGCCAAGCTCACCCGTGACAATGTCGGTAAGCCTTTCGCCATCCTTCTCGATGAGAAAGTGGTGAGCTACCCGCGCATCAATGAGCCCATCCTCGGCGGTTCCGGCCAGATTTCCGGCAATTTCTCGACGGAGGAGACGAACAATCTCGCCGTGGTTCTCCGCTCTGGCGCGCTGCCTGCCAAGCTCACGATCGTGGAGGAGCGCACGGTCGGCCCCAGCCTCGGTTCGGACTCGATTCGCGCCGGCCTCATCGCCTCGATGATTGGTCTTGTGCTTGTGCTTGGCTTCATGATCTTCGGTTACGGTCTGTTTGGCATTTTTGCCAACATTGCCTTGCTGGTGAACCTGCTGGCGATCATCGCGCTCATGTCTTTCTTCGGTTTCACGCTCACGCTCCCGGGCATTGCCGGCATCGTGCTCACCATGGGCATGGCGGTGGACTCGAACGTGCTGATCTATGAGCGCATCCGCGAGGAATGGCGTAATGGGCGAACGGCGCTCAGCGCCATTGAAACCGGCTTCAAGGCGGCGCTTGGCACCATCTGGGACGCGAACCTCACCACTCTGGTTGCGGCGCTGGCACTGTTCGGCGTTGGCTCGGGCCCGATCCGCGGTTTCGCCGTGACGCTGTTCATCGGTATCCTCACCACAATGTTCACCGCCTTCACGCTCACCCAGCTTATTGTTGCCGTCTGGGTAAAGATCAGGCGTCCCAAGGAGGTCCCGCTCTAAGGCGGGAACATGATCATGAAGGGCATTCGCCTCATCCCCGACGACACCAAGATTCCGTTCATGCGGTTCAGCCGTTTCGGCTACTTCATCTCCGGCATCCTGTGCGCGGCCTCTCTGCTGCTGTTCGTCTTCAATGGCCTCAACATGGGCGTGGACTTCAAGGGCGGCACGGTGATCACCGTGCGCACCGAGCAGGCCGCCGATCTCGACGCCATGCGCTCCGCCATCAACGATCTTGGCCTCGGCTCAGGCGAGTTGCAGGAGTTCGGTTCGCCCCGCGATGTGCTGATCCGCATCGGCACGCAGGATGGCGGCGACGAGGCCCAGCAGGCGGCGGTAAACAAGATCAAGGAAGCGCTCGGACCGGGCGTCGAATATCGTAGCGTTGAAGTGGTGGGGCCAAAGGTGTCCGGTGAACTTGCGCAGCAGGGCACGCTGGCCGTCGTCATCGCGATGTTCCTTGTTCTGCTTTACGTATGGTTCCGCTTTGAGTGGCAATTCGCTCTTGGCGCCATTGCCTCTTTGCTGCACGACGTGATCCTGACCATTGGCCTGTTCAGCCTTTTGGGGCTGGAGTTCAACCTGTCGATCATCGCGGCGATCCTCACCATCATCGGCTACTCGCTGAACGACACCGTGGTTATTTATGACCGTATCCGCGAGTTTCTTCGCAAGTATAAATCCATGCCGTTCGCGGATCTGATGGATTTCTCCATCAACTCGGTGCTGCCGCGCACGCTCATGACATCGGTGTCCGTGCTGCTGGCCCTACTTGCTCTTTATATCTGGGGCGGCGAGGTCATTTCCGGTTTCACCTTCACTATGATCTGGGGCGTCTTGATCGGCACCTATTCCTCCTTCTTCATCGCCACGCCGGTTCTCCTCCTGTTTGGAACCCCGCGCGATGCGAAGAAGGTGGCTGACGCCAAGGCTGTCGCCGCCGCAAGGCCGTGACGGCGCATTTCCCGGGAAGGGCTGTCATCGACTCCTATGGGGCGGGCGGCTTCGCTTTCGCGGGCATGTCTCATCGGGGCTCCATCCTGGCGCTGCCCTCTGGCATCTATGCGTGGAACCCCGACCCGCTTGCGCTGTCGGTTGATGATTTCGCCGCCGCGCTGAAGGAGCGTGAGGCCATTGACATTCTCATCATTGGCATGGGCCATGAGATGGCGCGGCCGCCGAAGGCGGTGCGCGAGGCGCTCTCCGCCGCCGGCCTCATGTACGATCCCATGGCGACGGGACACGCGGTGTCGACCTACAATCTGCTGCTCGAGGAAAAGCGCCGCGTGGCGGCGGCGCTGATTGCTGTCCGGCATGAGTGATCCTATTGCCGAATGCGAAGATCTGGTGCGGCG
>JBEIDW010000199.1:0-4160 GCA_040383265.1 Hyphomicrobiales bacterium
CCTTGCCATCTGGGCCTTGCTCAGTAGAAACAGTTCACTCATCACGGCCTCCTCTTTCGGAAGCCTTGAATCAAACCCGCAACTGATCCGCAACAGTTTTAATAGGTCCTGAGCCTAGAAAGCAGCAAAACAGGTGGCAGCCACCGAGCTACTAACGGATGACCTAAACTTCACCAGCACTTTTACCGCCCGCAGTTTCACACGAAACTGCTGAAGCCGTCCCAAAGAAGTATACCACTTCAACGCGCGTTCTTCATCGGACAGCAACCACGGGATAACAAATTGCTGAGCCCCGTTGCTTTTTGCGACGTATTCTATGTCAATACGGGTTACGTTGTCGGCAACCCAGCCACAGGAAAGTCCAGTCAATGCGTAGGTGCTCGCAGTGCCTACAGGCACAGGAATATCGACCGCGCAAACCGCTCCATTTGCGCACTTAACGTCAAACTTAGTGAACTGCGTTTCAGCATGAGCCTTAGCCGAGAAAAGAGCAGATGCTGTCAAGATTACCGTAGGGAATAGCCATATTGTCCACATGCTTAAGCTTCCTGAACAGGCAATTCCCAGTAAAACTGCCGATTCAAAAGATATCCCATGATCTTGGCCACTGATCAACAATTCTTTTGTATAATCCGACATCCACCGGATGACCAGCCTCTTAGTGTGATCAAGACGATCTGACGAGACATTCCTTGGTTGGTTTATAGCTTTTCTCTTAGCGCTTCGTAAGGTGCTTTTCCATTGAAGGCGCCGTGGGGTCTCGAGAGATTATAGAACCTCTCCCAGTGAGCGAGCTTTTCCTCGAGATCGACATCATCCTTGTAGGTGAGGAGCTGGTAGAACTCCTCTTCGTCCGTGCGATGAGAACGTTCCACCTTGCCGTTGAGTTGAGGTGACCGAGGCTTGATGTAAGCATGGCGAATGCCCTTATCTTCCACGTGCCAGTGGAACTTGGCCTGGAATTCGTGCCCATTGTCCGTCCTCACCTCCCTGAAGCGGAACGGGAAGCTCTTGATGACGTAGTCAATGAACAGGATGGCATTTACCTGCGTGTGCCTGTTGTAGACTTTGAGGGCCCTGACGCGGGTGGCATCGTCAATGGCGGTGTATTGGTAGCGTTTGATCGGCTTCCCGTCTTTCTCACGGAAAATCAGGAACTTGACGTCAACCTGGGCAGGCTTTGGGGAGTCCACCCTTGTTCCTCCCGCTGGACAACCGCATGTGGCCCGTTTCCTGTATCAGGATCCATCGCTGATGATGATCATTCATAAACCATTGGATAGCCCTTTGAGAAGAATTGCCATGAAACTCCCCATCGTAGGTGAGTGCAAGACTGAAGAAAAGACTGAAGACATAGCGGTCATCGATGTGTCTGCGGACATTCCGGCGAACGCAACAGCGGTGCTCAAGTTAAGTGAGGAAGACATGTACCTGCTGGCTGGCACATTTGGTGCAGATGGCCTGAAGTGTCTTTCATTTGAAGCGCTGACACCATGAAAGTGGTGTTCCAGATGACAGTGAATGTGGAGCTATCGTGTGCAGGGGGCGGATACGAGTGCTAGGGGGTTTGATCCACATTCCGGCTGTTCTTGCGTTGTTGGCCGTGTCGCTGACCTTTGGATCATTGCGATCGAAGGCCGCGGACATCCAGGTTGATCAGAACTCCTTGAATGGCATCGCACTCGTGAGCGTGGAAGGTGAGTTGATTGCGGGTGACGAGAAGAAGTTCGCGCAGGTGGCTCTGCAGAATGACGCTGCGGTCGTGATCTTCCATAGTCCCGGCGGTAGCACCTGGACAGGCATCGAGATTGGACGGGCCATCCGGCTGAAGGGGTTCCTGACCTATGTACCAGGCGGAGCCATATGCGCCTCTGCCTGTGGATATGCCTGGCTTGGCGGTGTTCAACGGTTCATGGAGCCGACATCCAGGATCGGTTTTCACGCATCCTATGTCCGGGAGAATGGTGTCAACAAGGAGAGTGGGGTCGGAAATGCCATTGTCGGCGCCTATCTGAACTCCCTTGGCCTTTCGCAGAATGCCATTGCCTATATCAGCACGGCTCCACCGGATTCGATGACCTGGATGAGTTTAGAAGATGCGGAAGAAGTCGGTATTGAGGTCAAGGTAGTCGATGGCAATGGCGATCGCATCAAGCGAGAGGTGCAAGCCTCTCCTGACCCCGATGACGACACGATCCTGGTTGCTCCGCTGGGGCCGCCCTCCGGCCAGCCACGAGCGGGCGTATCTCCATCTGCGTTGCCTCCACCTGTCGCAGTTCAGGAGCGAAAGATGTCTCTCATCTCTGGCGCAGACATATTCGGCCATGATCTTCCCGGCATGCCGCTCAAGAACATAACGGCTTTCCAGTGCGAGGAAGCCTGTATTGCGGATAGAAGGTGCCAAGCCTTCACCTTCAACACGAGACACAATGTCTGCTTTCTCAAGGCAGATGGCCAACGGGTCTTCCGAAACCCGAATGCGCAGGCGGGGTACATGAGCGCCATTCAGTCGAGGCTGAGGCGTTCGAATATGACGATCATGGAGAGGACTGATTTTCCGGGAAACGACTACCGCGAACTCAAGGACGTCGGATTTGGTGAGTGCTCCGACACCTGCGAGAGCGATCAGCGCTGCAGGGCGTTCACTTATCTCGCGAGAAAAAAGAGTTGCTGGCTTAAAACTGCCATTTCCAAGCCAGTCGAGTCCGGAATCACGATTTCCGGACGGAAAGACTGAAAGACCTCAGGGGTCGGAGCAGAACGCAAGTGGCATTTGTTTTTTACGACACCGAAACGACAGGCAGTAGCACCTTCTACGACCAGATTCTGCAGTTCGCGGCGATCAGGACAGACGATGCCCTGAATGAGATAGACCGCTTCGAGATCCGCTGCCGCATCCAGCCGCATATCCTGCCTGCCCCCGGCGCGCTTCTTGTTACAGGTGTCAAGCTGGATCAGGTGTCTGACCTGGCTCTCCCATCGCACTACGAAATGGCGTCCGCAATTCATGAGAAACTCTCGGAGTGGTCGCCTGCCATATTTGCAGGATACAATAGTCTCGAGTTCGACGAGGACCTGCTTCGGCAGGCTTTCTATCAATCGCTGCTGCCACCCTTCCTCACGAACACCAACGGTAACAGCCGCCTGGACATCATGCGCCTCGCCTTGGCCGCGCATGAATTCGAGCCCGGTCACCTCGAAATTCCCCGAAGGGATGATGGCGCGACAACCTTGAGACTTGATCGACTTGCGCCTGCAAACGGTTTCCTGCACCCCAACGCGCATGATGCCTTGGCTGATGTAGAGGCAACGATCTTTTTGGCGAAGATCGTGAAGGAAAGGGTACCTTGGATCTGGGAGCATCTCCTCAGGATGGGCCAGAAGGCTGAGGCCGTCCGGAATGCCCAGGGGACGCCAGTGCGGCTCTATACGGAGTTTCGCTTCAATAAGCCAAATCACTGGCTGGTTTCGGCGATCGCTGTTGATCCAGAGAACAGTGGCAGCATTATCGCCTTCAACCTCGCCCATGACCCGGCAGAACTGCTGTCCGTGAGTGATGATTCGCTGAACAAATGGGCGGCGACCAAGCCCAAGCCGCTGCGGACGATCAAGGCGAACAGCAGCCCGATCCTTCTCGATATGGAGATGGCGCAAGACCGCGCCGATCTCATGAAGATTGGCGAGTCGGAAATCATGCGGCGCGCCCAACTCCTGCAGGGGTCTCCAGAACTGCGTCACCGGCTCCTGCGGGCATATGTTGAAACGCGCGAAGTCTACGAACAGTCGCCCTGGTTGGAGGAGCAGATCTATCGGGGCTTCCCGGGGTCAAGGGACGCGGTTCTGATGCGTGATTTCCACCGGGGTTCCTGGCCTGGGAGAGTGGAGATCGCTGGGCAATTCCAGGATGATCGCTATCGCAAGATTGCGATGCGGATCGTGTTCAGCCACCGCCCCGATCTGCTGGGGCAGGAAACCCAAGAGGCCTTTTCTGAGGCGATCGCCCGCAGATGGCTGACGGAGGTGGGAACGGCGGTGGAAAACTAGACCACGGTAGCGGCGGGATTGGCCCGCTGCGGGCGGAGTAAAAGTCGCCCACTATCTATGCCCTTTCTGTGTGAGCAGGGAGGGCTGGGAGATCTACACCGTGGAATTGTACAGGA
>JBEIDW010000200.1:0-4112 GCA_040383265.1 Hyphomicrobiales bacterium
GTTTGGCGCGTACGGCATCCGCCTGGTGCAAGCGAACGGGGGTCAATACGATCCTGCCGTCCTGAACGGTGACGTCGTAGTAGTCGGCCTCACCTGCCGTCTGGACGATGGCCTTGGGCAGGGTGATCTGGTTCTTGCTCGTTCGCTTGGCCAGCATGGCAATCCCCGAAAGTAATGAAGTAAGGAATCAAATTCTATCCTTGATCGTTATGCGGCTTACCAATGGAACTGGGACATCGAGCGAGGGCTCAACATCGAAGGCGAGCGCGAGGCGCCGTGAAGCCCAGGTACATGCTGGTTTCCCGATCGGGGTGATCGTGTTGACGAATCTCCGAATTCTGCGCATTTCGATGATCGTGGCTGGTCATTTCGGGATCGTGACCGCCGCAGCCTGTTGGGGCGGGTTGCGGATCAGGCCATCGTGACCAAGATCGTGGCCCAGCCGAAGAACAGTCCTCAATGCGGCAATCAGTTAATTGAAGTCAGGAATCAGGCAGCCCGAACTTCATTAAGCAAATCGGGGTGACGATCCAGAACCTTTAGCAGTTTGACCAAGGCTAGAGGCGGTTTGGTCTTGCCATTCTCGTACCGCGAGAACGCATTGATCCCACCACCGAAGATATCGGCCGCTTCCTTCTGTCCAAGGTTCAGTTTCTTGCGCACGGTGGCAATGAAGATGGGATCCACAATCGCCGCATTCACCTGCCGATTGAAGGCCTGCATTTCACGCATGACACGATCCGTCTCTGCCATATCAGTGAGAGACTCGTCACATGCCGGGCAGAAATCACCCGTGACAGCCGGGATGACTGTGGTTTCACCTTTGTAGGTATGAGTGATGTCACGGGTATCGTGGATCAGTTCCGCTGCGCCGCAAACAGGACATTTCATGTTCATAGCTCCTTGAAAGACACGATTAGTACGTCATCAATGACTGTCAGTTTCAGGTACACATCGCCCACACTCGTGTTGGGCCGGTATACGTCCTGCCACACCGTGTGATCTGCGTGGGTGGTCATGCTCTTGTAAAAGTCATCTGGAGTGAGCAACATCACCACGGCCAGCATGTCAGCCAGTTCAAAGCCGAGCTCGCTGGCGCCGATCATGGCTGACCGGGTGACTCGCACCTCGCCTGCTTTGACCAGGCCTTGAACGACCGATAGCTTGCAGTGAGGTTTTCGCTTCTCCATGGTTCGAATAATAACCTAGTTGGTTTTTTTTGGCAAGTTGGTTAGTCGCATGAGCAAGGGTACTTTTTCAGCCCCCCCGGCGACGATGAGGCGACGGTCGCAGCCGCGACAGCTACGCATTTCGGTGATCGTGACCGATCATTTCGGGATCGTGACCGCCGCAGCCTGTTGGGGCGGGTTGCGGATCGGGCCATCGTGACCAAGATCGTGGCCCTGATTGAGCAGCGGTCGGCGCTCACCGCAAGAAGACTTCGCGAAGGGGGCGCCGAAACCGAGGAGCAAGACCCGGAGCTGCCGACCCAAAACTGACCCAGGTGAAGACCCGTCGTGCTGCTTTTTGGAGCAGCAAGGAATGGGAGTGACAACCCCCGACGATCGTCGTCCGCCAGGTCCCTGTCGAAATCGGTGGCGGCTATCATCCGAGCTTGCCGTGGCAACCAAGCCCGCTGAATGCGCAACCGGCAGCCGATGGCTGAACGGCATCTGCGGTCTGACCGGTGATGCAGCCTAGGCGACTATTGCCCCACGGAAGGTCATGACGCCACTTTTCCTGCCCGGTCTGAAGGTCCTGCTGATCAACCTCGAGCGTTCCGTTCCGCGCCGGCAGGCCATGGAAGCCAGGCTGCGCGAGATCGGGCTTGCATACGAAATCCAGCCCGCCATCGACGGTGCGGCCCACTTCGCAGACCTCATCCGCGAGGTGGACCAACAGGCCTTCGTGCGCAACGTGGGGCGCCCGTTGCTGCCCGGCGAGATCGGCTGCTACCTCTCGCATCTGGCCGCCTGGCACAGGGCGCTGGACAGCGGGGCTGAGGTTCTGCTCGTTCTGGAAGACGACGTTGTGTTTCACCCGGATTTCGTGGACGCGCTGAAGCTCGCCTTGGCCCACCAGGACGATTGGGACCTTCTGAAACTCAACAAGATCCGGGCCAAGCAGCCGCTGAAGCAAAAGGCTTTGGGCCCCTATGCGCTGAATGCCTATGTCGGCCCGGCGACCGGACTCGGGGCGTACCTGATCCGCCGCGGAACCATCGCGAAGTTGCTACCGGCCATGAAGCCGATCACCCGCCCCATCGACCATGAACTCGACCGGATCCATGTTCACGATTTCCGCCATTTCGGATTGGAACCGTTCCCGAGCCATGTTGACGACGGCAACATCAGCACCATCACCGGCAGCGCTTTTTCGGCCGTGAGGAAATTTCGTTGGTACCAGCGCCTGCCGCTGTACGGGCTGCGGCTCTCGAACCTGTGCGGGAAAATCCTGTACCTGCACGAGACCCGGCGTCTTTATTCCGGACTCAGGAGAAAAGAGTGATCAACCCGGGCTCATCCCACAAGACCGTTGTCTGCATGAAGTGGGGCACGCTTTATTCCGCTGCCTATGTCAACGTGCTTTTCAATGCCTGCAAGAAGTTTATTTCCACGCCTTTCAGGTTCGTCTGCTTCACCGATCAGGCCACAGGACTGTCAAGCGAGATCATCACGCGACCGATTCCCGAATTCGGTCTGGGTCCGGAAAACTATAGACACGGTGCCTGGCCGAAACTGGGCGTCTTCCTTCCCCATGAGGGCCTGCTGCAGGGCCGCTGCCTCTTCATCGATCTGGATACCGTGTTGCTTGGCTCGATAGATGAACTCTTCGATGTCAAGGGCGATCTCGTGTGCATAGATTCAAGGCCCTGGCGATACAAGAGCGGCAACCCTCGAACCATGACGAGTATCTTCGCCTTCAACCCCGGTGAACTGAGTTGGGTTGTCGAAAGATTATGTACCGACAGGAGCGCCTACATTTCAAAGTACGGGATAGAGCAAGACTTCCTGCATGGAGAAGTACCGAATATATGTTACTGGCCTGAGGGGTGGGTGGTCAGCTTCAAGTACCATGCGCGTCAGCCTCTTCTTGTTGATCGCTTTCGACCACCGAAGAAACCCGCAGCACCAGCAAGAGTCCTGGCCTTTCACGGCAAGCCCCGTCCGATCGATCTGATCGAGCCACCGCCCGGCAATTGGGACATATTTCCCCACTATGGCAGCGGCAAGGTGGACTGGATGGTGGAGTATTGGAATGCCAACCAATAGGGCCCATTCATGGACCGCCTGATCATCAGCCTGACCACGATTCCACCTCGGTTCAAGGTCATCCACGAGACGCTTCAGTCACTGGTCTCGCAATCGGCCCAACCAGAGGCCATTCACCTTTATCTGCCGAAAGAGTATCGAAGGTTTCAATACGAAAAGCACGAAGTGCCGGAGTTGCCAGCGGGTGTCTCAATCCGTTACGTCGACACCGACTTCGGGCCGGCTACCAAGATCCTTCCGGCAGTTCAGGCATATCGAGGTGAAGATGTCAAGCTGCTGTTCTGTGACGATGACAAGGTGTATGATCCGGATTGGGCCCAACGATTTCTGGTTGCATCGAAGGCACACCCGGATTGCTGTATTGTCGAAGAGGGTGGGCAGGTTTCCGACTATGCCTCCCATGCCTATGCTGGAAGCTTGCAACCGCGATCAGAACGCCGCGTGAAGGATGTCGGTTACCGCTTGAAGAGGTTGCTTTCCCTGGGGCGCTGGAAACCGAGAAAAGCGGCCAGCAGCGGCTACGTCGATATTCTGGAAGGCTGGGGTGGCGTACTGGTCCGCCCGCATTTTTTCACGGATGCGGCGTTTGACATCCCTGACATTCTCTGGACCGTGGATGACATCTGGCTGTCCGGCCAGCTTGCGCTGAACAACGTTCCGATATGGCTCAATGCAGACGGCGATATTCGAACCAAAGGCAACTCGGACGAAGTGCGGGATGCATCCTTGCGAAAACTCGTCTACAAGGGCCATGACCGGTCCGCTGCAAACAATCTTTGCATCGACTATTTCCGGGAGAACTATCAAATCTGGCGGTAATTGTCACTGGTCTTGGCCTGA
>JBEIDW010000201.1:0-4067 GCA_040383265.1 Hyphomicrobiales bacterium
GCCACAGCGGCCAGTCACCCGCCAGCCTCCTGTGGGCGCGGCTGACTGGCCGCTGTCCCTCTTGCCGGCACCTTTCCCCATGGGCCAGGTGGTCGACTTTTACGCCGCCGCGTGGCCCAATTTTACTCCGGCGTTGACAGGCACCACCAGAATCTGCGCGCGGCCCGCAACTTCGGAGGTGATTCCCTTGATGCGCGCAGCCCCCATATCGATGGCGTTGTCGAAGGCGAGTGGCCCATCGACCAGCCCGCCGGTAATCTGCCCGCGCTCGGCCATCTTGCACAGGGCTGCCGCCTCGATGGTGCTGGGAATTTTCGTCGTCACCGTCTCGACGGCAGAGAGAATCGCAACGCGCGGCCTGCCAAGGCCGATGAGTTCATGCAAGTCGATGGCGTTCTGGACAATGTCGCGCTTGGTGTCGAGATCGGGAAAGATGTTAATGGCCGCATCGGTGATGAACAATGTCTCGCCATATGTCGGAACATCCATCACGAAAACATGGCTGATGCGGCGCCCGGTGCGAAGGCCCGTTGCGCTGCTCGTGACCTCATGCATCAATTCGTCGGTATGAAGGCTGCCCTTCATGAGGAGGGTGCCGGCCCCCTCACGGATCAGCGCCACGCCGCGTGCCGCCGCGGCATGGCTGTGGGGAACGTCAACGATCCGGAAAGAAGAAATGTCTGCCCGTGCCTCGCGTGCTGCAGTTTCGATCTTGTGGCGTGGTCCCACAAGCACCGGAGCGATCAGGCCTAGTCCGGCTGCCTCGGCCGCTGCTGCGATGGAGGTTGCATCGCAGGGGTGCACGGCAATGGTTGGCGCGGGAGCAAGCTGCCTGGCGCGCGTGATGAGTTGCTCGTACTTGGTGTGTTGTACATGCCGCTCTGGTGTCATTGCTTCTCTATCCGTCCATTACAGGTGCAGCATACGAGGCTTTTTGCGTGGCGTCTTGATCTGCCGCAAGCGGGCAAGTCCTCTGGAGTGAGAGGCGGGGGCTGGTCCCAATAAAAATCCCGGCCACGATGTGGCCGGGATAATCGTTCTAACGTGTGTTCAGGTTGCGGTTAGTCCATCCTGCATTCGTTCAGGGCGAAGTTCCGGCCATAAAGCTTCTGCGCCAGAATGCGGCCAGCACCGGGAGGCGAGCCAACGGGAATGATATCGCCGTTCTTTGCCTTCTTGTTGCAGACGTTGAACTCGGCCGGGTTGCACTGGCCATTGGCGTATGATCCAACGAACTGGTAGCCGAAAGGCGCGGTCGAGGTGCTGGTCTTGGTGATCGGGCAGGAGCACATGATTTCGTCGTTGGTCAGCCTGCCGACGCCGGGGAACAACTGGCCGCGCGTGCTGTCGAAGCAGGTGCCGCCATCGCACTGGGCATAGTCACCGGTCGAGCCGCCCGGGCAGGTGTAAAGTGCCTTGGGGCCGCCTCTGCGCACTTCTTCGGGAAGGCTGAACGTGCTGGCCATGAAACCATTCGCTGCGCCTGTTGCGTTGTAATCGCAGACGTTCTTGCCTTGCTTCGCATTGTAAACTAGCGGCGGAGCGCTGATGCTGTCACCGCGCTTGACGATGCACTTGGCGTAACTGACTTCCTGAAACACAAATGCCTTCGCCGAAGCGCAAAGCGCATAGGTCTGATTCTCGCAGATAACCGAAGCCTCTTGGGCCTCGGCGTTGCTGGTCGGCATGCCATTGAACAACAGAAGTGCCGCGATGGCCGCCGCCCGGAAAAAGGCCGTCATGAATGTCTCCTCCCCCATGATCCGAAAACGTGAACTCAGCAACAGGCTGATTATCTGATTTGGATTGTAACTTCACTTCAAAAAATGTGAATTGCAATCAAGCGCAAAACAGAAAGTAATGCGTTCTTTGATTGAAAGCGGCGCTGAACCCGTTACGTGGTGGAAGGTCAACTGGCTGCTCCGTGCGTGGATGCCGGCACACCCGACTTGACCTGTATCAAGAGATTATCACTGATGCGGCGTTATCCTGATTAGGTTTCGACAACGCTGATCGGATGAATAGCCATGAAGACTTTCCTATCGCTTTTCTTGGGGATGTCGGTTCTGCTGCTGGGGTCCGCCGCAGCACAGGCTGATGCCCGTCTGCTCGCTTCCAATTGTTTCCAATGCCACGGGACGGATGGGCGGGATAATCGTTTTGAAGATCTTGCAGGCAAGAGCGCTCGGGACATCTACGACGAGATGAAGGAAATGCAGCGCGAGCCAAGCCGCTCGAACATCATGTATCCGCATGCAAATGGCTACACGGATCGCGAGTTGCGCGCCATCGCTGACTATTTCGCATCTCTTCGCAAACCCTGACCTTTATCGGTGAACATTATGAAGATGAACAGAAGAGCCTTTATCGGCAGCCTCGCAACGGGCGCGGCGGTATCGATCCATGCAGGTGGGGCCGATGCGGCAGCGCGCCGGGTGATCATTGTGGGCGGCGGCATGGGTGGCGCTGCATTGGCAAAATACCTGCGGCTGTGGAGCAACAAGTCCATCGATGTGACACTGGTAGAACCGAATGCCACGTATGTGTCGAATATCATGAGCAATCTGGTTATCACCGGTCAGTTTCAACGCGCGTCGCTGAATTTCGACTACGCCAGCCTCGTGAAAAAGTATGGGGTTAAAGTCGTAGTGGGCCGGGTGACGGGTATTTCGGATCTGGTTGGCGGGGTTCGCGAGGTAACGGTGTCTCGTGGTGGAGCAACCAGTATCCTGCGCGCGGAGAAAGTCGCGTTGTCGCCCGGCATCTCGTTCTCACCTGTGGCGCGGTTCGGCAGCGGTGATGTGGTGCCGATCCTCCATGCCTGGGTGGCGGGGCCACAAACGGAGTTATTGAAGAAGCAATTGGCGGCCATGCCTGCTGGTGGTCGATTTGTGCTGACCATACCGAAGGCGCCGTTCCGTTGCCCTCCCGGTCCCTATGAGAGGGCCTGCCTGGTCGCGGATTTTCTGAAGCGTGAAAAGCCTGGCAGCAAGGTCCTTGTGCTGGATGAGAACCCCGGCATCGTCGCTGAGGCAGAGAATTTCGGCAGGGCCTTCAGCCAGACCTATCGAGGTGTGATAGAGTATCGCCCCGGCACGAAGGTGGTGGGTGTTTCGAATAACAACAAGACATTAAGGTACAAGTCCGTGACGGCCACGGAGAGCGATCCCTATCTCTCTGTATCGGCGGCTGTCATGAACGTCATTCCGCCAAACCGCGCCAACGCGATTGCACAGAGCGCCGGACTTACAGATTTGTCCGGATTTGCTCCGGTCGATGTGCGGACCTTCGAATCAACGATCGCCGGCAAGAGGGGTATTCATGTGCTCGGGGATGCTTCCAGCAATACGGGTTTGCCAAAGGCTGGCCATGTCGGGAATCAGGGCGCCAAGATTTGCGCGGCGGCGATCATCAATAAGTTCGACGGTATGGCGGTAGAGAAGTCGCCGGTTGCGAACAGTGCCTGTTTTTCGCCGATCACCAACACCAAGGCATCCTGGCTGACAGCCGTTTATCACTATGATGTGGATCAGAAGAAAATGGTGGTGAAGGCGATGTCCAATGGTGAGCTGGTGCCGGCCGACCCGGTTGAGGCAGCCCAGCCCACCGCCGAGAATTTTGCCCAGATGAAGATTTGGTACAAGGTTCTGATGAGCGACACCTTTGCCTAGGGTCAGCCTTTCTTAAGGCGAATGGCGAACGCTGCATTTGATTGTGCAGCGTGGCGCGGCTGGCTAGACTGTTCACCATGAACAGTTTCTTGGCAGACCTCGCGGCACGGGGCCTGATCCCGGTTGAGCAGGCGGCCACTCTCGGAAGCCTGCCCGGCGGCGGTCAGGACACGGTGGTCCGGCAGTTGATTCGTCAGGGTTTGGTGGACCAGCAGACACTTGCCACCGAACTCAGCCGACATTTTTCCTTACCGTTGGCCACGCAATGGCCGGACGGCCATGTGCTGCCCGAGTCCATTTCCTTGCGCTTCATGCGCGAACGCCATGTGTTGCCCGCCGGCATTGAGGATGGGCGCCTTGCGGTGATCCTCAGCGATCCTTCGGATGAACGCACGA
>JBEIDW010000202.1:0-4042 GCA_040383265.1 Hyphomicrobiales bacterium
ATCTGAAGGAATACTATCCCGTCTTCGGGCCGATGAAGATTGCCGAGCGCTGGGCCGGCTGCATCGATGCAGTGCCGGATGCGGTGCCGATCATCTCGGCGGTGGAAAAGCTTGAAGGCTTCCATCTCTGCACCGGCTTCTCCGGCCACGGCTTCGGCCTGGGGCCTGGCGCTGGCAAGCTGATGGCAGAGATCGTGACGGGAGAACGGCCGTGCGTTGATCCCGCGCCGTTCCGCTATATGCGCTTCTTTGATGGCACAAACCCGCGGCCGACGACGGGGCTGTAACTGCCCCCGCTGCTTTCCCTATCCACAGTGGGGAAGAGGACTTCGTCCTATGCGTGGATGGCGCGCCCTGCCACTGCAAGCGCGGCTTCCTTCACCGCCTCCGACAGGGTGGGGTGGGCGTGGCAGGTGCGGGCCAGGTCTTCTGCCGAACCGCCGAATTCCATCAGCACCGCTGCTTCATGGATCAATTCGCCAGCCATCGGGCCGACGATGTGGACGCCCAGCACCTTGTCGGTCTTGGCATCGGCCAGAACCTTCACGAAGCCATCCGTTGTCTGGTTGGCCTTGGCGCGGCCATTGGCGATGAACAGGAACTTGCCGGCCTTGTACTCCACGCCCGCAGCCTTCAGCTCCTCTTCCGTCTGGCCCACGGCGGCGACTTCCGGGCTGGTGTAAACAACGCCGGGAATGACGCCGTAATTCACGTGCCCGGCCTGACCTGCGAGAATCTCGGCCAAGGCAATGCCTTCATCTTCGGCCTTGTGGGCGAGCATCGGGCCCTTGATGACGTCCCCGATGGCATAGATGCCGGGAACATTGGTGGCGTAATGCGCATCAACTTCGATACGCCCACGATTATCCTTTGTGACGCCCACGGCTTCGAGCCCCAGGCCCTCCGTATAAGGCACACGGCCAACGGCCACGAGCACCACATCCGCCTCGATCTGCTCTGCCGCACCGCCTGCCGCGGGCTCGACGGTGAGTGTCACAGCGTCCTTTGATGCGGCAGCACCCGTCACCTTGGAGGACAGCTTGAAAGCGAAGCCCTGCTTCTGCAGGATACGCTGGAAGGTCTTGGCCACATCCGCATCCATGCCGGGAAGGATGCGGTCAAGGTATTCGATCACCGTCACCTTCGCGCCGAGGCGCGCATAGACCGAGCCCAGTTCAAGGCCGATGACGCCAGCACCGATCACGGCGAGACGGCCTGGAACCTGTTTGAGTTCGAGCGCGCCGGTGGAGGAGACAACGCGCGTCTCGTCGATCTCGATGCCCTTGAGCCTGGCAACATCCGAGCCTGTGGCGATGATGATGGACTTGGTCTCGATCACCTCATCGCCCACCGTCACCTTGCCGGGGGCGGCGATTTTGCCCGTGCCCCGGAACACCGTGACCTTGTTCTTCTTGAGAAGGAAGTCGATGCCCTTGGTGTTGCCGTCGATTGCTTCCTGCTTGAAGCCCATCATCTTCGGGAAGTCGATCTTCGACTCGGCGATGATGCCCATCTTGGCGAAGGCATGCTTTGATTCAGCGTAAAGCTCGGACGCATGCAGCAGCGCCTTGGAGGGGATGCAGCCAACATTGAGGCAGGTGCCGCCATGGCTGGCCCGCTTTTCGACCACTGCGACTTTCAAGCCCAACTGCGCGCAGCGGATGGCGCAGACATAGCCGCCGGGGCCGGTTCCGATGATGACGGTATCAAATGCGGCCATGCTGGCCTCCTTCCTGCAAAGCGGTGACGTGGGTCTCGTTCATATCTTCTTCAATCGCACCTTCATGTAAACCATGATGGCGCCGTGCAAAGCCACTGCCAGCGCAAGGCCCGCCGCGCATTGTGCGAGCGATGCCTGCGGCCACGTCGTGGCCACCACGGCAAGGCCGAGCGGCAGAAAGAGCAGAATGGCTGTGAGAAGCCCCGGATTATAGCTCCGCGTCGCGATGGCGGGCGCGGCATGGAGCAGCGCGTTCACGATGATGAGCCAGCCCGCGAACATGCCATAGCCAACGCCCAGCCATTGCGCCAGCATCACGCAGGCAGCCAGCGGCATCCAGACACCTGCAATGTTGATTACGAACACAGCCTCAGGCGTCAGGGCGTTCTTGCCATTCGCCAGAGTGGCGTTCATGTAGAGGCGGAAGCGGTCGCCGTCGTGTTCCTCATATTGATGGATCATATAGGCGGGAAGGGTGAGGAAGATGAGGGTGCCAGCCACTGACCAGCCCTGCGTCAGGACAGGCGACATTGCCAGAAGAAGAAGGCCGGCCAGCGCACCGCCATAGACCCAGTTTTGAACCAGGCGCTGGAACCGGTCTGCCAATTCGCTGTTTTGCCGCGTTGTCACTTGTCTGGACCTTCTGTTGCCGGCTTCTGTTGCGTCAGCAGCGCCCGCCGGCGACCGGAACAAGAGCGCCAGTGACATAGGAGGAGTGTTCGGAGCAGAGCCACATGATGGCGTCGGCCACTTCCTCGGCCGTGCCTTCCCGTTTCATCGGAATGTGCTCGCGCATCATCTTCACGCGGTTTGGAATGCCCGATCCATCATGGATGTCTGTGTCGATGATGCCGGGGCGCAGCGCATTGACGCGGATGCCCTCAGATGCCACCTCGCGCGCGAGACCGATGGTCAAGACATCGATGGCGCCCTTGCTGGTGGCATACTCAACCCCCAAGCCCGGAGCGCCCAGCACGGCAGCGGCAGAGGAGAGATTGACGATGTTACCACCCGTCCCGCCATGCTTCGTCGACATGCGCTTAACAGCTTCCCGCGCGCAGAGCACAGAGCCGAAGATGTTGATGTCGAACACGCGCCGGAGGCGGTCCGTGCTCATCTCGTCCAAACGGTTCTGGCGGTCCATGATGCCGGCGTTGTTGACCAGCACCTTGAGAGGGCCGAGCTTATCAGCAGAAGCGAAGAGGGCCAGCACATCGGCTTCGCGCGAGACATCACCCTTGATGGCGATGGCCATGCCGCCGGTTTGCGTGATGGCGTTCACCACCTCATGTGTTGCTGCTTCATTGGAGGCATAGTTGACAACGACGGCATAACCTGCCGCGCCGAGTTTCAGCGCCGCCGCGCGGCCGATGCCGCGGCTTCCGCCGGTAACGATGGCGACGTTTGTCATGCCACTTTCCCCCTCTTGCCGTCACCCCGGCGAAGGCCGGGGTTCCGCTTTGTGTCCGTGTGGTTGCCGCGCGAAGCTGAATCCCGGCCTTTGATTATCACAGGTCCAGAATAGTCCGCTGCGGGTCTTCGAGGTTTTCCTTCACGCGCACGAGGAAGGTCACGGCTTCCTTGCCATCGACGATACGATGGTCATAGGACAGCGCGAGATACATCATCGGGCGGATCACCACCTGGCCATTGATGGCCATGGGGCGCTCCTGGATCTTGTGCATGCCGAGGATGCCAGACTGCGGCGCATTGAGGATCGGCGTGGACATGAGCGAGCCATAGACGCCGCCATTCGAAATGGTGAAGGTGCCGCCCTGCATGTCGGAAATCTGCAGGTTGCCGTCACGTGCGCGCTTACCGTATTCGGCGATGGTCTTCTCGACACCGGCGAAGGAGAGATAATCGGCATCGCGCAGCACCGGCACGACGAGGCCCTTCTCGGTGCCGACCGCCACGCCGATGTTGTAGTAGTTCTTGTAGACGATGTCGTCGCCGTCGATCTCGGCGTTGACGGCCGGGATCTCCTTCAGCGCCTGGATACAGGCCTTCACGAAGAAGCTCATGAAGCCGAGCTTCACGCCGTGCTTCTTCTCGAAGATATCCTTGTACTGGTTCCGGAGCGCCATGGTGGCCGTCATGTCCACCTCGTTGAAGGTGGTGAGCATGGCGGCCGTATTCTGCGCATCCTTGAGGCGGCGCGCGATGGTGAGGCGGAGCCTCGACATCTTCACGCGCTCCTCGCGCGCGGCATCGGACGGGGTTGACGGCGCGCGGGCGGCAGGTGCGGATGCTGCGGGGATCACCAGCGGCTTCGACTCCGCGGCGGGCTTCTCCAGATGCGCGATCACGTCGCCCTTGGTG
>JBEIDW010000203.1:0-4034 GCA_040383265.1 Hyphomicrobiales bacterium
GCAAGGCCTACGGTGGTGCCTACGACGTGATGGCCTCGAAACATCTGCGCGGCGACATCAACTTCGCCTGGCCCAACGCCGAAATCGCGGTCATGGGCGCCAAGGGCGCGGTGGAGATCATCTTCCGCGAGGAAAAATCCGATCCCGTGAAGCTGGCCGCGCGCGAGGCGGAGTACCGCACCAAGTTCGCGAACCCCTTCATCGCCGGCGCCCGGGGCTACATCGACGACGTCATCATGCCGCACGGCACGCGACGCAGGATCTGCCGCGCGCTCGTCGTGCTGCGCGACAAGAAGATCGAGGAGCCGTGGCGCAAGCACGGCAACATTCCCCTTTGAGCGCGGCCACGGGAGCACAGCGAAACATGTTCAGCAAGATACTCATCGCCAACCGCGGCGAAATCGCCTGCCGCGTGATCAAGACCGCGCGCCGCATGGGCATCAGGACCGTAGCCGTGTATTCGGAGGCGGACAAGGATGCACGCCACGTCGAGCTCGCCGACGAGGCCGTGCTCATCGGACCGGCGCCCTCGCGCGAGTCCTATCTGGTCGCCGATCGCATCATCGCGGCCTGCAAGCAGACGGGTGCCGAAGCGATACATCCCGGCTACGGCTTCCTCTCCGAGAACGCGGAGTTCTCGCGCCGCGTCGAGGAGGAAGGCATCGTCTTCATTGGTCCGAAGCACAAGTCGATCGCGGCGATGGGCGACAAGATCGCGTCCAAGGAGCTCGCCGCCAAGGCCAAGGTCAACACCATCCCGGGATGGAACAAACCGATCGAATCGCCCGAGCGCGCGGTCGAGATCGCGCGGGACATCGGCTACCCGGTGATGATCAAGGCGAGTGCGGGCGGCGGCGGCAAGGGGCTGCGCGTGGCCTGGAACGACAAGGATGCGCACGAGGGCTTCACGTCCTGCCGCAACGAGGCACGCAACAGTTTTGGTGACGATCGCGTCTTCATCGAGAAGTTCGTCGAGGAGCCGCGTCACATCGAGATCCAGGTGCTCGGCGATGCCCATGGCAACTGCGTCTATCTCTGGGAGCGCGAGTGCTCGATCCAGCGCCGTCACCAGAAGGTGATCGAGGAGGCGCCAAGCCCCTTCCTCGACGACAAGACCCGCAAGGCCATGGGCGAGCAGGCCGTGGCGCTGGCCAAGGCGGTGAACTATGATTCTGCCGGAACTGTGGAGTTCGTGGCTGGGCAGGACCGGTCGTTCTTCTTCCTCGAAATGAACACCCGCCTGCAGGTGGAGCATCCGGTCACGGAACTTATCACCGGCGTCGACCTCGTGGAGCAGATGATCCGCGTGGCGGCGGGCGAGGAGCTTCGCATCAAGCAGTCGGACGTCACGCTGAAGGGCTGGGCCGTTGAAAGCCGCATTTACGCGGAGGATCCATACCGGAATTTCCTTCCCTCCACCGGCCGGCTTGTCAAGTATCGTCCGCCTGCGGAGCAGTTGGCGAATGGCGTCACCATCCGCAACGATACTGGTGTGTATGAGGGCGGTGAAATCTCGATCTATTATGATCCGATGATCGCCAAGCTCTGTACCCATGCGCCCACGCGCGCGGAAGCGATCACCGCCATGGCGGGCGCGCTTGATGCCTTCTATATCGAAGGCATTCAGCACAATGTGCCGTTCCTCTCGGCCATCATGCAAAATCCACGCTGGCAGTCGGGCGCTCTCTCCACCGGTTTCATCGCGGAGGAATTCCCCGGCGGCTTTGCTGGTAACGCGCTGACGGATGATATCAAGTCAACGCTGGCGCAGGTTGCGACGGTACTTGACCACGTTGAAAACCGCCGCAAGCGGCTGATCAACGGCCAGATGAATGGCAATGGCGTCCATTTTGCAACATCCCGCATCGTGAAGCTTGGCAAGGATTATGTGCCCGTATCCGTCTCAGCGGAGACGGGCAGGCTGGCGGATTCCTGCGGCTGGGTTCCGGGTCAGCCGGTGTTCACCGCCGATCTTGGCGATGGGCCGGTGACGGTGCAGGTGAAGCGTATTCCCAACGGCTACCGTCTGTCCTATCGCGGCGTGGTGACGGACGCGCATGTCTATACGGAGCGCGAGGCGGAACTGGCGAAGCTGATGCCCGAGAAGGTTGCGGCGGATACGTCCAAGAAGCTGCTGTGCCCGATGCCGGGCCTTGTCATCTCGATTTCAGCCAGTGTTGGTCAAGAGGTGAAGGCAGGCGAACCGCTGGCCATCGTCGAGGCGATGAAGATGGAGAATATTCTCCGTGCCGAGCGCGATGTGGTGGTGAAGGCTGTCAACGCCAAGAAGGGCGACAGCCTTGCGGTTGATGCAGTCATCATGGAATTTGCGTAAGGCGCAGGCTTTAGGACACATCCATTCTCTTCATGCCCCGGCTTGACCGGGGCATCTTTTTTGGGGCGCAGAGAAAAGATCGCCCGGATCAAGTCCGGGCGTGAAGAGGTTTGGAATGGGATGAATTCCCTCAGGCCGGAATCAACCCTTCCTTTTTCAGTGCCGCCTGCACGGCGGGGCGGGCACCAACGCGGTCCATGTAAGCGACGATGTTGGCATAGGGCGAGAGATCGACGTTCACCCACTTGCTCCAGCCCAGCACGGTGAAGGCATAGGCATCGGCCACCGAATAGGTGCTGCCGAGCATGTAGGGTTGCTGGGCGAGAAGGCCGTCAAGCCAGGCAAGGCGGCGGTTCAGCCGTTCGATGATCGCCTTCTTGCCGTCGTCCGGCATGGCGGGGTTGAACAGCCCGCCGATGCCCTTGTGAAGTTCCGACGCAATGAAGTTGAGGCTTTCCATGGCGCGGTAACGCTCCATCGAGCCGAAGGCGGGTAGCAGGCCCGGCGTCTGGGCCTTGTCGGCCAGATATTGCAGGATTATTGAAACCTCGGTGATGATTTCACCCTTGGTTACTTCCAAAGTTGGAACGTAGCCCTTGTCATTCACCGCGAGAAAGTCGGCGCCCGTTTCCGTTTTCCTCGACGTTAAGTCCACTTTCTCCAGATCATAGCTGGCGCCGATCTCATTCAGCACGATGTGGGGTGCAAGGGAGCAGGCACCGGGTGAATAATACAACTTCATGTCATGTCCTCATGTTTCTGGCATTGTTCATTATCACGCTGCTGTAACAATTAAAGTAACAATTACTTACGCCGGTCATGGACTTGACGCCCGAAGCAGCCGATACTGAACATGTTGAGATTCATGGAGTTTGCAATGCGCCGGCTGTTCGTCCTCATGGTTTCGCTCTTCGCGGTGTTGTCTGTGCCGCTTCCGGCGAAGGCCGATTTCATCAAGGACTACCGCCAGTGGCAGCAACTGGGGCCGGATGGCCAGGCCGCCTATGCCATGGGTATTTTTGATGTGATGACCGTGCTGATCGCCAATGACGAATACTCCGTGGCGCGCTCCATCGGTTTGAAGACCTGCGCCATTACCTTGCAACTCCGGGCGAAGATGGTGGCTCAGGCCATTACCCAATTCTACAAGGATCATCCGGAATCCCAGATTGCTGGCCCCTTCGTCGCCTTCAACGGATATTTCGAGCGCGGTGCCTGCAGCCCGTTCATCAACAAAGCGCGCGAGGAGATGGGGCTGAAGCCGATGCTGAAAGCGCCACTGCCGGATGCCCCCGCCGGGGAAGCCCCGTCAGGCCAAGCGCCCGCGCCGTGAATGGGTATCAGGCGTTTCCACCAAACAGGCGGTGGAAATTCCGCTTCAGCGCCACATCGACATCTTCCATGGTAACGGGCAGGCCAAGGTCAACAAGGCTGGTGACGCCATGCTCCCGGATGCCGCAGGGCACGATGCCGGAGAAGTGTGTGAGGTCCGGCTCTACATTGATCGAAATGCCGTGGAACGTCACCCAGTGCCGGACGCGAATGCCGATGGCGGCAATCTTGTCCTCCCGGCTGCCGCGGCGTACCCAGACGCCAACGCGATCTTCACGCCGTTCGCCCCGCACGTTGAAATCGTTGAGCGTGTCGATCACCCACTGTTCAAGCGCGGCGACGAAGGCCCGCACGTCTCCGCCGCGGC
>JBEIDW010000204.1:0-4014 GCA_040383265.1 Hyphomicrobiales bacterium
AATCGCTTCGGGAAGAAGGGCCTCCGGACTTGCCATCGCCCTGTCATAGGCGGCGGCGCGGCCATAGAACACCTCGGCCATCTTGCGCACCTTCTTGCCCACGGAAACATCGCCAACGCCCATTTCACGGAGCGAACGGTCCATGTCTCGGAAGAACTCGTCCACCAGTTCCTGACAGAATTCGGATTCGATGCCCTTCAGACGGTCCAGTACCAGGAAGGCGTGCAGGCTGATCATGTCAAAACGGCCATCCAGCGTGTCGGCAACGCCCCACTCGGCATAGAAGACGGGATGCCTAGCGGCAGCCACAATTGCTTCGTAACAGCGTCGTTGAGGGGTTGGCGAACGCTGGAAAAGTCGTTTCAGGATCATCATTGTGCCGTTAACGGAAAATGAGGGTTGATCGAGTCTTAACTGGTTGCGCCGAGATTGGGAAAAAAGATTGTCGCCGATGCCGAATTTCACCAGATTTTTCAACGTGACATGGCTTGCCGCCGCAGGCATTGCGGTGATGATGGCGGGTTGCGCGCCCTCCATCAGCCACCGCGGCTATGTTCCGAAGCCTGGCGCCTTCAACCAGATCACCACCGGGATGACAAAAATGGAGGTGGAGGGCATCCTCGGCACCCCATCCACCACGGCCTCGGTCCAGTTCAAGGGCGACAGCTTCTACTACATCACCTCCATGACGAAGAGCAAAGCCTTCCTCAAGGAAGAAACGGACCGCGAGGTGATCGCCATTCGCTTTTCCGAGCAAGGTCAGGTGAAGAGTTTCGCTCAGTATGGCCTGGTTGATGGTCGCGTGATTGACATCAACAGCAATTCCAGCCCCGTGGTGGGCGAGGATACCTCCATCATCTCCGCCCTGTTGCGCTCCTCCAAGGGCACGACGGCCGGGCCGATGCTGGGCCGCAAGCTTTAAGTCGGATACGATCTTCGCATGGATCTGATTCTCAAGGGCGGGCGCGTCATCGATCCCTCGCAAGGGCTTGATGGCATACGGGATGTGGGCTTCGCCGGTGGCAAGGTTGCCGCCATCGCGCCGAAGCTTGAGGCCGCTGGTGCGCAACTGCGCGATGTCTCGGGCCTGATTGTCGCGCCGGGCCTTATTGATCTGCACACCCATGTCTATTGGGGCGGTACATCGCTCGGCATTGATGCCGAGGAATTCTGCCGCACCTCAGGCGTCACCACCGCTGTCGACACGGGCTCAGCCGGGCCCGGCAATTTCAGAGGCTTCCGGAAGCACGTGATCGAGCCTTCGGCGGTACGCATCCTGGCCTATCTGCATGTCAGCCACGCCGGCATATATGGCTTCTCCAACACGGTGATGGTGGGCGAGAGCGAAGACATCCGCCTGATGGACCCGGTGACCGCTGCTGAAGTGGCAGATGCCAACCGCGATTGCATCGTCGGGATCAAGGTGCGGGTCGGCCGCCACGCCTCGGGCGATCAGGGCATCGCGCCGCTCGACATCGCACTGCAAGTGGCTGAAGAAACCGGGCTTTCGCTGATGGCCCACATCGATGAACCGCCGCCTTCTTATGAGGAGGTTATCTCCAGGCTCCGCGCGGGTGACGTGCTGACGCACGCCTTCCGCCCCTTCCCAAACGCGCCAATCACCGCGCAGGGTACGGTGAAGCCCGCTGTCCTCGCGGCGCGAAAGCGCGGCGTGCTGTTCGACATCGGCCACGGGATGGGCTCCTTCGCCTTCAAGACGGCGCGCGCCATGCTGGCCAACGGCTTTGCGCCCGATACGATCTCATCGGATGTTCACGCCCTGTGCATCAACGGTCCGGCCTTTGACCAGGTCACCACCATGTCCAAGTTCCTCTGCCTTGGCATGAGCCTGAATGAGGTGATCAGAGCCTCAACGGAGAATGCCGCCTTCGCCCTGAAGCGGCCGGAGCTCGGCAGCCTGAAGCCGGGCAGCGTTGGCGACGCCACCATGCTCTCCATTGAAGACGGACACTTCGATTATGTGGATGTGGTGGGCGAACACCTGAATGGCTCCCAGCGAATCCACGCGCGCGGCGTCGTCATTGCTGGAAAATGGTGGCATCCCACCTGAGCGAATGCCCCGCCAGCCAGTCTCAGGCCATGACGATGGCTTCGAGTTCAGCATAGGCAGCAGGCGCCGCCGCGATGATGGAATCGCCCTTTCGCAAGTCGCCGCCCGCCAGAAAATTGCTGCGCCTCACGCCGGCGCCATCGCAAATGGCGAGAGCGCCCAGCGCATCCCACGACATGATGACGGGCTCGAAATAACCAACGAGCCGCCCCGCCGCCACATAGCAAAGCCCGAGCGCGCCAGACCCATCGCGGTAAAACATGCCGCCCGCTTCAAGCAGGCGCTGGAAGCCGGGCATGAACAGCTTCGGTCCGCTTTTCGGAGAGTAGCCGGTGCTGGTAAGGCCTTCACGCACTGATGTTGCGGAACTCGCGCGGATCGGCGCGCCGTTGAGCGTTGAGGGAAAGTTGCGCCCGCCAATGAACAACTCATTACGCGCCGGCGCATTCACCATGCCGAACTGCAATATGCCGTTCTGCACAAAGGCGATGGAGACGCACCAGCTCGAAAAGCCCATGCAGAACGGCTGCGTGCCGTCGATGGGATCAACCACCCAGATGCCCTGCCCCGCCGCATAATCCGTGGGCGGCGTTTCCTCGCCGAGGAAGGCATCCTGCGGGAAAGCCTTGGCAATGCGGTCGCGGATGAGAAGCTCGGTGTTGAGGTCAGCCTCGCTGGCAAGGTCCTGCGGGCCCTTGTTCTGCACGGTCAGCTTGTCGCGCTGATGAAAGTAACCAAGCGCCAGTTCACCCGCCTCGCGCACAAGCTCAGTACCAAGTTGGAATCGCTGTTCGAGAGACATCGCAGCTTCAATCCTTCCAGAGCCAGGCAGCGCCACGCACTCCACTTGCGTCGCCATGCTTGTTTTGCAGAATGGGTGTGTGAAACACCGTCGAGAAGGTTCGCCGGGCGAGCGCAGGCGGCAAGTCTTCATAAAGCTCGTCGACGTTGGACATGCCGCCGCCCATCACCAGCACATCGGGGTCCAGCGTATTGACGACTGTGGCAAGGCCACGCGCCACACGGTCCACATAGCGCTGCCAGAGGAGGTTGGCGAGGTGGTCACCCCGCCGCTTCAGGTCCATGATATCGGCAGCCTTCATCTCAACACCCTTGTGCTCGGCATATTGCGCCTCGAATGCGCGGCCGGAGCACCACGTTTCGATGCAGCCAACGCGGCCGCAATAACAGGGCTTGCCGGGAAGCTCGGTGGTATCGGGAAAGGGCAACGGATTGTGGCCCCACTCACCCCCCGAGTTATTCGGCCCATGATGCGCACGTCCATTGACGGCGATGCCGGCGCCAACGCCTGACCCCAAGATCACCGCGAAGACGACGTTGTGGCCTGCTCCTGCCCCATCAACAGCCTCGGATGCAGCGAAGCAGTCCGCATCATTCTCAACGCGGATGTCACGTCCGATCACCTGCTGAAGATCGGCCTCCACAGGCTTGCCAAGGATCCAAGTGGAGCTTGCCCCTTTTCCGAGCCTGCTCTTCGGCTCAAGCGAGCCCGGAATGCCGATGCCGACACTGCCACGCCGCGCCGTCTTCTCCTCCAGCGCCTCCACCATCGCGCGGATGGCCTTCAAGCAGCCGTGGTAATCATGGCGCGGGGTGGACTCGCGCAGGCGCAACAACTCGCGCCCATCCGGCTCCATCGCCACGCCCTCGATCTTCGTGCCGCCCCAGTCGATTCCAATCAGCATAACAGTCTCATTATCTGGCCTACATTCAGATCTAGTTACTCAAATAATGCCTCGTCGAAGCGCTTAACTTCAATGACTTCCTCGGGACGGCAGCCTACGTTGAACCTGATCATGAGATTAGCCAAGGAGTGTCCGTCAATAAGGACTATACGTTTTCCCAGCCTCTCAGCAGTTTCAGTGGCCGATCTCGAAAAAGACGAGGTGGTCACAAAGATTCCCTTAGCTGCCTTATGCATG
>JBEIDW010000205.1:0-4012 GCA_040383265.1 Hyphomicrobiales bacterium
CATCCGCCTCCGCCGGCTCGTGCACGCGGCAATCCACGATCAGCAGGGATTGGTCGCTGCGTAGCCCCGCGCGCAGCCAGGCTTCGGCTGCGGCGCAGGGTGGGTGGATCATGCGGCCCTGCTCACAGAACATTTCGAACGGTCCGCAGACCATGAAGAACATGATGAAAAGCGCGCCAATCATGGGGCGCTGCCCTGCGTGAAGCGGTGATGCGCCCTGAAGTTCAGCTCCCCCTCCGGTGCAGGGCTGATGGCTTCGACGCCGAACATACCGATGCCACGATCCGCCAACCAATGGATCGCCTCGATCGAAAGCCCCGGGAAGTCGTGCCCGTAGCCGGGCTTGCCGAGCAAACGCGCATTGGTGCCGAGGAGAATCAGCACCGTGTCGCCCTTGCGGATGTCCTGGCCGGATTGCTTCACCGCGGCCTCGACCTCGGCAACACTCGCCGCGTTCTTCAGCGGCACGTGCGAGAGATCGATGCAGAAGGCCGAAGTGATGAAGTTCGCAAGCGGCACCTGATCGATGGACAGCGCGCCCGGTCGCGGATCGAAATGCACCGGCGCATCCACATGCGTCCCGGCATGGTCGCTCAGCGCGATAGACAGCGCCTTGCTCGTGAAGACCGTGTCGCCCGCGACCTTCTTCTCCGAATGGTCGTTCCACACGGTCATGATGACGGGCGGGTGCGAGGGATGCGTCTGGGTGCGATGAAACAGCTCGCGACTCAGATCGATGATTTCCATGGATGCGCTTGCTTCCGTCGCATTCAGTCGACGGTGATGTTGGCGTCGCGGATCACGCGGCCCCAGCGCTGCCGGTCGGCGGCGACATGAGTTGCAAATTCCGCCGGGTTCAGCCCAAGGCGGACGATCCCCTGCTCCTCGAGGCGTCTGCCGATGACGGGGTCGGCGACCACTTTCGCGCAGGCGCTCCGCAGCCGCGCAAGCGGTTCGGCCGGCACGCCGCTGGGCGCGAAGAAGCCATAGTAGCTCACTGCTTCGTATCCCGCCACGCCGGCCTCGGCCACAGTCGGCACATCGGGCAGGGCCGGATGGCGCTGCGGCGTGGTGACAGCCAGGGCGCGCACCGCGCCCGCCTGCACATGTGGCAGCGCTGTGGTTATTGGGTCGCTCATCAAGTCGATGCGCCCGGCAACGATATCGATCGTGGCCGCTGGCGTGCCGCGATAGGGCACATGGGTCAGCTGAATCCGCGCCATGGCTTCCAACAACGCGGTCGTGAGGTGGGAGCCGCTGCCATTGCCGGCCGAGCCAAAGGTGAGTTCTCCAGGCCTCTGGCGCGCGCGTTCGATCAATTGCTGGAGGGTGCGGACATCGAGGCTGTTACGGACATAGAGGACCGAGCCCACACCCCCCAACGGCCCTACGGGCACGAGATCGCGCGCCGGGTCGAAGCTGGTGTCACGGTACAGTTCCGGGTTGATGGAGTTGGTCGCCTGGCTGCCCATCAGCATCGTGTAGCCATCGGGCGTGGCGCGGGCGGCGGCTTCGGTGCCGATGCGCCCGCCGCTGCCGACCCGGTTCTCGATCACCATCGCCTGTCCGAGCTCGCGCGAAAGCGGCTCGGACATCAGCCGCGTGAGGACATCGGCCGCACCGCCCGGTGGGAACGGCACGATGACGCGAACCGGGCGGGTCGGGAAGGGTTGGGCCTGGGCCGACGCCCCGCCCCGGATGGCGGCCGCGCAAGTGATGCCGCCGAGGAGCGCGCGCCGGCGCGAGAAGCCTGACTTCGTCATGTCTCGTCTCCTGCTTAAAGATGGAATGGCTAAGGCTTCGTGCCGGTGATTGCGTTGGCGCGTGCGCAGAGCGTGACCGGTCCGCCGCCTGATGGCGTGAGCCGGGAAAAAAGGCGTGCCTTCAGCTCGGCGCGCGCATCGGGCGCCATGCGATCAAGCGTGGGCACGATGGTCCCTGTTCCGGTACTCGCCTCCCAAAAATCCTGTGCACTGTCGAAGCGGCGCTGGACCGTAATGGTGCGGGAGCTTACGTCCCCCAAGCCGGCAATTGCCCAAAGGCGCTGCAGCGTCTCCATCCGCGAGGCCTGGACGCTTGGCGGCAGGGTCGTCTCGATACCCATGCCGCGCAGCTCGACAAAAATGGGCTCGATTGGGGAGCCATCGCCCACCTGGTCCCACATATAGGTGGCAACGGTGCCCCCGGGCCGCACGACCCTGACCATTTCCCGCACGCTCCGCTCGGCGTCAGGCACGAAGGAAATCGCCAGGGCCATGCAGGCAACATCGAAGCGTGCGTCTTCAAAGGGGAGATCGATCGCGCTTCCCTGTGTGAAGAAAGCGCCCGCATTCCGCAGGCGCATGCGGGCATAGGCGAGTTGTCCTTCTGAGGGATCAAGCGCCTGTAATTCGGAAGGTGCGCCACGCCGCAGGATTTCTTCGGTGAAGGCGCCGTTGCCGCATCCTACATCGAGCCAACGGAGGGCGGGCGACGGTGAGAGCCAGTCGAGGAAGATCTCACCGGCCTTTCGGCTCCAGGCACCCACCGCCCGTTCGTAGATGGCGCCGTCGTCAAAACTTATCGTCGGTGCAGACATGATGGTCTCCTCGCTGCCTTGGGTTCCCCCGGACTGTCCGGGCACCTTCCCACCCTGTCGTTGCGAAAGGAGACGCACAATGCGGAATGTGCTAAGCTTGCCTCAGGCAGAGGCAAAGGCTGGTTTGTCACCATGTCCATGAGATTCGATCTGACCGACCTGCGACTATTCGTGCATGTTGCCGAAGCCGGTAGCATCACGCATGGGGCGGCCCGCGCGAACATGACCCTGGCGTCGGCGAGTGAGCGTATCCGTGCCATGGAAGATGCTCTCAATGCTCCGCTCCTGGAAAGGAACCGCCGGGGGGTGCGGGTCACTTCGGCAGGAACAGTGCTTCTGCATCACGCGTGGCTTGTCTCGCAGCAGCTGGAGAGAATGCGTGGTGATCTCGACAATTTCGGCAAGGGTATGAAGGGGCATATCCGCTTGCTGTCGAATGTTGGCGCGATGGAATTTCTACCGGTACCCTTGGCGGCCTTTCTTTCCGACCATCCGAACATCAATATCGACCTTGAGCATCACGGAAGCGGTGAGATACTTCGCGCAATCGCCGCGGGTCGCGGCGATATCGGCATCGTCGGAGATGCCGTTGATCCGGGCACCGAACTGGTCACTTTTCCCTTCGCGGAAATCCGCCTTGCTTTGGTGATGCCTCTGCGGCATCCGCTCAGCCGGCACCGCAAGGTCACATTCCACGAAACTCTTGAACATGAATTCATCGGCTATGCGGCCGGCAGCCCAATGCAGGATCTCCTGAACTATCATGCGTTCCGGGCCGGGCGCCGGCTTAAGTTGCGTATTCGCCTCAGCGGGTCCGACTTGATGTGTCAGATGGTAGAAAAGGGCATTGGCCTTGCGATCTTGCCCGAAACAGCAGCTCGGCGATCGCAGCAGTCAATGTCTATCCGCGTCGTCCCTTTTACGGACACCTGGACTCGCCGCCCGCTTACGATTTGCGTGCGAAGTTTCGGCGCGCTTCCCACGCACGCTCAACGCCTGGTCGAGTTCCTGAAGCTAAATGCAGAAGTGGCCCCTGCAATACCGGAAAAGTCCCGCTTGGCGCCGCTCATTCGGCGATGAACTCACAGCCCGCTTCAGAATGAGAACGGAACATCCGCTCACGATCCAAAGCGGGCCAAGGGACGCATTCATCCACGATCAGTAGGGATTGGTCGCTGCGTAGCCCCGCGCGCAGCCAGGCTTCGGCAGCGGCGCAGGTTGGGTGGATCATGCGGCCCTGCTCACAGAACATCTCGAACGGTCCGCAGACCATGAAGAACATGATGAAAAGCGCGCCAGTCATGGGGCGCTGCCCTGCGTGAAGCGGTGCTGCGCGCGGGGGATCACGGCTTCACCGTGGCCATGCTGGCGATCCCCAGGTTTGGCACGACATTGCCAGGCACAAGGCCAAGCGCACCAAGCAGCATGGGAAAC
>JBEIDW010000206.1:0-4010 GCA_040383265.1 Hyphomicrobiales bacterium
AGGCATAGTAGTTGTCGACGGAATGCATCGAGGTGCAGTGCGAGGCTGTGGCGCGCTCACGCAATCCGCAGCGGATCGCTTCCGCCGCCAGTGTTTCGACATGTCGCGACATCGGGTCATCGCTTTCATCGCAATGAATGTCGACGCGCAGCCCCCGTTCTGCCGCGATCTCGCACAGGCGGCGCACCGAGCGCGTGCCGTCTTCCATGGTGCGTTCGAAATGCGGGATGCCGCCCACGATGTCGAGGCCGAGGTCGAGGGCGCGGAGAAGATTGGCCTCCGCATTGGGGCTGCGGTAGAGGCCGTCCTGCGGGAAGGCAACAAGCTGCAAGTCGATGTAGGGGGCTACCTTCTTGCGCACTTCGATGAGCGCATGGGTGGCGGTGAGGTTCTCATCGCACACATCAACATGCGAGCGGATGGCGAGCAGTCCCTGCGACGCCGCCAGATCGCAGTAGCGTAGCGCGCGTTCCATGACGGCCTCAACCGTCAGCAGCGGCTTCAGCTCTCCCCACAGGGCAATGCCTTCCAGCAGCGTTCCCGACCGGTTGAGCCGCGGCAGGCCGAGGCTCAGCGTGGCGTCCATGTGGAAATGCGGGTCAACGAAGGGCGGCGCGACCAGAGACCCCTCCGCCGCGATCACCCGCCTCGCCGGCGCTTCGATGAGCGGGGCAATATCGGCGATCCGGCCGTCCTTCACCGCAATGTCCATCGGTTGGCGGCTTCCCACCATCCGCGCGGATTTCAACAACAAGTCGAGCATGCGTGCCTCCCCATTCCGTAACCGCCGGGATGCTGATCTGGATGGACCCTAGCAGTGTGTACCGTCTGGTCAAAAAGCAATTTGGTGGTTTTCCGCAGCCCGGCAGAAGCTTTTTTCCGGTCCATGGCAGGCAGTGCCCGGCCTGCACCCGCCGGCCATTGCCAGCCGGACTGGTGTTCCAGGCGGTACCTCGTCAGTGGACGATCGTGACGGGGCGGTCAGTCGTCTGCAGGAGATCGGTGGAGGTGGAACCAAGCGCGAGACGCTTCAACGCGCCCTTTCCTGACGAACCGGCAAAAATCAGCTGGGCGTCGTGCTCTTTCGCATAATCCGCGATGGCCGTTGCGGCATCCGGCGCTGAAAGCTGAACGATTCTGGCACCGCTGACCCTATTGTGCTGAGCTATTTCCAGAGCTTGCGAGAGGATATGGTCAACTTCCTCGGGCGTCTGAATGCCGGCGACAGCCGTGCGGTCGGTGTGAAAGCACCGGATTGACACGATGGTCAGTTGTGCGCCCATGGTCTTGGCGATCTGAGCGCCCAGCGCCACGGCCCGGAAAGATGGTTCCGATCCGTCAACGGCGCAGAGGATGTGCCGAATGGTCATTGTTCCTCCGTGGCTCGAAATCATGTTCAGACAAATCATAGATTGACTGGGTGCGTCTTACCAGCCATCGCTGATTGTCGGCGTTCAGGCGGCGGCGCACGCTGGTCATTGAGCCTGACAGCAATCCTGGGGGTGACGTGCCGCACAGTCAGATTGGACCGGAATTTGCTCTCGTGCGCCGTGGTGGGAAGGGCCAGATCAGGCATGATAAAATCTATCAGGGGCTATCCTGGCACAAGCATGTACTCTATAAGCAGCGCAAGTGACGCCACCGATGGCAGAGCTGCGCACAGAAGCTGAAGCGGAGAAATCTCGGCATCAGGCTGCGGGCTTCTCGCTTCTGGTGCTCCGCTTCTGTTCATTGGCTTGCCCAGACGATCCGGCCCAGGAAATTGATGTGCTCCGGCGGAATGAGCACTTCACGCCTGGAACGTCCGGCCAGCAGCAGCGTAAGGCCCTCCGTGTTGCGATAGAGCGGCGTTCCGTCAAGGACGCCGTGCTTGCGCGATTCGATCACGATCCGGTCTCCCAACGCGATGGGGAGTTCGTCGGACACGATCAGTTGATCACCATGCCGGTAGCGCGGCAGTATTGAGTTGCCGTGTACCGTTATTAGGCTCAGGACTCATTGATTGAGATAGAAGATGAAGCTGGCTGCGATACAGATGGCGGAGAAGTAGGTGTGGGCGCAGCGGTCATAGCGGGTTGAGATGCGCCGCCAGTCCTTGAGTTTTCCAAACATGTTCTCGATCTTATGACGGGTCTTGTAGAGTTGCTTGTCGAAGGCGTGCTGTATCTTACGGTTACGCCTCGTTGGAATGCATGCCTTGATGTTCTTGGCGGCCAGCGCCTGGCGGAACTCGTCACTGTCGTAGCCCTTGTCGGCAATCAGGGTGTTAGCGGAAGGCAGGCTCGGATAGAGCAGCTTTGCTCCCGTGTGGTCGTTCATCTGGCCTTCGGATAGCAACATGGCCAGCGGCCTGCCTTCACCGTCGCACACCACATGCAGCTTGGAGTTCAGGCCGCCCTTCGTTCGCCCGATACGACGGGAAACATCCCCTTTTTAAGCAGACTGGCCGCGGTCCTATGTGCCTTCAGGTGCGTAGCATCAATCATGATGCGTTCCGGCCGTGGTCCCTCGCCTGCAAGACTGGCGAAGATGCGGTCAAATACCCCGAGCCTGCTCCACCGGATGAAGCGATTGTAGAGGGTCTTGTGGGGGCCGTAACGCTTAGGCGCATCCTTCCATTGCAGACCATTGCGGATGACGTAGACGATGCCGCTCACCACCCGCCGGTCATCGACACGCGGTACCCCGTGAGCCAGCGGAAAATGCGGCGAAATCCGTGCCATCTGGGCCTTGCTCAACAGAAACAGCTCACTCATCAGGGCCTCCTCTTTCGGAAGCCTTGAATCAAATCGGCAACTGATCCGCAACAGGTTTAATAGGTCCTGAGCCTAGTGTAAAAAGCAGCATGACTGAGGCAGAGGAAACCAGTGTCGCAAGGGGCGAACCGGTGTCGCCCTCCTCGAGCGGGACGCCCGGAATTCCCGAGAGTCCGATGAAGTTCGAAATGGCTGTCGCACTGAACTGAATTGCCAAAATGAAGAACCGTGCCATGAGCCCGATCGCTGCTCCGATTAGCGTTTCTTGCAGAATAAGTAGTAGTCGCTTCTCCTCCGGTATCGACAGGATTACTCCCTCCAAGTCGTTACCGATTACTGGAAACACTGCAGCTGTCAGTGCGAGAGTGCCGAAAAGTCGAATGTGAACCGGAACTCTTGGACTCGAAAAGCCTGGCGCGACAAGCAGGCAGCCACCAATCCGGCAAAATAGCAAGAAGACGACAAGGAGCTGATTTTCAACATCTGCCATCATGACAGCGACGCGATGACGTCCAGCTTACCACTCCGAGCGATCTCCACGTGTGAAAGAACAGGCAGAGCCGGGAATAACCTGTCTACTATCATCCTGACGTAGGGCCTGGCCTCGGGCGCTGTAACCAGGGCAAATTGCTCGCCATGCTCCAATAGTCCTTTAACCATGGCGGAAAGGTCCGAAGCAAATTGTTCAATAATGCGGCGCTCACGGCGCGGCAGCGTCAGAACGTTTCCACCAACCTCAGGATCTCGTCCATCGTTGAACACCCGGATATCACCCATGTCGCTAGCCTTCGTAGTTGGCGTAACGCGGCGGCGGATCGCACTTATTCTGGCGATAATCTCGCGCGCATGCACGGGTTTGCGCACCACATCATCCACACCGGCGGCAAACAGCTTCAGGGTTGATTCGAGCCCGGTTGAATCATTCAGCGCAATGGCCGGGGCTTCCGTTCTGGTCTTGATGGCGCGCGTCATGCTCTCACGGTGGTTGAAGTCGCCCAGAATGAAGGCCTCGACCGCAGCGAGATCCGGCCCGCTTGTCGAACGGAACCAACCATCGAAATCCTGAGGCGTGAAGGTTGCGGCAGAAATGCCTTCACGTCCGAAACTGGCACGATACGCGGTGGTCACGTCGAGGCGTTCGTCGACAAGAATAATCATGGTTGCAATTTGCCTTCCCTGAAACACTGAACCGGCGAGGGCCAGTTCTTCAAAGTTTCCATTGGAAGCATTTTCAAGAATACATGGTTAATAATC
>JBEIDW010000207.1:0-3982 GCA_040383265.1 Hyphomicrobiales bacterium
GGATATGCGCTCGGAAATGTTGACGCTGATGGCCGAACTCGGTCTCCAGCCGGAGAAGCATCACCACGAGGTCGCCCCCGCGCAGCACGAGCTCGGCATGAAATTCAACACGTTGGTCCAGATGGCCGACAACATGCAGCTCTACAAATACATCGTGCACACCGTCGCGCACTCGTATGGCAAGACCGCCACCTTCATGCCGAAGCCGATCTTCGGCGACAACGGATCGGGCATGCACTGCCACTTCTCGATCTGGAAGGACGGCAAGACGATGATGTCCGGCAACCAGTATGCCGACCTCTCGGAAACCTGCCTCTATTTCATCGGCGGCGTCATCAAGCACGCCAAGGCGCTGAATGCCTTCACCAACCCGTCGACCAACTCCTACAAGCGCCTGGTACCGGGCTATGAAGCCCCCGTGCTTCTGGCCTATTCCTCGCGCAACCGCTCGGCCTCCTGCCGCATTCCCTATACGGCGAACCCGAAGGCCAAGCGCGTGGAAGTGCGCTTCCCCGATCCGACGGCCAACCCCTATCTATGCTTCTCGGCGATCATCATGGCGGGCCTCGACGGCATCGTGAACAAGATCCATCCCGGCCCGGCGATGGACAAGAACCTCTATGACCTGCCGCCGGCCGAACTCGCCAAGGTTCCGACCGTGTGCGGTTCGCTCCAGGAAGCCATCGACTCGCTCCGCGCCGACCACGAATTCCTCCTCAAGGGCGGCGTGTTCTCCAAGGACCAGATCGAAAGCTACCTTGACCTCAAGCAGGAAGAGCAGGACCGCTACCGGATGACCCCCCACCCGGTCGAGTTCGACATGTACTACTCCTGCTAAACAAGCTCCCTCGGGACGCGACAGACGAAGGCCCCGGCCGAAAGGCCGGGGCTTTTGTATTTTAGCACGCAAGGTTGCAAGTATTCGGCACAGTCGACCACATGATCTCGCGGCTGCCGGACAGGCAGCGCATAGCAAGCTATTGTCAAACTAAGTTGCGTGGCGGATAGTCAGTTGCATCAAAACAGGAGCAGGCATGAAGCGCAGGGATGCTTTAATGGCGGGGACGGCTATGCTGCTCTCGGCCGGAACAGTCGGTCTGTCGAATATTCGGGGTTCAAGCGTGGCAGGCGCCAGTCTCGTCAAGCGCGTGCGGCCCTCCGATGCGGCGTGGCCGAAGCCTGAGCAGTGGAAGGCGCTGGCTGACAGCCTAGAGGGCACGCTGGAAGACTGCGTGCGGCCGGTTGACGTGGTCATGGCGCAACATGGCGGCAAGCTTGACGATGCAGCCAGAACCGAATTGCAGAATCCCTTCCTTATTCAGGATTTTTCCGGCGGCACGCAATCTGCAGGCTGGATGGATGGCTGGGTGGCGCAACCCAGCGCGCATGTCGTCATTCCCAAGACCGCCGCAGATGTTTCCAAGGCGGTCAAGTTCGCCCATGACCATGCGCTGCGCCTTGTGGTGAAGGGCGGCGCGCACAGCTATCTCGGCCAGTCGAACGCGCCCGACAGCCTGATGATCTGGACGCGCGATCTCAAGGGTTTTACCCTTCATGACAGCTTCGTGCCGCAAGGCTGCGGTGGAAAGGTTGCGCCGCGCCAGGCCGTCAGCGCCGCGTCGGGCGAACGCTTTATTTATCTTTATGACTTCGTGATCCGGCAACACGGCCGTTATGTTCAGGGTGGTGGCTGCACATCCGTTGGCGTGGGCGGTCATTTGCAAACCGGCGGGTTTGGCAGTTATTCCAAATACGGCGGCATGACCTGCGCGAGCCTGCTGGAAGCAGAGATCGTCACGGCGGACGGATCAGTTCTGGTGGTCAATGAATGCCAGCATCCGGATCTGTTCTGGGCGATCAAGGGCGGCGGCGCGGGCTGGGGCATCACCACGCGGGTGACCATCGCCACGCATGAGTTGCCATCCTATCTCGGCTTCATGGTTCAGGGCATCAAGGCGCGTGACGAGAAAGCGTTCCGGGCTCTCACGGCCAAGTTCCTGAACTTCGCGCGTGACAGCCTCATCAATCCCACTTGGGGCGAGCAGGTTTCATTTTCAGCTGACAATGTCCTGAACATCCAGATGAGCTTTCAAGGGCTGGATGAAGCGCAGGCGGCGGCCGTCTGGCAGCCGTTCTGGGGCTGGGTCGAGGAGCGGAAGGCCGATTATGAGGTGGTCGATCCCGCCCGCTTCATCGTGACGCCCGCCCGCCACTGGTGGGACTTTGAACACCGCAAAGCCAATTATCCCCGGACCATCAAAATTGATGAGCGCAATGGCAAGGAAACCGGGCGCTTCTGGTGGAATGGCAACACGGCGGAAGTTGGCATTTTCCTCTCAGGCTATGAAAGCCTGTGGCTGCCGCAGAAACTCTTGGCCGATGACAGCGCCGCCGCATTGACCGACGCGCTGGTCAATGCCTCGCGGCAGTATGCAACGACGCTGCATTTCAACAAGGGGCTGGCGGGCGCCACCGAAGCCCGGCGGGAAGACGCGCGCAACACGTCCGTTCATCCCTCTGCCATCGACGCGTTCGCTCTCGTCATCATTGCGGGCGGCCAGGTTGGAAAATTCCCCGGCATCAAGGGCGAGGACCCTGACTATGGCGCGTCCCGCGCGGAGGCCAAGAGCATTTCTGCCGCCTTTGCGGAGTTCCGCAAGATTGCGCCGGAGGCAGGCTCCTACTCCTCGGAGATGAGCTACCACGACCCGGACTGGCAGAAATCAGCCTGGGGTGAAAACTATGCGCGCCTTCTGGAGATCAAGAAGAAATATGATCCCGATGGTTTCTTCACCGGGCATCATCAGGTTGGGAGCGAATTCTGGAACGACGGAGGCTTCGAGCGGCTGTAGCCCGGCGGCGGCACTTGGCCCGACGTGCTGAACGCCAGGTGCATGCCATTGGGCTGCGCCATGCAATGCTTGCGCTTGTGCGCTCGACATCATCCAAGCTAATCCCGGCGCTGTCATGACCTCCACCCGCGCGATTCCCGCCCGCTCTCCCGCTGCCGACTTCCGTCTCGGCTTGCTGCTGGTTGCCGGGGCGGCGCTGTGCTGGAGTTTTGGCGGTACCATCGCCCGCTTCATCACGGTCGATGACAGCTGGACCAAGGTGTTCTGGCGGTCGCTGTTCGCCTCCTCCTTCCTACTGTTCTTCATGTTGTGGCGCGAGGGCCCTTCGGGCACAGCAAAGCTGTTCCGCAACATGGGGCTTCCCGGCCTTGCGGTGGCGGTGTGCTTCGGCGTTGCCTCCTCCGCCTTCGTGGTGGCCCTTCAATACACCACCGTCGCCAACATCCTGCTGACACAGGCCGCAGCACCGCTTTTCGCCGCCCTGCTGGCCTGGGTCTTGTTCAAGGAGCGGGTGAACCTCGCAACCTGGGCAGCCATCGCGGCGGTGATCGTCGGTGTCGGCATCATGGTGTCGGCCACCTTCTCGGGCACGGTTTCACCACTGGGCGACGGGCTGGCGCTTCTCATCACCATCATGTTCTCCACCGCCATCGTGATTACCCGCCACCACCCCGATGTGCGCATGATGCCAGCCGTCTGCCTCGGCACGGCCATGGCCTGTGTGGCGGCCTTCTTCCTGTCGGGCGGGCTTGCAGTCTCCGTGACGGACCTCACCTGGCTCATCCTGTTCGGGGCGGTAAACCTCGGCATGGGGCTTGCGATGTTCGCCGCAGGCGCGCGACTCGTGCCGGCCGCCCTTGCGGCGCTGGTCAGCACACTGGAGCCGGTGCTGGGGCCGATCTGGGTCTGGCTCATCCACAATGAGGTGCCAGGCAGCCGCACCATCATCGGCGGCGGCATCGTCTTCGTGGCGCTGTTCCTCCACATCCTCAATGATTGGCGGCGGCAGCGAGAGCGGCGGCGTACCAGCCCCAGGGCCTGACGGTCTGGGCATTTTCCGCCACATAGACGCGGCGGGTGAAGACCGGGGCGCCGGGAACCTGCTGCAGCGATCCATCCGCCAGCGCGCC
>JBEIDW010000208.1:0-3880 GCA_040383265.1 Hyphomicrobiales bacterium
CATTCACAGACGACACTTCATTTTCGAAGGCCATCACGGCCACAACCTTGTTGCCCTTGCTGGCGTTATATATCATGGCCCCCTGAGCCGTGATAGTGGCGAAATCCCATAATTGCTCACCCACAACAACCGCAGCCCCATAAGCAAAAGGCTCAACCTTCAGTTCAATGCTTTTCCCACCAGCCTGATAGCCAGTACCGCGAACCTCACCCTTAGCCGTGTACCTTTCAGTTTGCGGGCCTATGTCCGCATCACTGGTGTACAAAGCCATGTAGTACGAGTCTTTTTCAGTGTGTTCGCCCCGCAGAATATCCAGCTTGTAAGCGCGAGAAACGCCGCTCTCAATCATCGGGCATCTCCTCTGCTTCAACGCCGACAACATGGCCGGTTTCGTTCCTAATCAGGTTGACCTTCTTTTTAACAAAACGCGGTCGAAGCGCCTCCGGTACATCCAGTCTGACGTTGACGGGAGGCGTGTTCACAGTGATGTTCGCCTCGCCACGCTGCGGTGCAACAGGCTCTTGCTGTTCTTGCTGCTCGACTTGCCCCTTCGCAGCCTCGTTCCCGCCGAACGGCTGGAACGCCAACTTCAGGCCCAGGCTGTCAGCCAGTTCCTGATCGCGCTGGATCTGCGAGAAGGTCTCCTCGATGTCACGCCCATACTGGTTCGACACATCCTGCATCGACATGATGCCATTGTGCATCGCAGTGACCGCAGCGTTGATTTCCTTCTGCGGATCGACCCACTGCCAGCCACGCGGGCGGAAAACTGTTGCGTTGAAGAACTTGTCGAAGCGGGTAGCCGGGATCGGGACAATCCCGAACTGCATGACCTCGTCAAGCCACGCCGCGTAGGCGGGCAGCACGAAATGCTCCAGCAGGAAGGTCTGCACAACCTTGTAAGCGTCCCGCTCTTCCAACGCGCCCTGCCGGATCGAACTGTAGGACGTTCCCTCCAGATCGTTCGAGAGCGAGGCATAGGACACGCCCAGCCCCGAAGCCAAGCCGCGCAGGATGCCCTTCTCGAAGTCAGCAAACGCCGTGGCCGGATGGTTCATGTCGAACGGCTTGAAGTCCACACCAGCCGGTAGCTGGTGGAACGCACCCGGCTCCGCGTCGATGATTGGAACCTTGCCGTCGTAATCGTCCGCAGGCACTTCGTCGCCGGTCTCGCTGACGAAGAAGCCCATCTTCGACGCAGCCATGCGACTGGCGACCAATTCGGCCTCGCGGTGCGCGTTGAGCATCTTCAACTGTGCAATGGCCGGTGCCATCCACGGCTCGCCACGGGTCTGGCCTGCACGAAGCGGCTCAAACACATGGATCATGTTCTCAACCGGCACCCGCGTCGTCACCGCGCTGCGAATGCTCGACATGTCATAATCGCCGGGGTGGTTGGTCTTGACCCAATAGGCCACCGGACGATTGAACGCATCAACCTCAACACCCATGCGGATGCGGTTGCCGTTCTTGGTGATCTCGTTCTTTTTCTCATCAATCAGATCGGCCTCGACCGGATGGAACGCAATCCCGTGCGGGAAACGCCGATTGCGCACGATCTGGATAAAAGCTTCACCATCACGCGCAGTGGCCTCGATCACATACTTCTGAAGATCGACCCAAGACCGCATTCCATCGGCGGTGCAGTTACCACGCAGGCTGAACTGCGCCCAAGCGTTCTCGATGATGGTGTTCCCGACAACATCCATCGAGCCGTTGTCATTCCGGGCCTTGACCTGGAGCGTCATGCCCTTGTCGCCGACCACATTGGTCTTCATCAGGCTCAGGTAACGCTTCACATAGACATCATTGCGCGCAAGCTCACGCGACCGATTGCGCATCAGCACAAGGTCGGTGCGAAGCTCGCTATCCGCACTGCGGTTGGACGAAGTGAAGTCCGCAAACAAGCGACCAGTGTTCGCAGCCTGATAAGCACGGCGCTGCAAGCCCTAGCTCGGAGCCTTCACGGGCAAGCCCAGTATTTCCCGCCAGATGCTCATAGAAACCGGACTTTCACAGTTGAACTGGTTTGGCGACCGTTCCTGATGTTGGAGTCACGCTTTTCCTTCAACACCTCACGGCGGTAATAGTCGCGCCAAGACAGCAAATCGGAGATCGACATCTTCGCCAGCGAGCGACCCTGAATCGAGTAGGACGACACATCGCTGTCCGCACGGCCTTCAAGGATCGTCTGGATCTTCGCCAGCATAATGTCCGCGTGACTGCGCGGGTCACTGTTGTTGACATCGAGATCAGGCAGAATCTGAAACATACCTGTCGCGACGACAATCCGGTTGCCGCTGGAGGTTTGTGTAATTTCAAGCTGCCAGTGATAATGCCCAGGGCTAAAGCTGGATGAGGTAGCACTCGTGGCAGTGAACAGATAATAACTGGGATCGCTCTCAGTCGCGTTGATCTGGATTTCATTGGCACCACCACCCGTTATGCGGGCGATAAGGGCGGCAGAGTGTGTTGCCACCGGGTAGTCCTGCACGAGATCGCTGCGCTTCCACTGGATGAAGTCGCCGACCACAATAGTTTCGGGTTCACCTTCAGGCGCATTTGCAGGATCGAAAAGGTTAGCCATCCATCACCGCCAATTATTCACGAACCCACCCTTGCGCCGCGACTTTGCCCTAGCATTGACCAGCGGATGAGCCTCCTCCTTGGAGGCAGACAAATCTTCATCCCTGTCTATATCAGAAAAATACTTTTTCGCAACGCTGTCCATATTGACGTTCAAGATCGCCAACGCCGCCATAGCATAGACCCGAACGTCAAGCGCCTCGTTTCTCGTCCGCGTCTTAATCCACCCGCGCTTCGGATAGCCCTTGTGATAGCGGATAACCTGCTTTTCAGCGGTCAACTGCCGGAAGTGTTCCTCATCAAGCCGCGTGTGGAAGTGACAATGCCCTGGCCCAGGCTCAGGCTGGCGCAAACGCGCATAGAACAGTTCCTTCGCCGTATCGACCCCCACCGGATAGAGCGGGATCTTGCCGATATTGTTCTTGCTGGGGCGACCGACAATCGGCTTGCCCTCACCGCCGACACCCTTGATCGCGAACACGCGGTGTCCAGCCCGCGTTTTGGCGTAATTGTACACCGCCCGCGTGTGGTGACCACCAGAGTCCACGCAGGTCGAGCGGATGATCATCGGCTTGCCAATCGGATGCTCGAAGGTTTGGAGCAGCACCTCGTCCAACTGTTTCCACAATTGTGGTGACGACGGATCTCCGTGCAGAACGCGGTAATCGACGCACCAGCTTTCCTCGCCAGCGCCCCAGCCGACCACCTCGACCTCCAGACGGTCGTCCTGAACGTCCACGCCTGCCGTCAGCAGTGCGACCTCCTCGGGGACACCCTCATAGACCTCGCGGCGCTGGGCGAGTTCGACATCGTCCACGCCCTCGCCCTGATCTTCCCACGTTTCGCCCAGAAACGTGTTGACAAAGGTCTTCAGCCGCATCGGGTCTTTCTTTGCCGCCAAGAACTCTTCGACGGCATCGGTGAGAACCGACCAAGGTGAATAGAGTGCGTTCAAGTGAAAACCGGCCACGCCATTGAAAGGCTTGGTTGCTACCCATCGTCCCTTAGACACTGCCCTACGCCTATCACCATCACCCCAAAGCGATCCGCAATGCGGGCAGACATAGCAGGCGCTTTTGGGGTCGCCCTCATTCCAGCGCACATTCGCCCAAGCAAGTTCTTGCTCGGTGCCACAATCGCCGCATGGGACAAGATATTTTCTCTGATCCGACTCTTGGTAGGCCGCTTCGATGCGGCTGGCACCACGGTTGGTAGGCGTAGAAACTAGAATGATCTTCCGGTTCCAGAACGTAGCCGCTCGGCGCTTTGCGAGAGAGATAGGATCGCCCTCCTC
>JBEIDW010000209.1:0-3800 GCA_040383265.1 Hyphomicrobiales bacterium
GGGCAAGATTGCCCATATTCAGGTGTGCGGCACCACGCCCTGCATGCTGCGCGGCGCCGAAGACCTGAAGAAAGTCTGCCAGAACAAGATACACCACGAGCAGCACCACCTCTCGGATGATGGCAAGTTCTCATGGGAAGAGGTCGAGTGCCTCGGCGCCTGCGTGAATGCGCCGATGGTTCAGATCTTCAAGGATACTTACGAAGACCTGACGCCTGCCTCCCTCGAGAAGCTGATCGATGATCTGGCCGCTGGCCGCAAGGTGAAGGTCGGCCCACAGATCGACCGTCATCTCGCGGCCCCCGAGGGCGGCCCGACGAGCCTGACCGACCCAACCCTTTATCAAGGCCAGCGCAGCTTCACGCGCGTTGAGCCGCCCCCGCCGCCCCCGGCGGACGAGACTGCGAAGAAGTGAGAAACTGACATGCTCGCTGACAAGGACCGCATCTTCACCAACATCTACGGGCTCCATGACTGGGGGCTTGAGGGCGCGAAAAAGCGCGGCTGCTGGAGCGGCACGAAAGGCTTCATCGACAATGGCCGCGACTGGATGATCAACGAGATGAAGCTCTCGGGTCTCCGCGGACGTGGCGGTGCCGGCTTCCCCACCGGCCTCAAATGGTCGTTCATGCCCAAGGTCATCGGCGAGCGCCCGCATTACCTCGTTGTGAACGCGGATGAATCAGAGCCCGGCACCTGCAAGGACCGTGAAATCCTCCGCCATGAGCCGCACCTCCTCGTCGAGGGCAGCCTGCTGGCGGGTGCCGCGATGGGCGCCCACACGGCCGTGATCTATGTGCGCGGCGAATTCATCCGCGAGCGCGAACATCTTCAGGCGGCCGTGGATCAGGCCTATGAGGCACGCCTCATCGGCAAGAACAACGTGCACGGCTGGGATTTCGACATCATCGTGCACCATGGCGCGGGCGCCTACATCTGCGGCGAAGAAACGGCCATGCTCGAGTCGATCGAGGGTAAGAAGGGCCAGCCGCGCATGAAGCCGCCGTTCCCGGCGAATGTGGGCCTCTATGGCGCGCCGACCACGGTGAACAACGTCGAGTCGATTGCCGTGGCCGGCACCATCATGCGGCGCGGGGCCACCTGGTTCAATTCGCTGGGCCGGCCCAACAATGTGGGCACCAAGCTGTTCTGCATCTCGGGCCACGTGAACAGACCCTGCGTGGTGGAAGAAGAACTCGGCATTCCCTTCCGCGAGCTGATCGACCGCCATGCTGGCGGTGTCCGTGGTGGCTGGGACAATCTCCTCGCGGTCATCCCCGGTGGATCGTCGGTGCGCATGGTTCCGGCTGACCTCATCATCGACACGCCGATGGATTTCGACTCGCTCGGCAAGCTGCGCTCGGGCCTCGGCACGGCGGCAGTGATCGTGATGGACAAGTCTACGGACCTCATCAGGGCCATCGCGCGGCTCGCCTATTTCTACAAGCACGAGTCCTGCGGCCAGTGCACGCCGTGCCGAGAAGGCACGGGCTGGATGTGGCGCGTGATGACGCGCATGGCCGAAGGCCGCGCTGAAAAGCGCGAGATTGACATGCTGCTCGATGTTTCGAAGCAGATCGAAGGCCACACAATTTGTGCTCTGGGTGATGCGGCCGCGTGGCCGATCCAGGGGCTGATCACGCATTTCCGTCATGTCATCGAGGCGCGCATCGACCAGTATGCCGCCAACCCCGACCACGACGGCGCAGTGCGCAAGATCGCTGCTGAATAGGATAAAGGACAGCCAGCCCGGGGCTGGCCGTCAGGACGGATTAGGAACGCGAGCAAGCTGATGCCGAAAATCAAGATTGATGGCGCCGAGATCGAAGTCGAAAATGGTCTCACCCTGCTGCAGGCCTGCGAGCAGGCCGGAGCCGAAGTGCCGCGCTTCTGCTACCATGAGCGGCTGTCGATCGCCGGCAATTGCCGCATGTGCCTGGTTGAGGTGAAGGGCGGCCCGCCGAAGCCGCAGGCGTCCTGTGCGCTCTCCGTCAATGATCTGCGCCCCGGCCCCAATGGCGAGCCGCCGGAAGTTTTCACCAACACGCCAATGGTGAAGAAGGCCCGTGAAGGCGTGATGGAGTTCCTGCTCATCAACCATCCGCTCGATTGCCCAATATGCGACCAGGGCGGCGAGTGCGATCTGCAGGACCAGGCCATGGCCTACGGCGTCGACAAGAACCGCTTCCATGAAAACAAGCGGGCCGTCGAAGACAAGTATCTCGGCCCCCTCGTCAAGACGCAGATGAACCGCTGCATCCAGTGCACGCGCTGTGTGCGCTTCACCACCGAAGTGGCCGGCATCGAGCAGATGGGCGCCACCGGCCGCGGCGAGGATATGGAGATCACGACCTACCTCAACAAGGCGATCAATTCCGAGCTGCAGGGCAACATCATCGACCTGTGCCCGGTGGGGGCGCTCACCTCGAAGCCCTATGAGTTCAAGGCGCGGCCCTGGGAACTGCGCAAGACCGAGACCATCGACGCGATGGATGCGGTTGGCTCCAACATCCGGGTGGATGCGCGCGGCCGTGAAGTGATGCGCATCATGCCGCGCACCAATGACGACATCAACGAGGAGTGGATCTCCGACAAGACCCGCTTCGTGTGGGATGGCCTCAAGGCACAGCGCCTTGATCGCCCCTATATACGAGAGATCGGCAAGCTGCGCCCCGCTAACTGGCCGGAAGCCTTCCTGCGCATTGCCCAGCGCATGAAAGGCACCAATCCGGACCGCATCGGCATGATCCTGGGTGATCTCGTGAGCGCCGAAGAAGCTTTCTCGGCTCGCCAGTTGGCAGAACAGCTTGGCATCAAGAACATCGACTGCCGCCAGGATGGCACCCCGCTGGGTGAGGCGGGAGGTCGGGCAGGCTATCTCTTTAACTCGGGCATCACTGGCATCGACGAGGCGGACTCGATCCTGCTCATTGGCGCCAACCCACGCATTGAAGCTCCCATCATCAACGCCCGCATCCGCAGCCGCGTGATGAAGGGCGGCTGCAAGGTCAGTGTCATCGGCGAGCGTGCCGACCTGACCTATCCCTACGCCTATTTGGGTGCAGGACCGGAAACGCTCACCCAGTTCCTGGGTTCCGCCGAAGCGGCAGGCCAGAAACCCATGGTGATCGTGGGGCAGGGCGCTCTTGCCCGTGCCGATGGCCGTCAGGTTCTGGCTGCTGCTTACAGGGCTGCCGAGAAGCTCGGTGCCATCAAGGACGGCTGGAACGGCTTCAACGTGCTGCACACCGCCGCTGGCCGGGTGGGCGCGCTTGATGTATGCGCGCTCCCCGCCTCAGACGGTGGCAAGACAACGCGCGAGATGCTGGAGGCCGCCCGCTCCGGCAACCTCGACATTCTCTTCCTGATTGGCGCTGACGAGATCGACACGCAGAATTTGGGCTCCACCTTCGTCGTCTATCTCGGAACGCATGGCGATGCCGGCGCGCACCGGGCGGACGTGATCCTGCCGGGCGCTGCTTATGTCGAAAAGCAGGCGACTTACGTGAATACCGAAGGCCGTCCGCAGATGACGCAGCGCGCCTCCTTCCCGCCCGGTGAGGCGCGTGAGGACTGGGCGATTTTCCGTGCGCTCTCCGAGACACTTGGCTCCACATTGCCGTGGAACAACCTCGAGGAACTGCGGGCTGCCATGTACAAGCAATCGCCGCAGCTCGCGCGGCTTGAGCACCGCAGCCCGGCCGCCACAGCCGAACTCGCCGATCTGGCGAAGGTGGAAGGCGCCATGTCGCCGGAGCTGTTCCGCTCTGGCGTTGCCGATTTCTACTTGACCAATCCGA
>JBEIDW010000210.1:0-3778 GCA_040383265.1 Hyphomicrobiales bacterium
AGGGCCAGCGGATGAGCCATGTGCAGATCATGGCCTACAGCGCCAAATATGCCAGCGGCTTCTATGGCCCCTTCCGCGACGCGGTGGGCTCTTCAGGAACGCTCAAGGGCGACAAGCTCACCTATCAGATGGAACCTGCCAACGGCGATGAAGCGCTGCGTGAAGTGGCGCTCGACATCGCGGAAGGCGCGGACATGGTGATGGTGAAACCCGGCATGCCCTATCTCGACATCGTGCGCCGCGTGAAGGACAACTTCCACGTGCCGACCTTCGCCTATCAGGTGTCGGGCGAATACGCGATGATCATGGCCGCCTGCAACAATGGCTGGCTGGACCCGAAGAAGGTCATCACCGAATCCCTCATGTGCTTCAAGCGCGCCGGTGCGGATGGCGTGCTGACATATTTCGCCGTCGACGTGGCGAAGGGTTTGAAGGGGTAAAGAGGCCCCAATCCCCGCTTCGCAGACCTTCTCCCGCGCGCAGTGTGGGAGAAGGTGGCCGAAGGGCGGATGAGGGCCCTTACTTCCTGTCGAGGTTCTGCAGCCGGGCGATGAGGGATGACGTATCCCACCTGCCGCCGCCGATCTTCTGCACTTCCGCGTAGAACTGGTCGACGAGCGCCGTGACGGGCAGCGGCGCGCCGTTCTTGCGGGATTCTTCAAGGCAAATCCCCAGGTCTTTCCGCATCCAGTCTGCCGCGAAGCCGAAATCGAACTTACCGGCGATCATCGTCTTGTGGCGGTTCTCCATCTGCCAGGAACCGGCGGCCCCCTTGGAGATGACCTCCACCACCGCCTCCATGTCGAGGCCGGCCTTCATGCCGAAGTTCACTGCTTCCGCGAGGCCCTGCACGAGGCCGGCAATGGCGATCTGGTTCGTCATCTTGGCGAGCTGGCCAGAGCCCGCCGGCCCCAGCAATTTGCACATGCGCGCGAAATGGGCGATCAGCGGTTCGGCCTTGGCGTAATCCTCCGGGTCCCCGCCGCACATCACGGTGAGGACACCGTTCTCCGCCCCCGCCTGCCCGCCCGAGACCGGCGCATCGACGAAGCCCAGTCCCTTCGATTTGGCGATGGCGTGAAGCTCGCGGGCCACGTTGGCCGAGGCCGTGGTGTGATCGATGAAGACGGCACCGGCCTTCATGGTGCTGAAGCAGCCGTCAGGCCCGGTCGTCACCTGGCGGAGATCATCATCATTGCCGACACAGGCGAAGACGAAATCCGCCCCCTTCGCGGCTTCCGCCGGGGTTGGGGCATGGGGGCCCTTAAACGTGTCCGACCACTTCAGGGCCTTACTGGCAGTGCGGTTATAGACCGTGACATCAAGCTTGCCCCGGCTGACGAGGTGCCCCGCCATCGGATAACCCATCACGCCAAGACCGATCCACGCCACACGCATTGCACGCTTTCCTTCAATGAGGCTTCCCTCCTAGGCCATGACCGGGTTAGAATCAATTCCATGAGGTCGCCATCGCATATCCGGAGCAGCACGCCGTGAGCATCGAACGGCGGAACTTCCCGCAGTTCTTCATCACCGCACCCTCGCCCTGCCCCTATCTGCCGGGCCGGGTGGAGCGGAAGGTGTTCACGCATCTCGTGGGCCATGATGCCCGGAGCCTCAACACGCAACTGAGCCAGGGTGGTTTCCGCCGCAGCCAGAACATTGCCTACCGCCCTGCCTGTGATGGTTGCGCGGCCTGTGTCTCGGTGCGGGTTCCGGTCAACAGCTTCGCGCCAACACGCGGCTTCCGCCGCACGCTGAAGGCCAACGCCGACCTGGAGGCGACGCTGGTGAAAAGCGAGGCGAAGCACGAGCATTATTCGCTGTTCCGCGGCTATATCGATTCCCGCCACGCCGATGGCGGCATGGCCGACATGACGGTGCTCGATTTCTCCGCCATGGTGGATGACAATTTCGTCGACAGCCGCCTCGTCGAATACCGGATCCGCGGCGGCGAAGAGGACGGCAGGCTGGTGGCCGCCGTGCTGATCGACATCCTGGGCGACGGCATCTCGATGATCTACAGCTTCTACGAGCCGGAAGAAGCAGCGCGCAGCCTCGGCACCTTCATGATCCTCGACAACATCGCCCGGGTGAAGCGGCTGGGCCTCCCCTATCTCTATCTCGGCTACTGGGTGAACGGCTCGCACAAGATGAACTACAAGGCCCGCTTCCTGCCACAGGAACGGCTCACGCCTGATGGCTGGACACTGCACCGGGGCACAAGCCGGTGAAACAACACGCTTTGGTTGATTGACGCAAACGTCAAACTAGGTTTCCCTAAATACTGACCTTAACGTCAGCATTTAGGGATACATGACCTCCCCTCTGCAGCCCTCCATCCGGCAGATCAGGGCAGCTTTCCTGATCACGGCCCTTGGGGGCTTCCTCTTCACGCTGGACCTGCCGCTCCTCCGCCTCTCCATGGCCGATCAATGGACCATGGTGTTCACCCGCGGCCTACTGCTGTTCGCGGCAATCAGCGGCCTGTGGCTCGTGTCACGCGCAAAGGGCGACGACACACCCTTCATTGCCGGAAAGGCGGGGCTGGGCGTGGCGCTGTGCAGCACCTTCGGCAACATCGCCTATATCGGCGCCGTCGCCCATACCATGGCTGCAAATGTGGTGTTCATCATTGCGCTGACGCCCGTGATCGCCGCAACCCTCACCCGAACCGTGCTGAAGGAGAAAGTGCATGGCTTCACCTGGGCCGCCACGCTTGCAGCCTTTGCAGGCGCCACCATCATCGCCTCCGACGGGCTCAAGACGGGCAACTGGGCAGGCGACGGGCTCGCCTTTGTGTCTGCCTTCTGTTCGGCCACGATCTTCACCATCATCCGGGCCACCGGCAAGAAGGTGGCAGCCAGCCTGGCACTCGGAAGCCTGTTTTCCTCGATGGTGGCGCTGCTGTTCTTCACCGTTTCGCCCCTAAGCATTCTGGCGCCCGGCTATTGGGGCATGCCCGCCCTGTTCTGGCTGGCGCTCAACGGCTTGATCGCCATTCCGCTCGCCACCGTTCTGCTGGCGCGCGGTCCACGCACCCTGCCCTCGGCAGATGTCAGCATGTTCTTCATGCTGGAAACCGTGCTGACGCCGGTGTGGGTGTGGCTGCTGTTCGGAGAAATTCCCTCGGAACGGGTAATGATAGGTGGCACTATTGTCGTGATTGCACTCCTGGCCCACAGCTTCTGGCGTCTGGCATCTTCGCTGCGTGGCGCACCGGCGCTGACTCAAACAATTGAATAAAACAGCCATAAATTGAGTTGACGTTACGTCGCTCTTCATACAAAACTAACCATAGGCTGATGATGGGCTCCTGACGGCTGCTTTGCAGGCGAGAGGCATCACGGCAGGTGTGAGGGGTTCAGTAACAGTAGGGTATCAGTATGTTTGCGTTGAATGTCGGGTTACAGGGCGTGCAGCCCCTCGGTGCGGAGACAGGCCTTGCCGATCCGCTCAAGACCGTCACGGCGATCTCGGGCTTGATTGAGGCGGGACACCAGCAAGGCCTGTCCTTCCGCCTCTCGTCGGATTTTTCCGAACTTGTGCGGCTCCGGCGGGAACTTCGCAACAGCGATGTGTCTCCTATGTTCGATCCACAGTCCGGGCGCAGCCTCTCTGAGCGTGGTTTCTGGATGTCCGTCGCCGACCGCGACGGCAAGACCGTCGGGCTTCAGGCTTTCCGCCGCGACGACGCCGACCCCAACCTCGCCGACTGGGTGCTGGGCTGGAGGATGGGCCTCTATGCCCGCCAGAGCGGACGAGCGTCGTGTAGGGC
>JBEIDW010000211.1:0-3734 GCA_040383265.1 Hyphomicrobiales bacterium
GCCGCCAATCGTATCTGCGAGGCGCTCAAGGTAGAGAGCGCCCTTTACCGTTCTCTGAACCAGCACGTTGCGCTTGTCCTTGTCGTCCCGCCTGCGGCTCACCAGTTCCAGCTTGCCCATCGTATCAAGCGCGCGGGTGATGACTGGCTTGGTGACGCCAAGCTTGGCTGCGAGATCTCGCACCGTATGCGGCGGCGCCTCGAGATAGATGGTGAGCAGAATCGACAACTGCCGGACCGAAAGATCCGGCTCGTCATCCTTCACCATGGCCAACGCCACGCTGTGCCAAAGGTTCAGGGCCTGGGCTGTTGTCAAAGCTACGGACATCAAAGCACTTTGCGCAATGCGCGGTAATTGTTTCGGATCCGTATCAGTTTGGCCGCAAATGCCCTCGCTTGCAAGTCAGGCGTAGCGCTGCGCGATCATGGTGAACAGCGCGCGCATGGCCTGCGCATCACCACCCTTTGGCCGGCCCGGGCGCGGTGTGGGCGTCCAGCCGAACACGTCAAAATGGGCATAGGCCTTGGCCTTCTCCACAAAGCGGCGAAGGAACAGCGCCGCCGTGATCGCTCCCGCAAAGCCAGAATCACCCGCATTGTTCATGTCTGCAACGGAGGATTCGAACAGGCGGAGATAGGGCCGCCACAAGGGCATCCGCCACACAGGATCGTTCACCACCTCACCCGCCTTCGCAACGGCGTCCGCCAGCGCGTCATTATCGGTGAAGAATGGTGGAAGGTCAGGCCCCAGCGCCACGCGGGCAGCACCCGTCAGCGTCGCCATATCGATCAGCAGGTCTGGTGATTCCGCGTCTGCCAGCGCCAGCGCGTCACCCAGCACAAGGCGACCCTCAGCATCGGTATTGCCGATTTCAATGGTCAGGCCCTTGCGGCTTCGCAGCACGTCCCCCGGGCGGAAGGCGTTTCCGGAAATGGCATTCTCCACGGCCGGGATGAGCACGCGCAGCCTGACCTTGAGCTTCGCAGCCATGATCATCTGCGCCAGGCCCAGCACATTGGCCGCCCCACCCATGTCCTTCTTCATCAGCGCCATCCCGGAGGCCGGCTTGATATCGAGGCCACCCGTGTCGAAACAGACGCCCTTGCCGACGAGCGTCACCTTCGGCGCGCGCGCCGGACCCCAGGTGAAATCAATGAGGCGTGGCGCACGCGGACTGGCTTTGCCAACAGCGTGGATCATCGGGAACCCGCTTTCGAGCGCCTTGCCAGACACGACCGAGAACTTGGCCTTGCCAGACTTGGCCACGGCCCGTGCGGCCAATTCCAGTTCATCTGGCCCCATGTCAGAGGCCGGGGTATTGATGAGATCGCGCACGAGATAGGTGGCCGTGGCAGCGCGCAGCACACCAGCGCGATCAACACCCTTCGGGCAAACGAGGCGCACGGCGGGGCTTGCTGGCTTTCCATAGCGGCCAAAGCCATAGGCTTCGAGGCACCAGCCCAGCGCCAGCAACTCGGGATTTGCGATCTCCCCGGTAGCCGCGTAAACGCCCTCGGGCAAGCTTCGCGCAAGTTTCGCAAGGGCGAAACCGTCATCACCAGGAACGGCGCCCACCAGAACCTCGGTCAGCCCCCCGCGCTCACCGGGCACAAGCAGGCTCTTTCCCGGCTGGGCCCTGAATCCATTCGCCTCGGCCCAGGCCTTGAGACTGGCCGGAGCCTCACGGCGCATCCTCTCCCAGCCATCACCACTGATCACCCTCAGGGGAATGGCCTTGCTTGAAGAGGCGGGAAGCAGGTTTTCGGCGTCAGCCATGATACACTCCGGGGGTTTCGTTCCGGCTTAACGTGAAAACCGATTATGGTTAATCAATTATTGACCAGTCGACGGCAAATTCGGCGGGCCACCGATGACTGGAGTTGAAACATGCCGCGCGCCGGACGCCACATCGCCATTTTCCTTGCGTTGGCATCTGCGGCCCTGCTCGCGGGGTGCGGCAAGACAACCAGCCAGTTCATGGGCACAAGCGACATCAATACAGCGTCGACTGCGCCTGTATCCTATGAGGCGCTGGCCGAACTCGGCAAGAAATGGCAGGCCGACCCCGCTGATGTGAACAAGGGACTTGCCTATGCCAACGGCCTCGAGTCGATTGGCCAGATCAATGAGCAGTTGGCGGTCTACCAGAAACTCTCCGCCAGCAATCCGGGCAATGCCAAGCTGCTGAGCCTGTATGGCCGCAAGCTTGCGGCTGCCGGACATGCCAAAGATGCCGTGCCGGTGCTCGAACGCGCTGCGCAAAGCGGCGAAACAGACTGGCGCGTCTACTCCGCCCTCGGCTCCGCCTATGACGAACAAGGCCTCTATCAGAAGGCCCGCGCCCAGTATCAGAAAGCTCTGGCGGAAGATCCGCAGAACCTGAGCGTACTCAACAACCTCGGCATGTCATACGCGCTGGAAGGAAACCTGAAACAGGCCGAAGCAACGCTTCGCCAGGCTGACGCCCTGCCGCGCTCGGCTGCGGAGCCGCGTATCCGGCAGAATCTTGCGCTCATCGTGGGCCTGCAGGGCCGCTTCGAGGAAGCCACCAAGCTGGCAAGCGAAAACCTTCCGCCGCAACAGGTCGCGGACAACATGGCCTATCTGAAGAAGATGCTGTCCCAGCCCAACACCTGGCAGCAGATCAGCGACGCCGGCAGCGGTTGAAGCGGTCCATCAGCGGTTGCCGAATACCTCGATCATGTTCAGGATGGCGGGCCCGAGAATGACAACGAAGACCGCCGGCAGAAAGAAGAGAATCATCGGCACCGTCAGCTTGGGCGGCAAGGCCGCAGCCTTTTTTTCCGCTTCCTGCATGCGCATATCGCGGTTTTCCTGGGCCAGAACGCGCAGCGCCGCGCTGAGCGGCGTGCCATAGCGCTCGGACTGGATAAGGCTTGTCACGACGGACTTGACTGTCGGCATGCCGGTGCGCTTCGCAAGATTTTCATAAGCCTTTCGCCTGTCCTGAAGGTAAGAAAGTTCTGCCACGGTCAACGTTAGTTCTTCGGCCAGGGGCACTGAGATGGAGCCAATTTCACGCGACACGCGCTGCAACGCTGGCTCCACCGTCATGCCAGACTCAACGCAGATCAGCATCAGGTCCAGCGCATCGGACCACGCCTGACGGATCGATTGCTGGCGGCGTGCAATCAGGTTCTTGACCATCACGACGGGAAGATAGAAGCCTCCGAGCAAGCCCAGAACAGCAGCCGCAAACCGCATCTGCGGCATGCTAGCCGACTGGAGGGCTCCGGAATACGCAAAGGCGAACATCGCTCCAACCAGGGGAGCGACAAGGCGTATGGCAAGAAAGGTTACCAGGTGGCGTTCGGAGCGGTAGCCGGCCTGGCGCAACAAGTCGCGCGTTGACTCCGCCTCAAACACCCGCCTCAACCTGAGGCCGTCCACCAACTGCTGCGACAAGCTCCTTGGTGTCTGCTCCCGAAGACGGATTTCACCTTCGGCCAACTTCGCGCGCTGTTCAGCCCGCAGCTTGTCGCGCTCCACCCCAACGGCCTTCATGCGGGCTTTCAGGGGGTCGTTTTCCATCATCGGCGCAGCGACCGTCAGCACTGCGGCAAATGCAGCAACCGCGATGACCACCGTTACCAGCGTTTCAGGCTTTATCAGATGAATGATCTGTTCCAGCATCACAGATCCATCAGATGTCGAACTGGATCATCTTGCGCATGATCACAACCCCGACAACCATCCAGCCTATGGCGGCTGCC
>JBEIDW010000212.1:0-3661 GCA_040383265.1 Hyphomicrobiales bacterium
ATCGGCGGCGGCACCGACCCCTATAACAACTATTCGCAGCGAGGTTCCTTCCCGGCGCTCGAGCACACGGTCGCGGCTCTCGTCGAAACCTTCCCGATCATCTCCAGGCTTCGCATGCTCCGCTTGTGGGGCGGCATCGTGGACATGACGGGCGACCGCTCGCCGATCATCTCCAAAACACCGGTTGATGGCCTTTACGTCAACTGCGGCTGGGGCACGGGCGGCTTCAAGGCCATTCCGGGGTCTGGCTGGGTCTTCGCCGACACCATTGCCAATGACCGTCCCCACCCCATCGCCGAGCCCTTCGGCCTCAACCGCTTCCAGGAAGGCCGCCTGATCGACGAATCCGTCGCCGCCGCGGTCGCCCACTAGGAGTTAGAGAGATGCTTGTCGTCAAATGTCCCGTCTGCGGCGCCGAAGGTGACGAGACGGATTTCCACGCAGCAGGCCAGGCGCATGTGCGCCGCCCGGCAACCTATGACCCTGCCCATGTGACGGATGAGGAACAGCGCGACTATCTGTTCATCCGCTTCAACCCGAAGGGCCTTCACTTCGAGCGCTGGCGCTGCGACCGCGGCTGCGGCAAGTGGTTCCACGCCGCGCGCGACACGGTGACCATGGATTTCAAGGCCTTCTACGGTATCACCGAATTGCCCCCACCTGACGTGATCGCGCAGGCCAAGGGCGACTGGGCTGAGTATTTCGCCAAACGGCTCAAGGCGGAAAAGTCGAAGGAGAACGGCGCATGAGCAAGCCATATCGCCTGAGCAGCGGCGGCCGCCTCGTGGACCGCTCGAAGAAAGTCACCTTCGCGTTCGACGGCAAGACACTGCACGGCTTTGCCGGCGACACCGTCGCCTCTGCCGTGCTGGCCTCCGGCCAGCGCGTGTTCGGCCGCTCCTTCAAATATCATCGCCCGCGCGGCGTTGTGGGCTTGGGCTCCGAAGAAATGAACGCCTTGATCGGCGTTGGCGAAGGAGCCCGGCATGAGCCAAACCTGCGCGCCACGCAGGTTGAACTGTTCAACGGCCTCACTGCTTCGTCTCAGAACCGCTGGCCGTCTCTCAACTGGGACGTGGGCGCCATCAACAATACGATGTCGCGCTTTCTTCCCGGCGGCTTCTATTACAAGACGCTGATGTGGCCCCAGTCCTTCTGGAAGCACGTCTATGAGCCCTTCATCCGCCGCGCGGCGGGTCTGGGCAAGGCGCCCGAGGGCCGCGACCCGGACACCTATGAACAGATCCACGTCCATTGCGATGTGCTGGTGATCGGCGCTGGCGTTGCCGGCCTCGCTGCGGCGGAAGCGGCTGCGGCATCGGGCGCCAAGGTCATCATCGCCGACGAGAATCCGCAGTTCGGCGGCCTTGCTGACATCTCGGGCGGTACCATCGACGGGCAATCGATGACGGACTGGGCCGCCGCCAGGGCGGCGAAGCTCGCGTCTGCCGAAAACGTCCATGTGCTGAACCGCACCACCGTGGTCGGCCATTGGCACCACAACTTCCTCATGCTTTTCGAGCGGGTGGCCGATCATGATCCGGCCCTCGCCGCATCCGGCGTGCCGCGCCACCGCCTGTGGAAGGTACGCGCGCATCAAGTGATCCTTGCCACGGGCTCCATCGAGCGCCCGATCGCATTCGCCAACAATGACCGCCCGGGCGTGATGCTCGCCTCCGCCGCGCGTGGGATGGTGGAACGATATGGCGTATCGCCCGGCCAGTCCGGCATCGTCTTCACCAACAATGACGACGCCTACCAGACGGCCCTCGTCCTCAAGACTGCCGGAATCGGCGTGCGCGTGGTCGATTCGCGCGGCCGGGCCGAAGGTGCGTTGCCAAACAAGGCTCGCGAGCTTGGCATCACGGTCGATACCGGTTCTGTCGTCTCGGCGGTTGAGGCCACATGGGGCGGCCTCAACGTCACCGGCGCCAAGATCGCCTCCTACCGCAAGGGCCAGGGCCGCGTTGTGAAGGAGACGAAGGCGGATTGCGATTTCATCGCCATGTCCGGCGGCTGGAACCCGGCGCTGCATCTGTGGTGCCACAATGGCGGCAAGATCCGGTTTGACGATCACCTCCAGTCATTCCGGCCCGACCGCCACCACGACAAGATCGTCGCCATTGGCGCAGCCAACGGTACCTTCGCCCTGCCCGCCATTCTGGAAGAAGCCTATGCTGCAGGCTCAAAGCTGTCGGGCTCCGGCAATATCCACCCCGTTCCTGCCGCCGTGCAGGCAGATCAGCGTCCGATGGAACCGATCTGGTTTGCGCCGGCCACCGGCAAATACAATGAAGGCAATAAGCACTTCATCGACTACCAGAACGACGTGACGGCGGCTGACCTCGAACTGGCCCAGCGCGAAGGCTATGAATCGGTGGAGCACACCAAGCGCTACACCACCTTTGGCATGGCCACCGACCAGGGCAAGACCTCGAACCTCAACGGCCTTGGCGTGATCGCCGAAGCCTCGGGGCGGTCGATCCCGGAAGTGGGCATCACCACCTTCCGCCCGCCCTATACGCCTTTCTCCTTCGGCGCGATCGCGGGTCCGCTGACCAAGCAGCTCTTCCTGCCGATCCGCCGCACGGCGATCTTCAAGTGGCACAGCGATCAGGGCGCGGTATTCGAGCCTGTCGGCCAATGGCGCCGCGCTTATACTTATCCGCAGGGCGCGGAAGACAAGCACGCCGCGATCGACCGCGAGATCCTCGCCGTTCGCAACAAGCTGGGCCTGCTCGACGCCTCGACGCTCGGCAAGATCGAGATCAAGGGCCCGGATGCGGCGGAGTTTCTCGACCGCATGTACACCAACATGTTCTCGACGCTCAAAGTAGGCAAATGCCGCTACGGGCTGATGATGAACGAGTTGGGCTTCCTCACCGATGACGGTGTCACCGTACGCCTTGCCGATGATCACTTCCTGATGCACACCACGTCGGGTGGCGCGGACCGTATCGCCGCATGGCTTGAAGAATGGCTGCAGACGGAGTGGACGCACTACAAGGTGTTCGTCACGCCTGTCACTGAGCAGTGGTCGCAATTCGCCATCGCCGGCCCCAAGGCGCGCGATGTGCTGAAGAAGCTGAACCCTTCTTTCGACATCTCGAACGAGGCGCTGCCGCACATGTCCTTCGTCGAAGGCAAGCTCGGCGCCTATCCGGTCCGCCTGTTCCGCATCAGCTTCTCGGGCGAACTCTCCTATGAAGTGGCCACCCCCTCCAACTACGGCCTCAGCCTGTGGAAGGATATCCTCGCCGCCGGTGCCGAATTCGGCATTGAGCCTTATGGCACCGAAGCACTGCACGTGCTGCGCGCCGAGAAGGGCTATATCGTGGTGGGCGATGAAACCGACGGCACCACAACGCCGATTGACGTTGGGCTTGATGGCCTCGTCTCCAAGAAGAAGGCGGACTTCATTGGCAAGCGCTCGCTGGAACAGTCCTACCTCAAGGGGCCAAACCGCAAGCAACTCGTTGGCCTTCTGACGGAAGACCCAAAGGATGTGCTGCCGGACGGCGCCTATGCCGTGCGCCAGGTGAAGGACAAGCCGCCGATGGAGATGATCGGCCAGGTGACGTCCAGCTACATGTCCCCCACCCTCGGCCGCTCCATCGCCATGGCGCTGATCGAGAACGGGCGCAACCGCATGGGCGAAACC
>JBEIDW010000213.1:0-3340 GCA_040383265.1 Hyphomicrobiales bacterium
GGGCCGTGCTCCTCGGCGAAGCCGCGGGCATGGGAGCCCGGCTCATCATTCAGCACATAAGTGATGTCACCCTGCTGCCAGAGTTCGACCGCCCTGGTCTTGTGGCGGGCAGCAAGCGAAAACCCCATGCGGGCGAAGAGATCCCGCAACTCCTGCGATTTGGGATGGGCGAACTCGACGAATTCAAAACCGTCTGTACCGGCGGGGTTCTCATCCGAGATCGTGGCGCGCGGTGCCTCGTGTGGAAATGGGCCCATGGTTCGTTCCTCCCCTTGCTGAGCAAGACAAAGAATTCCATGAGCAAGGCACTATCGGTGCGCAAAATGGGATTGAACGGCCTTATTTTCGCGCGTGTATTGCATGACATTCTGTTTGGATGCATAATTCCCGCATGCTGGATGCAGCCGACCGGAAACTCCTCTCGGAGCTTCAAAAAGACTCCGCAGTTACCGCCCAGGAACTGGCAGGGATTCTCGGGCTTTCCGCCAGCCAGGTCGCCCGCCGCCGGCAGCGTCTGGAGGACGAGGGACATATCCTCGGTTATGCGGCGAAGCTCGCTCCCTCGAAGCTGGGGCTGGGCGTCCAGGCCTTTATCCAGATCGAAATGGCCGCCCACAGCCCCGAGGCCGCCCGCAGTTTTGCCAGCCTGGTGGCAACCATGCGGGAGGCGACAGGGTGCTGGACCCTGACAGGCCCCGCGGACTATCTGCTGCGCGTCTGGTGCGCCGACTTGGGAGCCCTCAACGAGCTGATACAGCACCGGCTGCTGCCGCACCCCGCTGTCGCCCGCGTGGAAAGCAAGATCGTCATGGAGGAGCTCAAGCCCGATTCCGGACTGCCCATTTTTTGACGTTGTCACCGACGTGTTCTCGCGGCGACATCTGCGCTGCCATCACGCTGTTGGTTTCACCATCGGTTTCGCGGCCTTTAATCAATAGTTTGGCCGTGCTCGAACTCGATCACCTCAGCACCCACCGAAAAGCTTGATCCTACACGTTCGACAGAAAACCTGATCGGCGCGTTGGAATTCTTGTCTCCAACTGTTGCTCACACACAAATCCGAGCTGAGCCCCAAAATAGTCGACAACAAAAATACTTGTTGACGGCAGTGAGTGTGCAGTGTTCATTTTCATGGCATGGGCGCACCTTTCTTGGACACCTTTGATCTGGTTGTTGTGGGTTCCGGCGCTGCCGGACTGACGGCTGCACTGGCAGCGCTGGATCGAAGAATGCGCGTGGTGGTGGTGGACGCAGACGCGCTGATCGGCGGCGCTACCGCCCTCTCCGAAGGGATGATCTGGGTGCCCAACAACCCAGAGGCCCGCAGTCTCGAAGATGCCCCATCGGCAGAAGCCGAAGAGGACGCCGCACTGACATATCTGCGCGCCACATCGGGTAACTTCTTCGATCAGGAGCGCGCGCGGACCTACATTCGGATGGCGCCAAGAGCCTTGGTCTTCGCCGAAAAGACCGCTGGGTTGCGCTTCGCGCTCAACAGGCTCTCGCGGGACTACATCCCCGAAGCGGCGGGAGCGACGCTTGGCCGGCGGGCCCTGAACCCGCTTCCGGCATCCATGAGGCGGATGGACAGGACGCTCTTCGGAAGACTGCGTCACCCACTCGGCACAATGATGGTGCTGAAAGGCCTGTCAATCGCCTCGCAAGATGCGGGCGACTATCTGAACTTTGGCCGCAGTCCGGCAGCTTTCGCGCGGGTTGGCAGCCATATGCTGCGTTACGCAGCGGATCGGCTGGCCGGCTGGCCCCGCGGCACCCGCCTCGCGAATGGCAATGTCATCGTGGCGCAGTTGGCGGAGGGAATCCGAGTTCAAGGCGGTACGATCTTGACCGCGTGGCCCGTCGAAAGGCTCTTGATAAAGGAGGGCCGGATTGCAGGCGTCGCTGGCCGCCTGGGTGAAATCCACGCTCAGAAGGGCGTTATCCTGGCTTCGGGAGGTTTCAACGCCAGCCACGCGGCACGGGCAAAGCTGGTCGGCTCCCATAGGCATGTGGCCATTCCGGCGGAAGCTGACATCAGGCCCCTGGATGAACTTGTCGCGGGAACCGGAGCGCACCTTGCCAGAGATGTATCGCAGCCCGTGCTCTGGGCCCCGGCTTCAGTTGTGCCATCGTCGATTGACAGGTCGGGTCCTTGGCCTCACTTCGGGGATCGCGCCAAACCTGGGGTTATCTGCCTTGGCCCCGACGGCAAGAGATTTGCCAACGAGGCGCAGATTTATCACGACTTCGTTCCAGCAATGATCACGGCAACAGGCGCGCACCCCGAAGGCGCTCATTGCTGGATCATCACGGATCACCGGGCTCTGCGCCGCTACGGCCTTGGTCCGATCGGGCCTTTCCCGGTACGCCTGGGCCCATATTTGAGAGCGGGATATCTCAAAAAGGGTCGGACGCCAGCCGATCTCGCCAAAGCGATGAACCTGCCTCCCGAGGTGGTTCAAGACACCATCGCAAGGTTCAACGGCTTTGCCAAAGCAGGCAAGGACGAAGATTTCGGGCGCGGAGACAGCGCTTATGATCGCGGCAATGGCGACGCCAGCCACGCCCCCAATCCAACATTGGGCCCGCTTGAAGAAGCGCCCTACTATGCGATCCGTCTGGTGCCGGGGGACATCGGTAGCTTCGTCGGCCTCAGGGTTGATTCACGTGCGCGCGTCCTAGAGGAGGATGGAGGTACGGTACCGGGACTTTGGGCAGCAGGAAGTGCAGCCGCTCCCGTGACCGGAGGAACCTATCCGGCGGCTGGACTGACAATTGGTCAGGCAATGACGTTCGGCTACGTAGCGGCTCTCGATGCGTGCGACTATTTGCGCGAGGAGAGGGCCAGACCATGACCCCTCTGCCAGGTTTTTCCAGTGATCTTTTCCTGAACGACCAAGTCGTCATAACAGGCGCTGCCGGGGGAATTGGCCGCGCCATCGCAGCAGCATTTGCGGAATGCGGTGCGCGGCTCGTGCAGATTGATCGACCCGAAGCGGTTCCGCCAAATCAATCAGGGTGGATCGGATGCGATCTGGCAGACAGGGCCGCCCTGATCCGTGCAGCGGAACAGACCAAGGGTCCAATCGCAGCCTTGATCAATTGCGCCGGTGTATTCCGGCGAATCGCCCTGACCGATGCCGAGGCCGAGAACGAGTGGGATCGCGCACTCTCGATAAACCTCACGGCTCCATTTCTCCTGACACGGGCTCTTGTACCCAACTTGACAGGTGGGGCTGTGGTGAACGTCACCTCAGTCCGGGCAGAAACCGCAGCTGAACGTGCTTCTGCCTATACCGTGTCGAAGGCGGGACTGGCTGCGCTAACCTTGTCGCTGGCA
>JBEIDW010000214.1:0-3337 GCA_040383265.1 Hyphomicrobiales bacterium
GCGCGGCTGACTGGCCGCTGTCCCTCTTGCCGGCACCTTTCCCCATGGGCCAGGTGGTCGACTTTTACGCCGCCGCGTGGCCCAATTTTACTCCGGCGTTGACACCCGTAAGGGCGGATGAGGGCTCTTAAGCCAGTGCAGCCTTGATGGCCGCAATCGCCTCCTCGGCCTTGGCGCCATCCGGGCCACCGGCCTGCGCCATATCCGGCCGACCGCCGCCACCCTTGCCACCAAGCACAACGGAGCCAACGCGCACCAGTTCAACAGCGTTGAAGCGAGACGTCAGATCAGTCGTCACGCCAACGATCAGGCCCGCGCGGCCTTCATCGTTGAGGCCAACAAGCGCCACCACGCCAGAACCGAGCTTGGCTTTGCCCTCATCAACCAGCCCCTTCATGTCATTGGGGGTGATGCCCTTCAGGATACGGGCCATGAGTTTCACGCCATTCACGTCCGAGATGCCCTCATCACCACCCTTGCCACCGCCACCGCCGAGAGCGAGTTGCTTCTTGGCTTCGGCCAGTTCCTTCTCCAACTTGCGGCGTTCATCGAGCAGAGTTTCGATGCGGCTCACGATCTCGCCCGCAGGTGCCTTCAGCGCGGCGGCAACGGCTTGCACGCGGCGATCCTGCTCTTCGAGGTAAGCGCGCGCAGCGGGGCCGGCCAGCGCCTCGATGCGGCGCACACCGGCGGCGGAGGCGCTTTCGCCCACCACCTTGATGAGGCCGATGTCACCGGTGCGGAATACATGCGTGCCGCCGCAGAGCTCGAGTGAATAGGTGGGCTTGCCCGCGCCATGGGAATTGTGGCCCATGGAGACGACGCGCACTTCATCACCATATTTCTCGCCAAATAGCGCCATAGCACCTTCAGCAATGGCGGCATCCACCGTCATCAGGCGGGTCGTCACCGCATCATTCTGCAGCACGATCTCGTTGGCGATGGCTTCGACTTGCGCGATCTCGTCCGGGCTCATCGCCTTGTTGTGCGATACGTCGAAACGCAGGCGGTTTGGCTCGACGAGCGAGCCCTTCTGGGCAACATGGGTTCCGAGCGTGATCCGCAGCGCCTCATGCAACAAATGGGTAGCCGAGTGGTGGATGCGGTTACCCGACCGGCGGGCATGGTCCACCGTCAGTTCAACGGAATTGCCCGGCTTGAACGTGCCCTGCTCGACCTCGCCAATATGGATAAACACATCACCCACACGCTTTTGCGTGTCAGTGACGCGGAACACCGCGCCCTCTGCGGTGCGGATTCTCCCATCGTCACCCGTCTGGCCGCCGGACTCCCCATAAAAGGGTGTCTGATTGACGACGATGGAACCCTTCTGACCAGCAGCGAGGCTCTGGACTTCCTTGCCCTCCACCACCATGGCGCGAACGATGCCTTCGGCCGTTTCGGTGTCATAGCCGAGAAATTCGGTGGCGCCGATCTTCTCGCGGAGTTCATACCAGATTGTTTCGGTCTTGGAGTCGCCCGACCCCTTCCAGGCCTTGCGGGCCTCATCACGCTGGGCTTCCATCGCGGTCTCGAAAGCAGCCATATCGACGGTGATGCCGCGCGGCTTCAGCGCATCCTGCGTCAGATCGAGTGGAAAGCCATAGGTGTCATACAGCTTGAAGGCCGTATCGCCGGAGAATGTATCACCCTTGGTCAGGCCCGCGGAGCCTTCGTCCAGGAGGCGCAGGCCGCGCTCAAGCGTCTTCTTGAACCGGTTTTCCTCAAGGTAGAGTGTTTCGGTGATCAGCGCTTCAGCCCGCACAAGTTCATTGTAGGCGGCGCCCATCTCACGCACGAGCGCAGGAACGAGCCGGTGCATCAGTGGCTCGCGCGCGCCAAGCAGTTCCGCATGGCGCATCGCGCGGCGCATGATGCGGCGGAGCACATATCCACGGCCCTCGTTTGACGGCAGCACACCATCCGCGATGAGGAAGGAAGACGCCCGGAGATGGTCAGCAATCACGCGGTTCGAGGCCTTGGCCTCGCCCGTGGCCGGAACGCCGGTTTTCTCAACGATGGCTTCGATCAGGGCACGGAACAGGTCCGTCTCGTAATTGTCATGCGTTCCCTGCAACACGGCCGAGATGCGCTCAAGTCCCATGCCGGTGTCGATCGAAGGCTTGGGCAGGCTGACGCGCTCTTCCTTCGAAATCTGCTCGTACTGCATGAAGACCAGGTTCCAGATTTCGATGAAGCGGTCGCCATCCGCTTCGGCTGATCCGGGCGGGCCACCCCAGATCTTGTCACCATGGTCATAGAAGATTTCAGAACACGGACCGCACGGGCCGGTATCGCCCATGGACCAGAAATTATCCGAGGTCGGAATCCGGATGATCTTGCTGTCGCTAAGTCCGGCAATCTTTTTCCACAGCGCATGGGCTTCATCGTCTTCCGAGAAGACCGTGACGATCAGCTTGTCCTTGGGCAGGCCATACTCACGCGTGACCAGCGTCCACGCCCACTCGATCGCCTCGGCCTTGAAATAATCGCCGAAGGAGAAATTGCCGAGCATTTCGAAGAAGGTGTGGTGGCGCGCGGTGTAGCCAACATTGTCGAGGTCATTGTGCTTGCCGCCGGCGCGGACGCATTTCTGGGCGGTGGTCGCGCGGCTGTAGGGGCGCTTCTCCATGCCGGTGAAGACGTTCTTGAATTGCACCATCCCTGAATTGGCGAACATCAAGGTCGGGTCATTGCGCGGCACCAGCGGCGATGAGGCGACAACCTCGTGCCCCTGTCGCTTGAAGAAGTCGAGGAAGGTGGAGCGGATCTGAGCAAGCCCTGTCATCGTGAAACCCGGCAATGAATGGTGACGTGAAGATTTGGCCCGGTGTTTAAAGGCGGCAGGCGGCCCTGTCCAGAATTACCGCCGCGCTGGGGCCAGCCTGCAAGCGACGAAAATCAAACCCCACACGCGCGAGCGCCCCCCGCGGGGTGGCGGAGGGCGGCTTTCGCCTGAGGTATGGGGCAACACCAGGCTTCACCGGGGGCTTCTTGGGCACAAGCCTCCGGAATGACGTAAGAGGGAGACCTCAGTCTTCCCCGGCATCCGCGTCCTTCTCGGCGGCGTTGCTCAGTGCTGCGGCGAGAATGCCGGCATTAGAACGGATCGTCTGCTCAATGGCGTTGGCCATGTCCGGGTTCTGACGCAGGAAGCTCTTGGCATTTTCACGGCCCTGCCCGATGCGCTCGCCGTTGTAGGAGAACCACGAGCCTGACTTCTCGACAACGCCTGCAGTGACGCCAAGATCGACCAGTTCGCCGACCTTTGAGATACCTTCGCCATACATGATGTCGAACTCGACCTGCTTGAAGGGCGGCGCAACCTTGTTCTTCA
>JBEIDW010000215.1:0-3219 GCA_040383265.1 Hyphomicrobiales bacterium
GCCCGGTGCATCGCGCCGGGCTTTTTGTTTTGGCATTGTTTTCCTTCTCCCATCCACGTGATGGGAGAAGGAAAGTAAGTTACTTCGCCTTCCGCTCCGAAGCGGGCGTTACGCCGAAGGCCTCGCGGTAGGCGCGGCTGAAGTGGCTGGCGCTGGAAAAGCCGCATCCCAGCGCGATTTCCGTGATGGGGACGGCTGATTGCCGGAGCAGGTCGCGGGCCCGTTCGAGCCGGATGCTGCGGTAGTGATCTGCATAACTAACGCCCATTTTTTCCGTAAACAACCGGTCGAGCTGGCGGGTGGAAAGCCCGATGCGGCGCGCTGTTTCGCTGCGCTTCAGTGGCTCGCCCGGATGGCTTTCCATCAATTCGAGGGCCGCGGCAAGGCGCCCGTCATGGATGCCGAAGCGTTCGGCCAGCGAAGCGCGCTGCGAGCTCTGCGCCGGGCGGATGTCGGTGTGCATGAACCAGTCCGACACCTGGCGGGCAAGGTCCGGCCCATGCTGCTCGGCAATCAAGGCATGCATCATGTCGAGGGGGGCTGTGCCGCCCGCACAGGTCAGCCGGTCGCGGTCGACGATGTAAATCGAGCGGGTGAGCAGGATGTTGGGGAAGGCCTCCGCCACCACGGGGGCGTGGCCCCAGTGCACCGTCATGTGATAGCCATCCATGATGCCCGCCCTGGCGAGGATCACCGGGCCTCCAGATACGCCGCCGATGCGCAGCCCGCGCGCGGCCAGCGTTTTGAGCCAGCGCAGCGTGGTGCGGTCCCGGAAGGCGGTGGGGTTGCCGCCGGCGCAGACAAGCAGCAAATCGAGCATCACGGGGTCCCCCGCCTTCACCGTGCAGGGGACCGTTGCGCCGCAGGAGGCTTCGACGACCGAAGGCCCGGGCGATATGTGAACCCAGCGGTAAAGTTCCTTTCCTGCCAGCAGGTTGGCGGCGCGCAAGGGCTCTACCACCGAGGCATAGGACATCAGCGCAAAACCCGGAACGAGCAGCAGGCCGACAGTCTGGGGTGTATCGCGCATGGCGCAAATCTATCAGGAATTGGCTTCTATCTGCAAGACGTGACAGGCCGCCCGGCCTAATGTCCCGCCAACTCGATTCAGGACCAGCGCATGCGGTATAACGTATTCTCGCTTCTCAAGAACGCCTTCTCCGGCCACAAGAACTGGCAGCCCGCCTGGCGGGAGCCGGAGCCCAAGAAAGAGTATGACATCGTCATCGTCGGCGGTGGTGGCCACGGCCTTGCCACGGCCTATTATCTTGCCAAGGAACATGGCCTCAAGAACATCGCGGTGCTCGAAAAGGGCTGGCTCGGCTCTGGCAACATCGGCCGCAACACCACGATCATCCGCTCCAACTACATGCTGCCTGGCAACAATCCGTTCTATGAATGGTCGATGAAGCTGTGGGAAAATCTGGAGCAGGACTTCAACTTCAACGCCATGGTCTCGCAGCGCGGCGTTCTGAACCTCTGCCACACGGACGCCCAGCGTGATGCCTTCGCCAGGCGCGGCAACGCCATGCGGATCGATGGCGTCGATGCCGAACTCCTCGACCGCGAAGCGGTGCGGGAGATGTATCCGTTCTTTGACTACAATAACGCCCGCTTTCCCATCAAGGGTGGCCTCCTGCAGCGGCGCGGCGGCACAGTGCGCCATGATGGCGTGGCCTGGGGCTATGCGCGCGGTGCTGACAGCCGCGGCGTGGACATCATCCAGCGCTGTGAAGTTCAGGGCATCCGCACGGAGAACGGCAAGGTTGTCGGCGTTGACACCAACAAGGGCTTCATCAAATGCAAGAAGCTTGGCCTCGCCACGGCGGGCAACTCGTCTGAAACGGCGGCGATGGTCGGCATGAAGCTTCCCATCGAGAGCCATGTGCTGCAGGCTTTCGTCTCTGAAGGCTTGAAGCCCTATATCGACGGCGTCGTCACCTTCGGTGCGGGCCATTTCTATGTCTCGCAGTCCGACAAGGGCGGCCTCGTCTTCGGCGGCGACATCGACGGCTACAATTCCTATGCGCGGCGCGGCAATCTGCCGATGGTGGAGCATGTGGTGGAAGCCGGTGTGGCCATGATCCCTTCGATCGCGCGTGTGCGCGTGCTGCGCTCCTGGGGCGGCATCATGGACATGTCGATGGATGGGTCACCCATCATCGACAAGACGCATATCGAAGGCCTCTACCTCAATGCCGGCTGGTGCTATGGCGGCTTCAAGGCCACGCCCGCCTCGGGCTGGTGTTTTGCCTACACCATCGCCAAGGACGAACCTCACAAGCTCAGCGCCGCTTATCGTCTCGACCGGTTCAAGACCGGCCACATGCTGGACGAAAAAGGCCAGGGCGCCACTCCGAACCTGCACTGACGGAGGAGAAAACCATGCTCATCCAATGCCCCCATTGCGGCACCCGCCCCGTCGAGGAATTCACCTTCCTGGGCGATGCCTCGGTCACCCGCCCCACCACCAATGATCCGTCCTCGATGGAGCAGTGGTATGAATATGTCTACCTGCGCACAAATCCGCGTGGGCCTTTTGACGAATACACCCACCATTCCGGCGGCTGCCGTTCATGGCTGGTGGTGACCCGCAACACCGAGACCCATGACGTCTACGCTTGCGTGACCGCGAAGGACTACGCCAAGGCGAAGGGAGCGAAGTCATGACCTCCTATCGTCTGGACAAGGGCGGGCTGATCGACCGTTCGACCGAACTGTCCTTCACTTTTGACGGCAAGCCTTTCACCGGCCACCAGGGTGATACGCTGGCTTCAGGGCTGATCGCCAATGGCGTGCATCTGATGGGCCGTTCCTTCAAGTATCACCGCCCGCGTGGCGTGATCAGCGCCGGGTCCTCGGAGCCCAATGCGCTGGTTGAACTGCGCGAGGGTGGCCGCAAGGAGGCCAACACCCGCGCCACCATGATCGAACTCTTCGACGGGTTGGTTGCGAAGAGCCAGAACAATTGGCCGTCTCTGAACTTCGACGTGGGCGCGGTAAATTCGCTGGCCTCGTCCATCTTCGTCGCGGGCTTCTCCTACAAGACCTTCCTGTGGCCGAAGAGCTTCGGGGAGCAGATCTATGAGCCGCTGATCCGCCGCGCGGCGGGGCTTGGCACGGCGTCCAAGCTGCCGGACCCCGACAAGTACGAGAAGGCCTATGCCCATTGCGACCTTCTGGTCGTGGGCTCCGGCCCGGCGGGCCTCATGGCGGCGC
>JBEIDW010000216.1:0-3179 GCA_040383265.1 Hyphomicrobiales bacterium
CCCCTTATTGTCCGCTCAGTAGATCAGATGTGCGCTGCGTTGTTCCGCCCAGCCTGCCTCGTCCGGCAGCGCCAATGCGTCAAGATCAGCTGCGGAGGCAGCCGGATCGTCCACCCATTCGCGCAGCAATGGTGATCCGTTGATGACATCAATCGCCAGCACGTCTTCGGTATATTCATATTTGAAATCGGTGCCGCGCCAGATCGGATAATCGGGCGCAAGGCTGCGCAGCGCCTTAAAGGCGAGCGCCTGCACCCGCCAGGGTCGGAAGGCGGCATGATCATAGGCCGGCCCTTCAGCATGAATGAACAGGCCTGCGCACAAATGCCCGACATGCTTGTGGAAAGTCGGCTGGAACCAGATGTCCCGCAGCGTGCAGCCGGCGAGCCATTCAGGCGCGAGCCTTTGCATTTCAGCGCGGAGCGCGCGCGCATCCATATCGGGCGCGCCGAACAGTTCGAGCGGACGAGTCGTGCCGCGCCCTTCAGACAGCGTCGCGCCCTCCAGCATCACAGTGCCGGCATAAGCGCGCGCCATGTTGAGGCTGGCCGCATTGGGGCTGGGGTTGATCCAGGGGCGATCGGCGGGCCAGCCAAAGCCGGGGCCTTCATCTGGCGCCCATCCTTCCATGGCGATGACCCGGTAATCGACGTCGAGACCGAAGTGGGCAATGAACCAATGGCCCATCTCGCCTAGGGTCATGCCGTGGCGCATCGGCATCGGCCCCGCGCCGACGAAACTTTCCCAGCCGGGGCGCAGAATGGTGCCTTCGATGGGGCGACCGGCCGGGTTGGGACGATCCAGCACCCAGACACTCTTGCCATGCTCTGCCGCCGCTTCGAGCACGTAGAGTAGTGTGGTCACGAAGGTGTAGATGCGGCAACCGACATCCTGCAGATCGACCAGCAGCACATCGAACGTCTGCATCGACTGGCGGGTGGGACGGCGCACCTCCCCGTAAAGGCTGAACACCGGAACATGATAAACCGGATCGGTAAAGTCCGGCGATTCCATCATATTGTCCTGCAAGTCGCCGCGTACGCCATGCTGCGGGCCGAACATGGCGGTGATGTTGACACCGGCCGCGATCAGCGCGTCGAGGCTGTGGGAGAGATCCGCGGTCACCGAAGCCGGATGAGCGAGCAGCGCAACGCGCTTGCCCTCCAGCGGCTTGCGCAAGGCGGGGTCAACGAGCAGGCGATCGATACCGAACAGGGTCGTCATGGAAATTGCGGTGCCTCAAGCGCGGATGCAAAGCAATCCGGCTTTGGCAATGGCGGGAACTGCCGGCTTCGTGTAACGCTATACACCGCATGGACATCCAATGGACCGAAGCGATCATCGCCGCCGCTTGGGCGATCATCCTTGGCGGGGCGGGTGGCGCACTCACCGAAATCGGCGAATGGTACCGCAACTTGCGCAAGCCAAGCTGGCAACCGCCAGACTGGCTGTTCGGCCCGGCGTGGACAATCATCCTCGCGGCTGCGGGCTGGAGCTTTTATCTCGGGCTGACCAATGCCCCCAATGAAACCGCCCGAAATGCCGTGTGGCTCCTGTTCGGGGTGAACTTCGTCTTCCATCTCCTGTGGTCGCCTCTGTTCTTCAAGGCAAAGCGACCTGACTGGGCGCTAGCGGAGAATATGTTCCTGTGGGTTTCGGTGGCTTTGCTGGTGTTCGTGCTGCCGCGCGTTGCCGATACGCCGCTAACCGGATGGCTCAACCTGCCCTACCTTTTGTGGGTCAGCTTTGCCTTCGTGCTCAACTGGAAGATTGTTCAGCTGAACAGGCCGTTTTCACGACAGGCGTGAGCCGGTCGGTCAGAGCTGTTCGCCCGGAGCGCCCAGCATCCGGGCATAATTGTCTGCATGATGGAAATCGGGTGGCCCTGCGGGGTGCTGCATCGACCAGTAGCTGATGGTGCCCGCACGATCCTCTATCACCGCGGTCAAAGCGACATGCCAGCGGCGCGGATCAGCGAGCCAGGGGGCGGCGAGCGTGTATCTGTACACATGCCCGGACTCATAGGGCTCGATAACAAGCGCCGGCGGTTCACTGACCTCTTCATGAGCCATTCCCTCGCGGTAGCGGGTGAAGCGGTAGGCCGCCCAGTCACCCGAAGGCGCGAAATTGAGCTCGCGGTAGCCCTCCTCGCCCTCCATGCGGATGAAGGCCTCGAAACAGGTGGTGCGCCACAGGCCATCGCGGCGCTGCGGGTTGGGGACGGGATCGGGCAGATTGAGGATCGCGGGATCAGCCCTCAATACATAGCTGACTGTCAGCCGGCCCTCAGGGGTCACATGGAAATAATGCGCCAGCATGATGTCCGGCGCCGGGGTGGCGGGATGGCAATAGAGCGGCGACTTGCGGAGGACCCTGTTCACTCATGCTCCTCCCCATGCTAGGCGCGCTGCCGTCATGACCAGCTATAAGTCCGATCTTCTCCGCACGCTCGATGCCCGCGGCTATATCCACCAGATGACCGATGCAAGCGCGCTCGATGCGCTCGCGGCCAAGGGGGTGGTGCCGGGCTATGTCGGCTTTGATGCGACCGCGCCGAGTCTCCATGTCGGCAATCTCGTGTCGATCATGCTGCTGCGCCGCCTGCAACAGGCCGGGCACAAACCGGTGGTGGTGATGGGCGGCGGCACGACGCGGATCGGCGACCCGACCGGCCGCGACGAGAGCCGCAAGATGCTGAGCGACGAGGCGATCGAGGGCAATATCGCCTCAATCCGCACGGCCTTTGAACGCTTCCTGACCTTCGGCGACGGGCCGACCGATGCGGTGATGGTCAACAACCACGACTGGTTGGGCAAGCTGGGCTATATCGAGCTGCTCCAGGAAGTTGGCACGCACTTCACCATCAACCGGATGCTGAGTTTCGATTCGGTGCGCCTCAGGCTCGACCGCGAGCAGCCGATGACCTTCCTCGAATTCAACTACATGATCCTGCAGGGCTATGATTTCCGCCATCTCAACAAGGAGATGGGGGTGCGGCTGCAGATGGGCGGCAGCGACCAGTGGGGCAATATCGTCAATGGCGTCGAGCTGACCCGCCGGATGGACGGGGTGGAAGTGTTCGGTCTCACCACCCCCCTCATCACCCGAAGCGACGGGCAGAAAATGGGCAAGTCTGTCTCCGGCGCGGTGTGGCTCAACGAGGCATCGCTGCCTGCCTA
>JBEIDW010000217.1:0-3169 GCA_040383265.1 Hyphomicrobiales bacterium
GGGCATGAGCTATCCCGTCATGGTGCTCTCCTGGCTCGACGGGGAAGTTTTGGGTGACGCGACGCTGTCGCGTGCTGCGCTTTACGAACTGGGCCGCCTGCTGGCCAGGCTTGGTCAGGCGATGCGCGGCTTCGTGAGTGGAGCGCCCGCCGCGCGCGAGCTGGTGTGGGACACGCGGCAAGTGCTGCGACTGAAGCCCGCCATCGCCCAGCTGGCGGAAGCCGATCAGCCGCTTGCACTGGACATCCTTGCGCGCCATGAGGCGGTGACGGTTCCGGCCATGCGCCGCATGCGCAGTCAGGTCATCCACGGCGATGTGCACCCTTACAACGCGCTCGTCGATGCGCATGGCTACGTATCCGGCATCATTGATTTCGGCGATATGGTGCATGGCGCGTTGATCGTCGACCTCGCCAATGCCGTGGGCGATTTCCTGACCCCCTCCGCCGATGCGGCGGAGATGATCACCGGCATGGTGAAGGGCTACCACAGCGTCACGCCGCTGGAAGAGGCCGAGGCTGATGCGCTGCTCGACCTCATTGAGGTGCGGCTTTTGATGACGCCGCTGATCGATGCCTTCAAAGCCGCCAATGGGATTGCGAGCCAAGGCTATTTCACTGCTTTCAACAGCCGCAGCATGCCGATGATCCGCGAATTGCGGCGGCTCGGCCATGAGACGCTGAAGGGCCTGATCCGCCGTGCCGCAGCTTATCCTTCTGAACCACAGCGCCATGCCGGATCGGTGACTGAAGCGATCTCCCGCCGCCGCAACGTGATGGGTGAGAAGCTCTATGTCTTCTATGATCCGCCACTTCACATAGTGAAGGGTGAGGGCGTATGGCTTACCGCATCGGACGGGCGGCGTTATCTGGATTGCTACAACAATGTGCCGCATGTGGGCCACAGCCACCCCTATGTGGCGGCCGCCATTGCAAGGCAGGCGCGCACGCTCAGCACCAACACGCGCTATCTGACCGACCAGTCCATTGAATATGCGGAGCGGTTGGTCGCGCTCTCGCCGGACGGCCTCACCTCGGTGATCTTCGTCAATTCGGGAAGCGAGGCGAATGACCTTGCCTGGCGCATGGCAAAGGCCTTCACCGGGCACAGGGGCGGGCTGGCGATGGACTTCGCCTATCACGGGGTGAGCGAGGCGATTGACGCTTTCTCACCCTCCAACGCGCCGGACCACTGGCAGGCGCCGCACGTTCGCCTGCTGCCCCCGCCTGACACCTATCGCGGGCCATATGGGCCGGGGGAAGCGGACCTCGGTGAACGCTATGCCGCGCTGGCCGACCCAATGATCGCGGAACTTCAGGCTGCGGGGCTTGGGGTAGCCGCTGCGATGGTCGATTCGGCCTTCATGACCAATGGCATTCTTGATGCGCCGCCTCGCTATCTCTCAGGCGTGGTTGACCGGGTGCGCAAGGCCGGCGGCCTGTTCATCGCGGATGAAGTGCAATCGGGCTTCGGCCGCATGGGTACAGCGTTCTGGGGGCACCGCCATCATGACGTAATGCCGGACTTCATCACCATCGGAAAGCCTGCGGGCAATGGTTTTCCGGTGGGGGCTGTCATCACGAGGCCTGAGATTCTGGCGCATTTTTTAAACTTCGGGCCGTTCTTCTCCACCTTCGGCGGCAACAACATGGCCTGCGCAGCGGGGATTGCGGTGCTGGACGTGATCCGAGACGAGAACCTTGTCTCCAATGCACTCTCCGCTGGCCATCACTTGCGTCAGGGATTGCGCGGCCTCATGGCAAAACACGGCTTGATCGGCGATGTGCGCGGCGTGGGCTTGGCGACCGGGCTTGAATTGGTCCACGGCCGGCAGACACGTCAACCGGCAGGCGATGTGATGTCGCGCCTGCTGGGCCTTATCCGAGATGAGGGCGTGCTGATCGGTGGTGAGGGAAAATTGGGCAATGTCCTCAAGATACGGCCGCCTATCATCTTCTCGACTGATGACGCCGATATCGCGGTTGCGGCTGTGGACCGGGCACTCGCAAAACTGTAGGCCGGGGTTGCCGCACGGGGCGGTGCGGGTTAGTTTCAGTTCGTCAGCGACGGGGGAGTAACGGCATCTTGGAGAACTGGAAACAGAATCCGCGGGTCTTCTGGACCCTGGGACTACCGTCAAGCCTCTGGCTTCTCGCGTTTTTCATTATTCCGCTGGGCTTCCTGTTCGTCATGTCCTTCAGCGACAAGGCCATTGTGGACGGGCAGGTCTCGATCAACGACTATGATTACCTGACCGGCATCGGCAATTACATCCGCTCGCTTGATCCGCTCTACCTGACCATCATGTGGAAGTCAGTGTGGATCAGCGCGCTTGCCACGGCACTCTGCCTGCTGCTGGCTTACCCAATCGCCTTCGGCATCTGCTTTGCGCCGGACAAGTGGAAGCCGCTTTTGCTGCTGCTGGTGATTCTCCCGTTCTGGATCAACCTGCTGATCCGCACCTATGCGCTGATCGCGGTGTTCCGCACACAAGGCTACGTCAACAAGGTTCTTGGCGTCGTGGGGCTCGGGCCTTTCGAGATGCTGTATAATAACTTCGCCGTCATCTTCGGCCTTGTTTATGTCTACATGCCCTTCATGGTACTGCCGCTCTACGCCACCATCGAAAGGCTGGAGCGGTCCTACCTCGAAGCGAGCCTGGATCTCGGCGCCTCGCAGTTCCAGACCTTCCTGCGCGTCACCGTGCCGCTCACCATGCCCGGCATCATCTCCGGCATCATCCTCGTCTTCATTCCCTGCCTTGGCAGCTTCCTGACGCCCGACCTGTTGGGCGGCGCCAATGCCATCATGATCGGCAATGTCATCGAGCGGCAGTTCAAGTCAGCAAATGATTGGCCCTTCGGCGCGGCGCTGTCCTTCCTGCTGATGTATGCAACCTTCGGGGCGCTGGCATTGCGCTATCTCTTCACGCTGCGCAGCAAGGGAGTGGATGTGTGATGGCCGCCAGGCTGAAACCGGGGCAGGGCCCTCTCGATTACGGCAAGCGCACCTGGCTGAAGATTCTCTTCGCTGCAATCTTCTTCGTGCTCTACGCGCCCATCGTCACGCTTGTCGCGTTCTCCTTCAACACAGACAAGCGCGGCATCGTGTGGCGCGGGTTCACCCTCGAGAACTATTCCAAGGCATGGAACAATGCCTCGCTGATCGA
>JBEIDW010000218.1:0-3148 GCA_040383265.1 Hyphomicrobiales bacterium
ACAGGCACGCCGCAGCGCTACGCTGCGCCACCTCCCGGCTTCCCCCTCCACGCGCCCCTACGCCTACTTTGGGTTGAGGCCGATTTCGTCTCGACAGGCGATAGAACCGTCACGAACTGGGCAAGGCCGCCAAAATCATAAGCTATTGAAAATATGCGATTTTATTTAACCGAACCAATTTTGGCGAGGTTCGGTCGAAAAGAGACAAAAGGGCTTCAGAGACCGATTTTGGGCCTTTCCCCGGTCTCGGAGGTTCGGTCGCCTTTGCAAATTCCTTTGAAAACCTCAAAGAAACGGGGACCATTTTCGGGCCTGGGGCCAGTTCGCGACGAAAATCTGGCGGACCGGGAGGAGCTAGATGCAGACGGCCGCTGCGGGCCCTATACACGCGGCATGGCAAGCATGGAGAATCTTCAGGGTCCGAGTATCGTGACGATGATGCGGGCCGGTTCCTCACCGATGCTCTTGAACCAATGCTCAGAATCTACGCGCAATGTCGCCGTGTCGCCGGCGTTCAGCGTGATGGTTTCCTGCGCGGTATGGACTTCCAGTTGGCCCGCAAGGATATGGAATATCTCGCGTGGTCCAGGTTTGTGGGCGGCGAAGCGGCTTGAAGTCGAACCCACCGGCACAGTGTAGCACAGAAGCTCGACATCGGGCGTCGGCCGCGCCAGCGCCAGACGCTCGATTCGGGTCGCCTCGTCGAAAAAGCGCAGGTTATCAGCAGCGCGGGTGATCTCGGCTGTCTCGCGCTCCACCAGTTCCGCCAACTCGCAGCCAAGCCCCCGCGCGATGGCTATGGCGTTACGCAATGTCGGGCTGAGCAGACCACGCTCGACCCGCGAAAGGGCGGCGGCCGAAACGCCGCTAGTCTCGGCAAGCTGATCGAGTGTCACGCCAAGCTGGGTGCGGCGTGTGCGCACCGTGTTTCCAAAACGGATATCGTGTTCTTGATTTGTGTCCATTCCCAAAACGCGCCTCGCCTCTTGTGTTTTTGCAATTTCGCAAGTATATTTGCTGATCGGCAATTTTTCTGGTGCTTCCTATGGACGTCTTCTTCAGTTCCTTGCCCATCTTGTCAACCGTCTTCGCCCTCTGGCTGGGCGCGCGCTCCCTCCACGCGGCCTTGCTCGGCGTGGGAGCGGCGGCACTGGCTGCCCTGCTGGCGTTTCCTATTCCGGGCGAAAGCATAGAGCCCGCCGCGCTGCGTTGGGCGCCCATCCTGATGGAAGTTCTGTTGATCGTCGCGGGAGGGCTGCTTTTGTCCGAGGTACTGCGTCATGCAGGAGGACAGGCCGCCCTGGCCAAGTGGATCGGTGAACGTGCTGGTCAGGGTGTCGGGGCGATCCTACTGGTCGTACACGGCATCACACCTTTCGCCGAATCACTGACCGGCTTCGGTATCGGTGTGACCATCGGCATTCCGCTTCTTGCCCACTTCGGTTTGCCGGCACGCAAGGTAGCGGTCATCGGTCTTCTTGGCCTGTGTGCGGTTCCTTGGGGCTCGATGGGGCCTGGAACGCTGATCGCCGCCACGATGTCTGATCTGCCGGCCCATGACTTGGGTCTTGTCTCTGCGATCATCAGTGTCATTCCCTTCATCGCCACCGGGATTGTCGCGGCTTGGCTCGCCAGTCCCGCCGGCGGGCGCGGCATGGCCGTGCTACAAGGGGTACTTTCCGGGATCGTGCTGGCGGTCTCGATCACGGTGATGAACGCGGCTTTCGGTACACCGCCCGCAGGTGCTCTCGGCGCGCTTGTGGTGATCGCGCTGCATGTTCTGCATGGAAATCGACAGCGTTGCGTCGCGCCGCTGGAGAATGTGGGGCGCAAGGCGCTCTGGAGTTATGCGGTGTTGCTCGGCGGTATTCTTGTCGCTGGCTTGACCGTGCACACTGCCGGGCTGTCCGAAAACTGGCGCTACCTTGCCTCACCAGCACTCTGGCTATTCGTTGCCGCGTTGTGGTTCGCGCGTGGATTGCCCGAGAAGCAGCCGATGCGCAGGGCATGGGCCTCATGGCAGCAAGTCGCCCCTGTGACGGGCCTGTTCATCGCGCTGGGCATCCTGATGGCGGTCTCGGGCATGGCTGCGTTTCTGGCACAGACACTGGCCGGTGCCGGCACAGTCTATTTGGCGGCGGCGCCCTTTGTCGGCGCCATAGGCGGTTTCGTTACCGGATCGAACAGCGGGGCCAATGCGATGTTCGCCGCGACGCAGGCGGAAATCGCCCGCTCGCTTGGCGTGGATGTTCTGTGGTTCATGGCCATTCACAACGTCGCAGCGGCTTTCTTGCTCATGGCCTCGCCCGGCAAGATCGAGATGGCGGTGCAACTGTCACCGGCTGCGGCGGCCGAGCATCGACGCTGGATTCAGATGACGATGCTAAGGGTGACCTTCACGGTGGTTGTTCTGCTGGCGGTGCTGAACGTCATCCTCAGCTTCTTCTGATCGGGAGCGCCGAGGTGCTGACCGCCGAGCCGATCCACCTGCACGACCCAGGGCACGATGGTGCCGCGCGCGCATTGCCTCACCCAGGCTGCGGCGAACACGCGGGAGCAGTTCGTGAATTCGCCGCATCTGCGGGAGGAACTGCTGAACGCCATGATTTCGACGATGGAGGCGCATGGCAGCATGAGCCGGCAGGCGCTGAACTCGCAAGCGATTCAGGCGGGCCTGCTATCGGTGCTGCTTGGGCCGGGGGCACTGTGGGAGCGCTCGCGGCATGGGCACGAGGCGCCACCCTCGCGGGACTGAGCTCGGAATGGACGGTGCGAAGTCCGGCCTTCGAGAAGCGTACCAAAGTGTTCGCCCTCGAAGTACGGATTTCGGGCAAGTGGGGCTCGAAGCAAGGTAATCGCCGACCGCGCAGAAACAGGCCTTTAAGCTACCTGATTAGAAACCTGCCTCAGCCAGGCTCACTCCGTGAGCCACTGAGCCCCTAACCTGAGCTCTCCAGAACAAGGAGAGCTCACGATGTCCAGCCACCGCATCCAGTTCCAGACGGGCCTGTCGATCCCTGAATTCTTGAGCGTGTTCGGCACCGAGGCGCAGTGCGCCGAGGCGCTGAGGCGCTCGCGCTGGCCCGATGGCTTTCGCTGCCCCCGCTGCGGCGGTGCGCCGCACTACGTCGTCGGTCACGGCGCCCGC
>JBEIDW010000219.1:0-3100 GCA_040383265.1 Hyphomicrobiales bacterium
CCAGGGCGCAGGCGATGGAGCCTGCAACAAACACCGTAATACCAAGCGTGAGCGCTGCCTGCCGACCCTTGATGTCACTGTACTTGCCGTAAAGCGGCGTCACGGCGGTAGCCGTCAGCAGATAGATACTCGCTACCCAGGACATGGCGCTGAAACCACCGAGTTCCGCGGCAATGGCTGGCAGTGCGGCTGCGATGATCGTTTGGTCGAGTGCGCCAAGAAACATCGCAACGCCAACACCAATGACGATGACGCGGATGTCAGCATGTGACAGGGGTGGATGGGAGGTTGAGGGCGTCATGAAATCCTGATCCGCAGGATGTGGCTTTTGCCCGCCTGGAGCAAGCGTGGAAAGCCCCCGGGCCAACGCATTGCTTGAGCCTCAGTTATGCGAATTTCTCGCCCTGAGGGTATCGCGCGGCAGGTTTTTGTGGGAAAGACCACCTCAAATCATCCGCGTCGCCACGAGGCGCTGCGGAAACCCCGCCGATCCCGAAGGTTTATCGCTCCATGACCGTATCGAATGAGTCTCCTCCTCTCGCCACTGCGGCGAAGGTGCATCCTGCCCTTGCGCCAGCGCTTGCGCGGCAGGGATATGTGACGCTCACGCCGGTCCAAGCCGCGGTTCTCGAGGATGAGGCGGACGGCAAGGATCTTCTGGTTTCGGCACAGACTGGTTCTGGCAAGACAGTCGCCTTCGGCCTGGCCATCGGCCCCACCTTGCTGGGTGATACGGGCTTCACCGAACCTGCAGGCCTGCCTCTGGCCTTGATCATTGCGCCAACCCGTGAGCTTGCACTTCAGGTCGAGCGGGAGTTGCGCTGGCTTTATGCGGATGCGGGCGCAATCACGGCAAGCTGTGTTGGTGGAATGGACATGCGCAAGGAGGTGCGCCAGCTAGAGCGCGGCGCCCATATCGTGGTGGGAACGCCCGGCCGCCTGCGCGACCATATCACCAGGGGCTCGCTTGATCTGTCCAACCTCCGCGCTGTCGTTCTTGATGAGGCGGACGAGATGCTCGATCTCGGTTTCCGAGAAGATCTCGAATTCATCCTTGCCGCAGCACCTGAAAACCGGAGAACGCTGATGTTCTCTGCGACGGTGCCGAAGACGATTGCCCAGCTTGCCGCCACCTTCCAGCGCGATGCCGTGAGGGTCGTCGCGACGGGTGCGCGTGAGCGCCACGCCGATATCGACTACCAACTCGTTTTGGTGCAGCCGCATGAGCGTGAAAACGCCATCATCAACACGCTGCTTTACTTTGACAGCGGCAGCGCCATCGTGTTCTGCCATACGCGCGAGGCGGTGAAGCACCTGACGGCCCAGCTCGCAGACCGTGGCTTCAACGTCGTCTCGCTCTCGGGAGAGTTATCACAGTCGGAGCGCACCCATGCCCTGCAGTCGATGCGGGATGGCCGCTCACGCGTCTGCGTGGCGACCGACGTTGCGGCGCGCGGCATTGACCTTCCCAATCTCGACCTCGTTATCCATGCTGACATTCCATCCAACCCGGATACGTTGCTGCATCGCTCCGGGCGCACCGGCCGGGCGGGCCGCAAGGGCGTGTGCGTGCTGATCGTGCCGGCCCGCCGCTATCCCGCTGCCAGGCGCGTGCTTGGCTATGCCAACGTCGAGGGCTCAGTCCGCAGCGCGCCCGCCGCAAGCGAGATCGAAGCGCGTTACCGCGAGCAGATTCTCGAAGCTGCCATGGCGTCCGCGCCGCCCGATGAGGCGGAGGCGGGCTTTGTTGCCGAACTGTTGCAGCGCATGTCGCCCGCGCAGCTGGCTGCCGCCTATCTGCGCCAGCAGCTTGGCGCCAGGCCCGCACCCGAGGATATCTCCGAGACACCGCTTCCGGGCGAAGGGCGGACACCCCGCCTGCCGGATGGGGAAGCGCGGAAGCCCCGGCCGGAACGCCGCGATATGTCAGGTGCTCAATGGTTCACGCTGTCCGTCGGCCGCAACAAGCGTGCCGAGCCGCGCTGGATATTGCCGCTCATTTGCAAGGCGGGTGACATCACGCGCGATGACGTGGGCTCCATCAAGATCGCCGACGGTGAAACCCGCTTCGAGATTGCATCGGACAAGGCCGCAGCATTCGCGGAGCGTGTCGCGCGGCTTGGAAGCGGCGAAAAGGGCATCACGATTTCTCCCGCAGGCCATGCGCCGCAAGCAGAGCATAAGGAGCGGCCGGAGCATCCGGCTGCCTTGCGCAAGGCAATGCCGAAGTTCAAGCCTCGCTCAACCGATGATCGCAAGCCCCATGCGGAAGCCCCTGCCATGGACAGGCCAAAGAAGACAGCAAAACAACCTTGGTCCAAGCCAGACTTTGCAAAAGCAAGCCCGAAGGACAAATCCCAGAAGGGAAAGCCCTACGCTGGCAAGCCGAAGCACAAGCCGGACTTCAAGGCAAAGGCCACCGGAGCGCCCAAGCGCAAGCCCTTCAAGTGAGAGGAGGCTGCGGCTCTGGCTGAAGTGTTCGTCGCGTCAGGCCGCGGCGGAGGTCCGAATCCGCGCTTCCAGCCCGGCGATTTCGTCCTTGAGCTGAAGTTTGCGGTGCTTGATTTCTGCAATTTCCTGATCGCTGGCCGATGCGTGGGAAATGGCCTCTGCGAGTTGCGCCTCACAGGCCTTGTGCTTGGCCTTGAGCGCTTCGAGGTGGGTTTGGGTCGACATGGTCCCTCCCGTGCTGACATCTGTGCAAGACAGACTGTCTTTAGAGAGTGTACCTGAATTCGATCGCCGTCAAATGGCTTTCGCCGGTTTGGAAAAGAAACGCTTCACATATTTGCTCGAACAGTGACAGGCCGAGCCCTGCACGCCTTCACCCCGTATCTGGCAGGTCAGCCGAAGCAAGGCGCCGGCGGAACGGCCTGTCACGCTTGAGGCGCCATTCGCGGCTCATCGCTTCTGCGCGGGTGTTGAATTTCTCGATGTAAAGAAACTGCCACTGTCTGCCGCGGGTGGATTTGGCCCCGGCGCCGCTGTTGTGCTGCGCCAGGCGCCGTTCGAGATCGAGGGTCCACCCCACATAAGTCCTTAAGCCATCCGGCGTGAGTGTACCGATGACATAGACGAAGCTGGCGGTGCTGCCCGTCAA
>JBEIDW010000220.1:0-3008 GCA_040383265.1 Hyphomicrobiales bacterium
CTCCATCTCCGGCCTGTCGTTCGAGGAAGCCGCTATCGTTTCCGCGGAAGTCGAGATGCTGGGCATCCACTCTCCCGAACAACCTTCCATAACTGCCAATGCAAACAGCGCATTTGAGTATGACTGGAAAACGCTTGCGTCAGCCGTTTCTCTGGAGGTGAAGGTGTACGAGAATAGCTCCGAACTGGGCTACGCATCCATCATCGCTGGACTGGATGGCATCGACTTCATCAAGCTGCAGGCCATCTCACCTCAGCAGAACCAGGCTGCGCTGAACGACTTTCTTGCTTCGGGATTCTCAAGCCTCCAGATCGAGTTCGTCGACCGGGGAATCATTGAGCAAGGGCTGATTGAGGAAGCCAAGTCGTCAGGCAAGACAGCCCGGACCATGCGGCGGGAGGCGTACACCACTCTTGAACAATACCGCTCCATGTTCGATCCCGCCAATGAGACCGCGATCGGAGAGACAATCACCCTTCTTCAGAACATCGTTATCGAAGGCGGAGGCGGAAAGATCACGGTCGAACCAAACCGAAGCGTAAAGTTTACAGAGTTTTTGAACGAGCTTACGCTGATCAATCTGCTGTCTGAAATTACGATAAAGGTGGACCGCATTCCCTGAAAACTGGCAGAGAGCGGATCATGCCAGACCACGGTTTCAACGCCGTATCAAAAGATGCTATGTGGCCGCGCAGAAGTCTCTCCCCTCGTCCGTGGGATCGGAATGTCGGCAAGGGGGACAATGCTTAGCAATCAGGCCTAAAATAACTTGCCCGATTCCAGAAGGCACTTTCCGCGCAGTTGTGGTAATAATCACCGACGGGTACCCGGACCCAAGAAGCGCGGGGACCATGGGAGACGCCACACAGCGGGGTGGATCGATCATGGTTATGGGAATGGCGGCGAACCCGTCCGGAGCCCATCAGGCCGGTTTGATGCATCGCCGGCCGTGCAAGACCGTCACTCTGGTCTTGCGATATCCGGGGCACGCTTCAGGCTGCAGGACGCGTGCCCCGCTGGCAGAGTTGTGTCTCCACAGATCATCAAAACGTACCGCCATCGAGGGTTATTCCATCAACGCTGCCACCTGTGATCGCGACAGTACTTGCGTTCTGAACGCTCATTGTCCCCATGCCGAGGTTTGTACGCGCTGCGGCGGCATCGCTGAGGTCTGAAAGGTTTGACGCCTTGGCAAGCTTGCCGGCAAGGGCGTTCGTGACCGTCGCGGCGAAGTCCGCATCGTTTCCAAGGGCAGCGGCCAGTTCATTGAGCGTGTCGAGTGCTCCTGGCGAGCCATTGACCACAGCGGCTACCGCAGCGGCAACGAAAGCCGTGGTGGCAAGTTGCGTTGAACTGGTTCCCGATGCTGCTGTGGGTGCGGTCGGTGCCCCTGTGAATGCCGGGGAGACCAGTGGAGCCTTTGCGGCGAGGGCCGTATCCAGCCCCGTGATCTCGGACGTCACGTGGGCATGCGCCGCCGGCGTGAAGCCCGACGGCTTTCCGCTCACTCCGGTCCACGGCACCTCTTCAGCCAATTCGGCGACATCGACCTTGCCATTGTTCGTCGTGTCATAGACTGACTTCAACATGTCGCCTGTGCCAAGCCCGCCGAGGGCCGCCTGCACGAAGGCGGTGGTCGCAATCTGGGTGGTATTGGAGGCGGGTGCTGGCGTGGGTGCGGTAGGCGTGCCGGTGAGGGCTGGTGAGGCGAGAGGTGCCTTTGCGCCGAGCAGCGTATCCAGCTGGCTCTTGCGGACCAGGTCGGTCCCGCCGGAGGCATCCTGAGAAGCCTTGGGAACGGTGGAGAAGGTCTTGGCGCCTGCCACTGTCTGGGCGTTGCCCAGATCGACGAAGGCTCCACGCCCTGCCAGAGCGATGACTGATGTGGCGTTGCCGGAGCCGTCGTCGCCCTTGCCGATATAGACGGTATCATCGACCTCGTTGTGGGCAAGTTCGGCAGATTTGAGAGCCGCCGGCGCTCCCGCAAGCCCGGTCACGCGGCGCTTGATGCGGATGACGTTTGCCATGGATGATGTTCCTTTGCTGGTTCGGCTTCAGAAATTGCCGCCGTCGAGGACGATGCCGGTATCGAGATTGCCGGGCAGCCCCTGCGGGCCGGCTGGGCCCTGGGCACCGGTTGGCCCCTGTGGGCCTGGCAGGCCCAGGACCTTGATTGCAATTGGCGTTGAAAGTGCGCGGGCTTTCACGGGCTCACTGGCCGAGACCCTGATGAGGATCGGGCTCAAATGTGTTGCGACCTCGATCTTCTCCGCCATCAGAGCCCGCGCGTCACCGGCCTGATCACGGGAATTTCCAGGGTGAAGTTCAGATGCCGGTCCGGGTTGAGGTCTGTGCGCACCATGTCCATGAACACGCTAGCCGAAGTGAGACTTGCCGTGGCCGACGGTGGAATGGTGATTTGGACGACTGTGTCCGAGATGCGCATGAGACCACCATCACTGGTGGACAGCGTCGCAATGACAGAGCTGTCGCTGACCTTGGCGCGAACCTGTGCCAGAAGGGCGCTGCCCAGCGGGAAGATCGGGCCATCGGCTTCGATCTGGAGCCTGTATTCGTAGCCTGCGACAATGGCCGGGCCATCCGAGACAGAGACGCTCATCGCCGCCACCCGCAGAGTTTGGCGCCTGCCTCATTATGCGACGCGATTTGCTCCTTGGTCTGCCGTGTCAACACATCCTGCCGCGACGGCCAGATGGGCTGCGCCCAGTCGCAATCGCTCTTCAACCGCAGATCAGTCGCGCATCCAGCGGTCGAGGCGGCGATCAAGAGCAGACTCGCTGCTGTTTTGAACGTCATGACGGATCTCCCCTGATTGCCGGATGGCCCTGTCGCGGGCAGCCCGGCGTTTTTCCTGCCAGGCGGCCTGGCCTGCCGCCCTCCCCCGGAGCCATGCAACGCCAAGGGCCGCCACCACTGCTGCGCTCAGCGCCGCCAAGCCCGACAGGCGAACCCATGCGGCACCAAGAATGGACGCGATGACGCTGGTC
>JBEIDW010000221.1:0-3002 GCA_040383265.1 Hyphomicrobiales bacterium
GCGGATATGCTGGAAACGCCGGCAAGGGCATCGATGGATGCGGTAGCTTTCTTTATTGTGTTGCTCTTTAGGATTGAACACCCCGAGCCTACGGAAGGAGGAGAGCAACGCCAATCTTACTCCGAATTTCTATATCGACCGGAACATCCCCCTTCAAGAGATTGTATTTCAAGTCATCGCCGCTAAGGTCTGCTCTGGCTAAGGTTTAGGCTAGGGGCACCAAATGGCAGATACAGAAGCTGGCAATAACTCTGTCCGCTATGAACCGGACGAGAAGGCACCGCATCCGCTCGCGGCCGCCATGGCGGCACAGACTGTGGTGCTGATCCTTGCGGGAATCATGATCACGCCGTTGGTGATCGCACGCACCGCCGGGCTGAACGAGCAGGACACGTCCTGGCTTGTTTTCGCGGCACTCGTGGCGGCGGGCCTGTCGACCTGGTTGCAATTGATCCGCAAGGGTCCGATCGGTTCGGGATACACGCTGTTTGTGGGATCCAACGTGGCCTTCATCGGGGTCGCCGTCACGGCCGTGCAACAGGGCGGACCGGCAGCGCTCGGTATTCTCGGTGCGCTGGGCGCCCTCAGCACCTTCGCGTTCACACGCTGGCTGCCACTTCTGCGCCGCGTGCTGACGCCGGCGGTTGGTGGCACGGTGCTGATGCTCATGGCGCTCAGCGTGGGCCCCGTGATCTGGAAGATGCTTATGAAACCGGCGGGCGGCGCAGAATTGACGGGCGGTGACGGACTGATCTTTCTGGTGACGCTTGTAAGCATCACGCTGATCCTGATCTTCGCCAAGGGCATGCTCAGGCTGTGGGCAGCCTTGATCGGCGTTTTGGTGGGAAGCGCGGTGGCCGGGGCCATCGGCCACCTCGACGTTTCGCGTGTCATGGCAGCGCCGTGGGTTGGCATGCCGGGGAGTTCCTGGCCCGGCATCTCTGTCAACTGGGACATCCAGTTCTGGAGCCTGCTGCCTGCCTTCGTGTTGATCAGCCTTGTGGGTTGCATGGAAACCTATGCAGACGGCATCTCGGTGCAGCGCATCGCGCACCGCAAGCAGCGGCCGATCGATTTCCGCGCGGTGCAGGGTGCCGTCAATGCGGATGGCCTCGGCAGCATGATCGCGGGCATTCTGGGTACGGTGCCGAACACGGTGTTCTCAACCTCCGTGGCGGTGGGCGAAATCACTGGCGTCGCCTCCCGACGGGTTGGTGCATGGGGCGGCCTATTCCTGCTCCTGCTCGCCTTTTCCCCCAAGGTCGCGGCAGCCGTGGCGGCCATTCCGAGTCAGGTGGCAGGTGCCTACATACTGATCCTCGTCGTGCTCATCTTCGGGCATGGCATCAGGCTTGTGACTGAAGAGGGCATGGGTTTCGAGCTGGGGCTCGCCGTCTGCCTGAGCTTCTGGATCGGTCTCGGCGCGCAGTCGGGCGGGCTGATGAACCCGTTGCTGCCGACCTGGCTGCAGACCGTCTTCTCGAACGGCACGACCATCGGGGGCCTCACCGCAATCGTCATGATGCTCATGATCAACCGACGAAAGGGCCGAGTAGATCAGGTCTCGGTGCCGCTCGATCCGCGATCCCTTGTAAGTCTGCGCGAAACAGTCAAGAATTTTGCATCACGGATTGGATGGGACAGCCTGGCGGAGAACCGTTTGTTGCTGGCGATCGAAGAATCCTTGCTCTTCCTCTGCGAGGAACGCGAAGGTCGTGACCCCAGCCAGGCCGGAAAACTCCTGGTCAAGCTGGTTTACGTCAACGGCGAGGCAGAAGTCGAAATGGTGACTGGGCCAATGGGGCGTAACGCCGAGGAGCTTCTGAGCAGCCTTCCGGAGGCCGTGCCGGCGGAAGACGAGGCAAACCTCTCTCTCCGCCTGCTCAAGAAGACCGTGAAGGACCTCAAGCACATGCAATATCGTCAGGGTGATTATCTGCTGATTCGGTTAGATAGTTCAGGCTGACGGCGTATCTATTGCACGAGAGAGGTGGCCCTGGAAATCTGAACCGGGTGAATAAGTGGTGTGCCTACCGCAAATCGAATCTGGCTCGCCAATGGGACGATGGTGAGCGATGCTTCTTGGCGATGGTAACTACTCTCAGCCGGATGACCACTGTATCAAGTCGACATCCGCCAGATGACCGCCTGATTTCGATCGAGTTTTGTGCGAATTGGTAACTCTAGCAAGACCGGACCTTGGTAAATGGCGTCGGCAACCTGCGGCACGACAGGCGGTTTCACTTGGTCGCGCCCTTGCCTTCCTAGATCCACGGCTCGCAGGTGCCGCGCATGCTTCAGAAAGCGACAAACTTAACCGCCTGCCAGCTCAGGTTGGTGACGATGGCGAAGTGAAGCGAAAGATTGGCACTTCCATTCAGCCGGAAACGGCTTCAGGACTTGTGCCCTAGTCAATCCAGCGGGTTGAGTTCCAGCCAGTATCGCTTCCACGATCTCCGGCGCCAGCAATGTCATGCGCAGAACCCGGCTGATATAGGACGAGTTGATGTTCTCAGCCTCTGCAATTTCCTCGATGGTTGCGAAGTGGCCCTTCTCCAGCAGTTTCCGCCAACGGAAGCCGCGAGCGAGGGCCTTTAGAAGGGCGCTATCGACCCGTGTCCGCGGAGCCGGTGCCGATGTCACGCCGTCCGGCGTGATAACGAGCGTCCGCCCGCCGCGCTTGCGGATGGCAAAAGGTACGGTGACGGTAACGGTCTGGTCGGTCATGCTGCCTTCTGGCCCTTGCCATTCATGATGCCGACCTCCGCAACCATCTGCGCCAGTCCCTTGTCCCTGAATCGCAGCTTCAGTCCGTTGGTGCCGATATCTACGCGCTCGATCAGCAACTGAATAATGCGTGCCTGCTCGGCGGGAAAGAGTTCGGCCCAGAGCGGATCAAGTGCTGCCATTGCCTCCCTTACCTCGTCCTCTTGCACGCCTGCACATTCGGGCTGGGCGGCGAGCCAACTCGCCACCACCACCTCCGGCGCGCGCAGCATGCC
>JBEIDW010000222.1:0-2937 GCA_040383265.1 Hyphomicrobiales bacterium
AACTCGGCCGTAAATCGCCCCAGCGCCAATGGTACTTCGTCTCAAGACGCGGAAGAGTAGGTCGCTGCCAGGCCTGCAAAGAACAGAAAAATCCCCTTCATCCATGATAAATTGAAAAAGACCGCCAATGGCCAAAACCATTGGCGGTTTTTTTGCGTTTCAATCGTCATCCCTGAAAAATTTGACCATTTGAACAAATCCTGTCATCCTCTCCCCAACGACAACACGTCAGCCTCTGGAGGGAGCGACCATGGCGGAAAAGACGCCCGACATCAGGGCTCAGCGCCTGCCTGTTTTGGACTATGCGGTCAACTTTGGCGACATTCATCCGCCGCTCGATGACCATGAGGCACTGGTCGAATCCGACCGCTGCTATTTCTGCCATGATGCGCCCTGCATGCAGGCCTGCCCCACCTCCATCGACATACCGATGTTCATCCGCCAGATTCAGGCCGGGCATCCCAAATCCGCGGCAAAAACCATCTTCGACCAGAACATCTTTGGCGGCATGTGTGCCCGCGTCTGCCCCACGGAAACCCTGTGCGAGGAAGTCTGCGTTCGCCAGGAAGCGGAAGGAAAGCCGGTCAAGATCGGCCTGCTGCAGCGTTATGCGACAGACCGCTGGATGGCTGATGGCACGCAGCCCTATCAACGCAAACCTCCGACCGGCAAGACCGTGGCCGTGGTCGGGGCTGGCCCTGCGGGCCTTTCCTGCGCTCATCGGCTTGCCATGCATGGCCATGAGGTGACGGTGTTCGAGGCGCGCGCGAAGTCTGGCGGCCTCAATGAATATGGCATTGCCAGCTACAAGAGCACCAATGACTTCGCGCAGAAGGAAGTGGATTTCATCCTCGGCATTGGCGGCATTACCGTCCATCACGGCAGGAAGCTTGGGGACGGGCTGACGCTTGCCGACCTGCAGAAGGATTACGACGCAGTCTTCCTCGGTGTCGGGTTACAGGGCGTGAATGCGCTCGGTGCAGCGGGCGAAGACGCGTCTGGCATCGAAGACGCGGTCGACTACATCGCCGAGCTTCGTCAGGCCAAGGATGTCGCAACGCTTCCCGTTGGCCGCTCTGTGGTGGTGATCGGCGGCGGCATGACGGCGATCGATGTCGCCGCCCAGTCAAAGCTGCTGGGCGCGGAAGACGTGACGATCCTCTACCGGCGCGGCGCTGACCAAATGAAGGCCAGCGCCTATGAGCAGCATCTTGCCCAGACAAAGGGCGTCAAGATCAAGCACTGGGTGATGCCGAAGCAGGTGATCGTGGAAAACGGCAAGGCCGTGGGCCTTCTCTGCGAATACACGCAGGACGCCAATGGCAAGCTCTCCGGCACGGGTGAGACCTTCACCATCCCGGCGGACATGATCTTCAAGGCCATTGGCCAGACTTATGTCGATGTACTGGGTGGCCAACTCGCCCTCGAGGCGGGGCGTATCAAGGTCGACGCGGAGCGCCGCACCAGTGTGCGCGGCATCTGGGCCGGCGGTGACTGCGTGGCTGGCGGACAGGATCTGACCGTCGCTTCCGTCGATGACGGCCGCCGCGCCGCCGAATCCATCAACCAGTTCCTCAGCGCTTAAAGGAGGCAGACATGGCCGACCTTCGCTCCAATTTCATCGGCATCAAGTCCCCCAATCCCTTCTGGCTCGCCTCGGCTCCGCCCACCGACAAGGAATACAATGTCGTGCGCGCCTTCAAGGCAGGCTGGGGTGGCGTTGTGTGGAAAACACTGGGTGAGGATGGGCCGCCCATCGTCAATGTGTCGGGCCCGCGCTATGGCGCCATTCACGGTGCCGACCGCAGGCTTCTCGGCCTCAACAACATCGAACTCATCACCGACCGCCCGCTGGAGGTGAACCTTCAGGAAATCAAGAAGGTGAAACGCGAATGGCCGGACCGCGCCATGATCGTGTCGATCATGGTTCCGTGTACGGAAGAGTCTTGGAAGGCCATCCTGCCGAAGGTTGAGGAGACGGGCTGCGACGGCATTGAACTCAACTTCGGCTGCCCGCATGGCATGAGCGAGCGCGGCATGGGCGCCGCTGTGGGCCAGGTGCCGGAATACATCGAGATGGTCACCCGCTGGTGCAAGCAGTATTCGCGCATGCCGGTGATCGTGAAACTCACCCCCAACATCACGGATGTGCGCTATCCGGCGCGGGCCGCCAAGCGGGGTGGCGCGGATGCCGTGTCCCTCATCAACACCATCTCATCGATTGTTTCCGTTGATCTCGATAACTTCGCGCCGCAACCGACCATTGACGGCAAGGGCAGCCATGGCGGCTATTGCGGCCCGGCGGTGAAGCCCATCGCGCTCAACATGGTGGCTGAAATCGCGCGTGATGCCGAAACGCGCGGACTTCCGATTTCCGCCATCGGCGGGATCACCACCTGGCGGGATGCGGCCGAGTTCATCGCCATGTCGGCGGGCACGGCCCAGGTGTGCACGGCTGCCATGACCTATGGCTTCCGCATCGTCGAGGAAATGAAGACCGGTCTTGCCGCCTGGATGGACGAGAAGGGCTTTGCCACGATCGAAGACTTCCGCGGCCGCGCCGTGCCGAATGTGACGGACTGGCAGTACCTCAACCTCAATTATGTCACCAAGGCGAAGATCGACCAGGATCTTTGCATCAAGTGTGGCCGTTGCTATGCCGCTTGCGAGGATACGTCGCATCAGGCCATCTTCAACGAGAAGGACGGCAAGCGTCACTTCGAGGTGAATGATGCCGAGTGCGTCGCCTGCAATCTTTGCGTGGAAGTGTGCCCGGTCGATAATTGCATCACCATGGTGCGCCAGACCGAGGGCACGGACCCCCGGACGGGCCGCAAGATCGATCCCGGATATGCGAACTGGACGACACATCCCAACAACCCGATGGCGTTGAAGGCTGCGGAATAGCCTCTTCCTGGTTGCAGTTTTGACATTAGC
>JBEIDW010000223.1:0-2912 GCA_040383265.1 Hyphomicrobiales bacterium
GCCGATCCAAGAAGGAAACTATTGCTCTCAAGAAGCTGCTCAAGGCAGAGCGGAAGGCTGGAGTGCCTGTGGCTGAACTGTAAGCGCCGTCTACACCCCATAGGATATCCCTCTTTCGCCGTTACTGCTGAGGAGAGAGTCTCGTTCTGATTCATCAGAAGGAGACGGCGATGACGGATGTTGCGGATGGTTTCGACGGGCAGATAGACATCGTCCGTCGTACACGGGGCTACCGGCGCTGGCCGGATGACGTGAAGGCCCGTATTGTTGCGGAGAGCTTTCAGCCGGGTGTGCGGGTGGCGGATGTTGCGCGCCGTCATGGCCTGGCTTCACACCAGCTTTCGGACTGGCGCCGGCAGGCACGGCAGGGCCTGCTGGCCTTGCCAGCGGAGATGATGGCGGGTGTCGTCGAGGATGGGGGAGCTGCCTTCGTGCCGGTGATGGTGGCCCCTGAGGAGGAAGACAAGAGGCCCGCTGAAGGGAGCATCACAATCGAATTCGGCGGTGGCGTGATGATGCGGGTGCCGGGCGATATTCCGGATGATCGGTTCATGGCACTGGTGCGGGCGCTGCGGAGTGCATCGTGATTGTCGCCGGTCAGCGGTTGCCGATACTGATCGCTACCCGGCCTGTCGACTTTCGCTGCGGCCATCAGGCTTTGGCGCTGATCGTGCAGAACGTGCTGAAGCTCGAACCCTATTCGGGTGTCACAGTGATCTTCAGGTCGAAACGCGGCGACCGGCTGAAAGCCCTGGCGTGGGATGGAACAGGCCTTGTGCTGGTTTACAAAGTTCTTGAGGTCAGTGGCTTCGCATGGCCCGCGATTCAGGATGGCGTGATGACGCTTTCCCGGGCCCAGGCCGAGGCCTTGTTCGAGGGCCTCGACTGGCGCCGCGTGGTGGCGCGGCAGGTTCAGCCTCCTGCTGCGGCAGGATGACTCAGAGCGCGTATTCTTGCCTTGGGACTTGGTCTCCCGCCTCCGTGTTGCGTATGAATTGGCATGTCTTCGTCCTTCGACATCAGCCGCTTTCCTAACCTTCCACCGGAGGTGCTGAAGGCCTTCGAGGCCCAGCAGGCAGCACTCGAGGCGTCGCGGATGGAGGCCTCCGTCGAGCGCGCGGCACGCCTCCACCAGGAAGCAGTTGTGTCGGAGAAGGAAGGCCTGATCGCCACGCTCAAGGAGCTCATCGAAAAGCTGGAAGGTCAGGTCGAGCAGTACCGCCGGGCGAAGTTCGGACCGAAATCCGAGAAGCTCGACCCGGACCAGCTGCAGCTCGCGCTCGAGGACATAGAGACCGCCATTGCCGAGACCCAGGAACAGATCGCGGCGGTCGAGAGGCAAATCGAAGCCACCCAGGCGGAACCGGACAGGACGCCGCGAAAGCCCCGCAAGGAGCGGAAGCTTCCCGACACTCTTCCGCGCGTCGAGCAGGTCATTGAGCCTGAGAGCATTGCCTGCCCCTGCGGGTGCGGCGACATGGTCAGGATCGGCGAGGACCGCGCGGAGCGCCTCGACATCATCCCCGCCCGCTATCAGGTCATCGTGACCATCCGCCCCCGCTACGCCTGCCCCAAGGGGCGCACAGGGGTGCTTCAGGCCGCGGCCCCGGCCTATCTGCTGGAGGGCAGCTGGCCGACCGAGGCGCTGCTGGCGCATATCGCGGTGGCCAAGCATTCCGAGCACATGCCGCTGAACCGCCAGGCCCTTGTCATGGCCCGTCACGGGGTGCCGATCGACCGCTCGGTGCTGGCTGACTGGATGGGCCGGACGGGCGCCCTGATCGCGCCGGTGGTGGAGCGCATGGCGGTTTTGCTGAAGAGCGGAAGCTCCAGGCTCTATGTCGACGAGACGACCGCCCCGGTGCTCGATCCCGGCCGGGGCACGACGAAGACCGGTTACCTGTGGGCCGTCCTGCGCGATGACCGGGGCTGGGGCGGTCCCGCACCACCAGGCGTGGTGTTCCACTACCATCCCGGCCGCGGCGGCCAATACGCCAGCGACATCCTCGCCGGTTTCGATGGAACCATCCAGGTCGATGCCTATGGCGCCTACACGCATCTCTCCAAGCCCAGCCGTCCGGGCGGCAAGCCGCTGAAGCTCGCCTACTGTTGGGCACATGGGAGGAGAAAGCTGATCGAGGCCAAGCCCAAGGCGGGCTCGCCCATCGTCGACGAGGCGCTCCTGCGCATCGCCGCGCTCTACAAGATTGAGGACGGCATTCGCGGCAAGGCCCCGGATCAACGCCGCGCCGTCCGCCAGGATATGTCCTGCCCGCTGGTCAATGCCTTCTTCAACTGGCTCTCGGCCCAGGCCGCGCGTGTGTCGCGCAAGTCGAAGCTGGGATTGGCGCTTGCCTACATGCTGAAGCGTCAGACCGGCTTCCGGCTGTTCCTCGAGGACGGGCATGTCGACATGGACTCGAACCTGGTCGAGAACGCCATCAGGAGCCCGGCCATGAATCGCCGCAACGCGCTCTTCGCTGGCCATGACGAGGGTGGACGTTCCTGGGCCCGCATGGCTTCGCTCATCGGCTCGGCGAAGATGAACGGCGTCGATCCCTACTCCTACCTTCTGTACCTCTTCACCAGACTTGCCCAGGGGCACCTCAACAAGGACATCGACGCCTTGATGCCGTGGGCCTACGCCGCCGCGGACTCAAATCCCTCACAATGAGCTCATCCGGGATTCCCCAGTGACCTCATTGTGAGCACTCAAATCAGCCCCCACATCGACATCACTCCGAAAATCCTTCAGCCCGCAACCGGAAACTCCATGGGGCGTAGACGGCGCTTACGTTCAAGGCGTGTTCTGGTTGTTGCCGCGTCCAGCACATCCTTGTCGGCACGTGTCTTCGAAGTCACTTTCGTCATCTGTTTGCGTTCCCCGTTTTGTCACAAAGGTTTGCTGCCGC
>JBEIDW010000224.1:0-2851 GCA_040383265.1 Hyphomicrobiales bacterium
ATATCATACGCCCTGAAGGCGTGGTGGTATCAATCGCTTGCTGATGGACATACAAATCCACATCCATCGCCAGAATGTCGTTCATAAAGCCGACGAGGTGCTGGATGGAACGACCAAGCCTATCAATCGCCCAGACCATGATGAGGTCAAACTCTCGTCTGGTAGCTCTCTTCAGCAACTGGTCAAATGCTGGGCGCTGGTCTCTGCCCTTAGCCCCTGATATGCCGCTATCAGACAGTTCAGCCACGATGGTCCAGCCATTGCGCTGAGCCACTTCACGCAGCTCCTGAAACTGGTTCTCAACGGTCTGGCTTGAGGTAGAAACGCGGGCGTAGATGGCGACCCTCTTGGGCTTGGAGTAGGTCATTCAGTATATCCTCCGTTCACAGGAGGGAGGTAATGAGGGCAGGGTGGAGGACAAGCGAAATCGCCGCTTTTCGCGCCATTTTAGCCCGTTCAGCCACTAAAAATTGTGCAAGAATTGTGCAAACTCCCGTTGCGGAATTATCCTGTAGAAAAGACAATAAAAACAACATGATATGGCTCAAAACAAGGATTCGTGCATTGACATGGTAGGGGTCACAGGTTCGATCCCTGTACCACCCACCATTTCTCCTCATCCAGAGCGCAGCCTGTTTCTGTCACTGATAGCCGGTGCGGCTGAGGGTCTTTACTCAGGCAAGACTTGTCCGGGCGGCGAGTGTAAAGCAGCTTTCCGCATCCCGGTCAGTGTGCTTTCCTGAAGGCTTGGCGCAGATCAGGGGAACATCATGGCAAATCTAATGCGGCTCGGTCAGTCAGGCGTCGCGGTGGCGCGGATCGGATTTGGGGCAACCGCACTGGCCGACATGCCGGAAACCTATGGCTACAGCGTCGGGGAGGACCGGGCGTTGGCGACGATCCGCGCCATTCTGGACCGGCCGGACGGATTTATCGACACCTCCCGCAATTACGGCTTGGGCAGGAGCGAGGCCCTGATCGGCAAGGTGGTGCGTGAGCGCGGAGGCTGGCCAGCAGGACGCATCCTGTCCACCAAGCTCGACCGGGACATGGATACCTTGCGGTTTGACGCCGCGCAGGCCCGCCGTTCGCTGGAAGAAAGCCTTTCCGCCCTCGGTGTTGACCGTGTTGACGTGCTGCATCTGCATGACCCTGAATATGCATCGGATCTCTCGGACGTGACGCGGCGCGGCGGCGCGCTGGATGAACTGATGCGCATGAAACAAGAGGGGCTTGCCGGTGCCGTGGGGCTGGCGGCGGGCCGCGTTGACATCATGATGCCCATCTTGCGGGATTGGGATCTCGATGTGCTGATCACGCATAATCGCTTCACGCTGGTCAACCGCAATGCGGAACCCATGCTGCAGCTCGCGGTTGATCGTGGTGTTTCCATTTTGAATGCCGCTCCCTATGCCAGCGGCGCGCTGGCCAAGGGCGCGAGCAGCCATCAGCGTTATGTGTATCAGGCTGCCACGGAAGACATGCTGCGGCCCGTTCGCCGCGTCGACGAGGTTTGCGCGCGCTATGGAATTCCGATGGGCGCGGCAGCGCTGCAGTTCTCGATGCGCGATCCGCGGATCGCATCCACGATCTGTGGCGTGAGCCGCCCCGAGCGCATTCAGGAAACGCTCGATTGGGCAAATTGGCCGATCAGCGCGGCGGCGTGGGATGAGCTTCTGGCGTTGCCGGCCTCAGATGAGGACCCCGAGACAACGCGCCAGTATTCACCAGGCTAGCAGTGGCTCAATCCGCCGTGACGGCCTCCGCGGCATGGCGGGCGCTGGCGCGCAGTGGCCGTTCCTTCATCCACAGGATGAAGAGAAATGCCACAGCGAAGCCGATGGACGTTGCCGCAAAGATGGAGGTGAAACTGCCGGCAGGCAGTGTGGCACTGGCATCAATATCTGCCGCGCTGATGCCTGAGGCATTCAGCAGCGCGCCGAAGATTGCAACAGTGATGGCGCTGCCAAGCTGGCGGAAGAAATTCATCGTGCCTGTGGCGGTGCCAAGCTGGTGAAGCTCAACGGCGTTCTGGATCGCCACCGTGGTGGTGGGCAACACCGTGCCAAGCCCGATGCTGATGACGGCGAGAACAATTTCGAACAGTGCAAGAGGCAGGCTGTCAGCCGAGACGGTGAGCACGCCTGCGCCAAGCATGGATATGAACAATCCGATGGCAGGGATGCGCTTGTAGTGCCGGATGCGGCCCATGAGCTGGCCGGCGATGGTCGCGCCAATCACCGTTCCCACCATGAGCGGAATGAGACCGAGCCCAGAGTCAGAGGCGCTCAATCCACGCACTGACTGGAAGTAGACCGGAATGTAGATCGAGAGACCGATGTAAGCCCCCATGCCACACGCTGCCGCCACCGTGGCGCGCGAAACGACGTCATTGCCGAGGATGGACAGCGGTATCAGCGGTTCATGCGCCTTGCTGATGCGCCAGATGAACAGCAGCCAGATCACCAGTGATGCGCCAAGCAGTCCGATGATCTGGGGCGAGGCCCAGGGATGAACCGTGCCGCCGTCATTCAATGCCAGCATGAGCGTGACGGTTGCGCATACAAGCAGCACCGCGCCCAATACATCAAGTTGATGCGGCCGCTCATGCCGCGGCAGGCGCCGCAGCGCTGAACTGCTGATGGCGTAAGCTAAAATGCCCAGTGGCACGTTGATCCAGAAGATTAGCGTCCAGTGCAGGTGCTGTGTGAAGAACCCTCCGAGTGCTGGCCCGAGCAGGCTTGCCAGCAGAAAGATGCTTGCAAAGTAAATCTGATAACGCCCGCGTTCCTTTGGCGCCACGATATCGGCGACAATGGTCTGGGCAAGCGAGATGAGGCCGCCGCCGCCG
>JBEIDW010000225.1:0-2840 GCA_040383265.1 Hyphomicrobiales bacterium
AATACAGCCATACCGCACGGGCGATGATCTCGGGCGGGAAGCGGTGGCGCTTGTAGCTGACGGACTTGGCAATCATGCCGCCCCGTAACCCGAACCGGTTTCAGGTCGAGTTAATGTGACAACACCAGACTTTGAGCCCAAAGACAGGCGAAGCCGGATGGGACAGCCAACTGAAACATGATGGCGCAGAGGTCCCGCAGGGTATGCATAAGACCGAGAAATACCTTTTGATGGCGGGGCTCAAGTGGTCCCCGATCAAGCGCTACTTTGCTGCTATGAAGCAGGGACGTGGCAACACTTCAAACTGGCAGCTTTGCCTGGAGTCACTAACGCGAGCCGGCGCCAAGTTTCCGACGGACGGTGTTCCGTTCACGATTCTCATGACCATTACCGATCCAGAGAAGAAGGCACCCATCCACGACGAGGTGCGCAATCAACTCCAGACGACCGGTTTAACGATCGCTGACATAACCGTTGCCCACAGAGTTCGTCCTCGTGGCGGTTGACGTTTGCGGCCATAATGGCCACAAATAGGGCATCTGAAAAGAGGCCTGCCGGTGAAATCCGTCTCCGCGCGCGAAGCGAAATACAACTTCGGCAAGCTTATCGATACGGCGCGGGCTGAACCCGTGGTGATCGAGAAGCACGGCCGCCCTGTCGTCGTCGTTGTCGCAGTAGAGGAGTTCGAGCGTCTTTCAGGCGAGAAGGTGCCCGAGCGCCAGCCGGACAAGAGTGAGAAGAAAACCTGAATGCAGATTGAGAGGCCAGCGAGCAGGACCACAGGGCCGACGATGCCGAGCAGCGCGGAGTAATGACGCATGAAGAAGGCATCATCCTTGAACGCGACGCCTGAACCGGAGGCCGGGCCTGATCTGCGCCCGAAGCCCGCTGATGATCTGATCAAATCGAAGAAGCGCGTTGCCGACCATGGCGAGGTCTTCACTCCTCCCTGGCTCGTGGACGCAATGCTGGACCTCGTCAAAGGCGAGGCTGACCGCATTGACGCGCGCTTTCTGGAGCCCGCCTGCGGCAGTGGCAACTTCTTGGTCCGGGTTATTCAACGGAAGCTCGCCGCTGTCGAAATCAAATTCGGTAAGTCCGAATTCGAAAAGCGGCATTACGCCCTGCTCGGGCTGATGTGCACATACGGCATCGAACTACTGCCCGACAATATCGCGGAATGCCGAGCGAACATGCTCAATGTTCTGGCCGAGTATCTGAACATCGACGAGAGCGACGACTTGTATCGCGCGGCGTTCTTCGTGCTATCGCAGAATCTTGTGCATGGCGATGCGCTGACAATGCGGGCTCAAGACGGCAAGCCGATACTCTTCGCTGAATGGGGTTACCTCGGCAAAGGCAAGTTCCAGCGTCGCGACTTCCGCCTTGATGTCTTGACGGGATCATCGGCTTTCAGCGCCGAGGGATCGCTCTTTGCTCATCTGGGCAAACATGAGATCTTCACACCGATCAAGACCTGGCCAACGATGACGGTGAGCGATTTGGCCACCGGCCATGACGGCATCCCGAAGGAGGCCGCATGAACGCACAAGTGAGCTTTACCTTGCGCGGCCGCAATCCCGATGTACTGACCTGCATCGCGAACTTGTCGAATGACGAGGTGTTCACCCCACCAGAGTTCGCCAACCGCATGTTGGACACTTTGGCCGATGCATGGGCCGCAGGACATGGCGGCGCAAATATCTGGGCCGATAAGACAGTAAAGTTCCTCGATCCTTTCACGAAGTCCGGTGTGTTCCTTCGGGAGGTTACAAGCCGCCTGACGGCAGGGCTAGCAAGTGAGATCCCCGATCTGCAGACCCGGGTTGATCATATCCTCACCCAGCAGGTGTTTGGCATCGGCATCACCAGACTCACCAGCCTTCTGGCACGGCGTAGCCTCTATTGCTCGAAGCACGCAAATGGCAGGCACTCCGTTGCCCGCAGCTTCAGCAGTGACAGCGGAAACATCTGGTTCGAACGCACCGAACACAAATGGATGGCTGGGAAATGTGAATTCTGCGGCGCGAGCCAAGCAACCCTAGACCGCGGCGCGGGCCTTGAAACCCACGCCTATGCGTTCATCCACACCGACGATATCAAGACTCGGATCGCCGAGCTGTTTGGAGGCGACATGCATTTCGACGTGATCATTGGAAACCCGCCCTATCAACTTGACGACGGCGGGCACGGCACGAGCGCAGCGCCAATCTACCAGCTCTTTGTGGAACAGGCGAAAAAGCTCGAGCCCAGATATCTAACAATGGTCATCCCTTCACGCTGGTTCGCAGGCGGCAAAGGTCTTGATGATTTCCGCGAGTCGATGTTGTCGGACGATAGGATGCGTTCGATCCACGATTACCTCAGCGCCGCCGACGTGTTTCCCGGCGTCGGTTTGAAAGGTGGGGTCTGTTATTTCCTTTGGGACAAGGAAAATCGCGGACCTTGCCGCGTTGCAACTCATTTCAAGGACTGGCCTGTTTCTGAAGTCACAAGGCCGCTTCTGGAGAATGGCGCCGACATCTTCATCCGCTTTAACGAAGGCGTATCGATCCTCCGTAAGGTCATGGCCCGTGAAACTGGGCAAAACAAAATCTTGGCGCTGCCTGAAACGCAACGCTTTGAACGGCTCGTCAGTTCGCGAAAGCCGTTCGGGCTTGAGACCAAGTTCAAGGGGCGGGTGAAGAAGCAATCTGAAGCTGACGTGATGGTTTATCAGAACGGAGGCACCGGATTCACGCCACGTAGCTCCATCACCACAGGCACCGGACTGATTGATGCCTGGAAGATTTTTGTGGGCTACGCCGCACCCGGCACAGGCAACCGGGACACCTATCCTC
>JBEIDW010000226.1:0-2786 GCA_040383265.1 Hyphomicrobiales bacterium
TCGTAGGAGGGCGAATCCTTGAGGAAGTCGAGTGTCCACTTGTGGACGTGCTCAAGATTGGCATAGCCGCCCTGGGCGAAAGCGCGCAGCAGGTTCAGCGTGGCGGCCGACTGGCGGTAAGCCATGACCTGGCGGCGCGGATCCGGCCTGCGGGCCTCGAGCGTGGCTTCCGCGCCATTCACGATGTCACCGCGATAAATGGGAAGTTCGACGCCATCAATGGTTTCAGTGGGCGAGGAACGGGGCTTGGCAAACTGGCCCGCGATGCGGCCCACCTTCACGACCGGTTGGCCGCCGGCGAAGGTCAGTACAACCGACATTTGCAGGAACACGCGGAAAAAATCGCGGATGTTGTCAGCCGAGTGCTCGGCGAAGCTTTCGGCGCAATCGCCGCCCTGCAGCAGGAAAGCCTTGCCTTCCGCCACGCGGGCCAGCTTGCGCTTCAGCTTGCGGGCCTCACCGGCAAACACCAGCGGCGGAAAGCCGGCGAGCTGCGCCTCAACCGCCGCAAGTTCTGCCTTGTCTGTATAATCCGGCACCTGCACCACCGGGAAGTGCCGCCAGCTGTCAGGTGTCCAGTTCGTCGTCATCGAAACCACTCCAACCGGGGCCGAGACCCCTTTCATTGCGTTATTGGGGGACCGCTATACACGGCTTGGGCAGGGGTTTCCAGCCCAAGGAACCTTGATGGTGTTCAGCCACGCCCCGGGCGCTGGGCGAAGGCAGCCGCCGCCGAACAAAAGGGGACTTGCCGCCCAACATCCCAGTACCGGAGGTTTTGCAGCGGGATGGGAGCTCCGGTTGCCGCACACCGGACGAAGGCCCCCTCGCGAAGCACACGAAAATCGGCATTGAGGTAGCGGAGGACTGCCTCTTCCGGTTGCGAGGACTGGCGGGGATTGTTCAAGGTAAAATTTCTTGCTATATTGCCACGATGTAAGAATAGACTTTCAGAGCATATTGCGGTTAGATTTCTGTATGACCCATGAACAGCTCCTCGATTCATATGCCAGGCTGGCCGTCAAGGCTGGCCTCAATATTCAGCACGGCCAGCAACTTCTGATCTCCGCCCCGCTGGATGCCTCAGCCCTCGTCCGCCGCATTACGGAACACGCCTATCGCGCCGGCGCAAGCCTCGTGACGACGGTTTATGCAGATGACGTTACGACACTCGCGCGCTACCAGCACGCCCCGGAGGACGCCTTCGATGTGGCACCCGCCTGGCTGTTCAACGGCATGGCAGAGGCCTTCAAGGGCGGCGCAGCGCGCTTGGCCATCGCGGGGGAGGACCCGTCGCTGCTCGGCGGGCAGGACCCGCAGAAGCTCTCACGCGCCAACAAGGCCCGCTCGCTGGCCTATCGCCCGGCTCTCGAACTCATCACCGGCTTTGCCATCAACTGGTGCGTGATTGCCGCTGCAACACCCGCCTGGGCCAGGTCGGTATTTCCCGGCCTCCCCGAAGCGGAAGCGCTGGAGCGGCTGTGGACGGCGATCTTCGCCTGCACCAAGGCAGACCTGCCGGACCCCATCGGCGCCTGGGCCCGCCACAATGCGGACCTTCACCACCGCACAACCTTCCTCAACCAGCGCCGTTACCGGGCACTGAAATACAAGGGTCCGGAAATCGACCTGATGCTTGGGCTGGCTGACGAGCACCAGTGGAAGGGCGGCGGCGGGCAAGCGCTGAATGGCGTGTTCTGCAACGCCAACATCCCCACGGAAGAGGTCTTCACCGCGCCCCACAAGGACATGGTGGATGGCATCGTGCGCTCATCGAAGCCCCTCGCCTACCAGGGCTCGCTGATTGAGGGCATCCGCGTGCGCTTCGCGCGCGGCAAGATCGTCGAGATGAGCGCGGAAAAGGGCGAAGACGCCTTCCGCAGCCTGATCACCACCGATGAGGGCGCAGCACGGCTTGGCGAAGTGGCGCTGGTGCCGCACTCCTCGCCGATCTCCAAGAGCGGCATCATCTTCAATAACACGCTGTTCGACGAAAATGCGGCAAGCCACATCGCGGTGGGCCAATCCTACACCGAAAACATCCGCGATGGATCGAAGCGTTCGAAGGAAGAGCTGGCGGCTCTCGGTGCGAATGCTAGCCTTGTCCATGTGGACTGGATGATCGGCTCGGGCGAGCTGGACGTCGACGGCATCAACGCCGACGGCACGGCAGAAGCCCTGATGCGCCAGGGTGAATGGGTAATCTGAACCGTTGCTAGATGAGGCGGCCCTGCTTGGGGCTGTCTTCCCGCACCTGCACCTCACCATCGCCGAATTCGAGCTTCAGCGCCTGCCACTGCTTTACGTCGGCGGCGTAGTGGACGGGCCTTCCCTTCTCATCGCGCACCAGCGCGAAGCCGCGCTTTAGCACGGATTTGTAGGAGAGCGTATCGACAAGCTTTGCCACGCCATCAAACCGCTGGCGCTGGAAGGCGACGATACGAGCGAGCGCCTGGGCGGAACGCCTGCCTGAAAGATCCAGCGAACGACGCTCACTGGCAATCAATGTGCTGATGGGCTTGAGCGAGAGGCGCGGACTGATGCGCGCCAGCCTGCTGCCATGCTCCCGCGTGTTGGATTTGAGCGCCTGCGAGAGACGGCCCGCAGCGGAATCAAACCGCTGGCGGGCAAGGCCCAGAAGCTCATCCGGGCGAGGCAGGGCGCGTGCGGCGGATTTCACCCGCGTAACCCGCTCATCCATCGTGCGCCGCACGCCGCCCTGAAGCCTGGCGTGAAGCGATGCAACATCCGCCACAAGCTTGGTTCGCACCGGCACGGCCATTTCA
>JBEIDW010000227.1:0-2760 GCA_040383265.1 Hyphomicrobiales bacterium
CCGGCCCCCAGCCCCAGAGGTCTTCATTCCGCAGTCCGCGCGGGCGGCTGCGCTACCCCGACCGGCTTCGCCGCCCGCGCTGGCGTCGAGGCCACCCATGCACTAACATTCAACCCGGACCACTCGTCGGGGGCCGATCACCAAGCGCCTGCGCGAGCTTGCCGGGGCCTGAGCAGAGCTGGCGGAGATCAGCCGTGCCGCGCCGCGCCTGCATGCGGTCCACGCCACGGGTCGGCTCCAGCGCGCGGATCAGCACGGCGGACCCCGGCAGGCAGGCCGCGTTGAGGCACCAGTGCATGCCATAAATGAGGTAAACATAACTTGTCGCAGGCCCCGCGAACATGCTGGCGTTGCGCGCCGTCCTGCCCTTGAAGCTGTGCGAGGCCGGATCGTCTGGAAGATAGGCCTCGGTCTCGATGATGATGCCGCCCACGCCATCAAGCGTCAGCTCAAGGCCGATCATGGCATCGGCTACCTCAAGCGCGTTGCGCGCGAAGAATGTGGTGCCGCTCAAAGGTCTTCGCCGCGTCATGGCCGGGCTAGTCATCACTGTCTCAGTCATCGGGGAGCATCTCACCGAGAAGGCTGCTGCGCTTCAGCGAGTCACGGTTGGCATTGCGCCAGTCCTCCGGTGTTTCGAAGCGGCCCTGCCAGAGGCCCCGGCGGGCCTTGCGGGCCTCGGCCTCCGCGGCGGCATAGTCTTGCCCGTGGCGGCGATAGGCGATGGCCCAGCCTGAGCGCACCATCTCCTCGTTTACGTTGAGCGTGCCGGCCTGGCACTCCGCCACCATGCGACGATAGCGGTCCGTCTCCAGAATGCGGCAGCTCAGTGGGCCCGATCCGATCAGCCGCGCCAGTTGCTCGCGTGCGTCACGTCCGCAAGGGTAGTTCCTGCCGTCAGCGCGCAGGCACGTCTGCGCAAATTCCGGGGCGTCGATCGCATGCAGGCGGTATTCCTGTTCTCCCTTGCGCAGCGAGTCGCCATCCATGGCGGTGAAGCGGCCTGTATCGGTTTCTCCCATCTCGGGCAGGATGCCGCCCTGCCGCGCCGCCACAATGGCCATGGCAGCGATTGCCAGGACAATCACCAGATCCGCGAGGCGCCGCCAGATGGGCCTTGGGCGTGTGGGCCTGCGCCGGAAACTCAAGGGTCTTTCTTTGCCCAGCGGGCAGCGGCCGCGTCATCGCTGTCCTTGGCGGCAACCCAGCTCGCGCCGTCATCGTTCTCTTCGAGTTTCCAGAATGGCGCCTTGGTCTTGAGCCAGTCGATCAGGAAGTGACAGGCCTCGAAGGCCGCCTCGCGGTGAGCCGACAGGGCGATGACAAGCACGATGTCTTCTCCCGGCTCAAGCCGGCCATAGCGGTGGATGATGAGGGACGCATTGATGGGCCAGCGCTTGCAGGCCTCCGCCTCGATTTCGGCCAGCGCTTTCTCGGTCATGCCGGGATAGTGTTCCAGCGTCATGGCGCGCACGTCCTGCCCGCCCGAGAGATCGCGCACGGTGCCGAGGACCATGACCGTGCCGCCGATATCTGTGCGCCCGGCCTTCAGGGCGGCGAGTTCGGCTGCGGCATCGAATGGGTGCTGCTGGACGCGGATCATACGCGCATCATGCCCGTGCTGGCGTCAATCATCAATTGCCTTCGGCGGGGGGGCAATCGCGCCGGGGTCCTTGAGGCGGGCGAAGCCGCCTTCCGGATTTTCGAGGATCTGCGGCACATCTGGATAGATACGCGGCGCATTCCACCGGCCCTTGACGACGATGGGCACGGGAAGAAGCGGTGTCTCGCCAGCGCTGGCCGTTACCTTGAGATCAGCCGCGCGGCGCAGCAGGTCAACGGTACCACTCACCACGAAGGCGGTTTGCGGCGTCTCAATGTTCAGTGTACGGAACGTTGCAATGCCGTCGGCGATGTTGGCCGAACCCTCCAAGGCGGTGTAGGGCGTATCGCCCGGTGACGCGGACCAGCCATCGATAATCTTTTCCCGCACGGCGGCTGCGAGGCCCGGCAGATCGGTTCCGGAAATGCGCCCCTGACCGAGTGCGAAGGCCGCCACGCCCCTGAGCGTGCCGGTCATTTCCTCCTGGGTCTGGCCCTCTGCCGTCATGTCGGCGGAGAGTGATCCCGTTCCGCTGAACACCGATAATCCGGTGGCGGCTGTGATCAATGGTCCGGCCTCCAGGTTCTCGGCCTTGAGCGACAGCCTGACGGCGGGCGGCAGCACGGCGGTGTTGGCATCGGCAATGACATTCACGCTGCCGCCAGTGGCCAGTTGCAGTGCGCCCGTAGTCTCAAGCCGCCCATCCTTCAGCAGGGCCTGCAGCTTTGCGGGGCCCGCGGTGAAGGCGCCGAAGTGAACGGCCTCAGCCGTCAGCGCCAACTCCATGTCGAAATCCCGTAACATCCTGAAAGGCAGGGGCTTGCGGCCCCAGTCATCACCCGTCGCGCCCGAGGCGGGCACCAGCGCATCAAGCCATATGGTATTTGCAGCAAGATTGCCCTGCAACTTGGGGCGCTCGCCGCGAAGATCGACCGCCACTTCGCCATTGGCCTTCAGCGCACCAATGGTCACAGCCGCCTTGTGGATGGCGAAGGCGCGGCCAGCGCTGTCCAGCGCCCCATCAACCGTGAGGGGCGACGCAAGCTTCGTTCCCTCAGGCATCGTGATGCCCAGCCACTGCAGGGCGCTTGCCGGATCAGGGCTTGCCACGCTCACCGGCCCCGCGAGGGTCAGCAGATTGCCGGTTGCCACCATGC
>JBEIDW010000228.1:0-2754 GCA_040383265.1 Hyphomicrobiales bacterium
TCGAAATATCCTTGCCCGCCAGCATCAGCGCATTGGTGACGGCCGCCCCCACGATCACCGCCGTGCCGTGCTGGTCGTCATGGAAGACCGGAATGTTCATCCGCTCGCGCAATTGCTGCTCGATCTCGAAACACTCGGGAGCCTTGATGTCTTCGAGGTTGATGCCGCCAAAGGTCGGCTCCAGGGCCGCGACCGTATTCACGAAGGCGTCAACTTCCGTCTGCGCCACTTCGATGTCGAACACATCGATATCGGCGAATTTCTTGAACAGGACGGCCTTGCCTTCCATCACCGGCTTCGCCGCCAGGGGGCCAATGTTACCGAGCCCCAGTACCGCCGTGCCATTGGAGATGACGCCCACCAGATTGGCCCGGCTTGTATACTTCGAGACAAGCGAAGGATCGGCATGGATGGCTTCCGACACGGCGGCCACCCCTGGGGAATAGGCCAGCGCCATGTCGCGCTGGTTGCCAAGCGGCTTGGTGGCGCGGATCTCCAGCTTTCCAGGCTTTGGCTCCGCATGGTAGAACAGCGCGCCTGATTTCAGGTCGCTGGAAATCGGCGATGACATCGGCACGTCCCCTTCTCGACCTGTGCATTAGCGCGTGAATGCGCCTGATTTGCAACCCTTTCCGCACAGCCGGGTTTTAGCCATTGAATGCCGGGGCAGTGGCGCTACAATGCCACCATGCTGACGCCGCTGAAATCAGAAGTGCTGAAAGTGGATGACCTCAACCATGAGGCACGGCGCTTCCGCACCATCCTCTGGAGTTTCGAGAAAAACATTGAACTGTTGTTCAAGGGCACCGGACTGGCGGCGGAAGTGGACCACGCGGCGCTTGCCGAGGCCTTCACCCGCTGGCGCCAGGCCTTCGACCAGACCAAGCACCTGGCCGATATCAACCGGCAGGATTTCACCCTTTTCGCCGCAGGCATGATGCTCAAGGAACTGCTGGCCGCCCGCCCGATCACCGCCATTGTTCCGGACCAGCTGGGCCTGCCAGTACTTCCCGCCACCATCGACCACCGCCTCAAACGCTGGCCGGAGGGCTATGCCTATACCAGCTTCTGCCTTTCGGTCGCCTCCGCAGTGCTGCGAGAGATGGGTGACGCAGAACCCCCTGAATCGGGTGTGGCAGATGACCCGAAGTTCTGGGATTCCTTCCGTGAGAATGCCGCTGAAAATCCAGCCAATGCCATTGCCTTTTTTGACATGGTTGTGGGGTTGTCGCCCAATTGGGCCGCTCCCGACGTACCATGGATGCGCCAGACCTTCTTGGACCGCAGGAAAGCGCTGCAAGTTGAAAAAGCGCAAAACAGGATCGGATGATGCCCGCCTCCTCACGTCCGAGCCTTGCCAAGGGGCCCACCTTGGGTGAAGAATGGCCGTCAGGGAGTGGGAGGACATAGGAAAGATGGGGGCGACCCGGATACTGATCGTTGATGATCATCCATTGTTCCGAGAGGCGCTGAAACAGGCCGTGGCGGGTGGTGTGGCAAACGCCGACGTCTCGCTTGCAGGCTCGCTCGACGCCGCGACCTCAATCCTCGATGCTGAGGATGATTTTGACCTGATCCTGCTTGATCTCCGCATGCCCGGCGTTCAGGGGCTGTCGGGCCTCATCTATCTCCGTGCGCAATACCCCAATGTGCCCGTTGCCCTCATCACCGCGGCCGATGATCACGGCCTCGTCCAGAAGGCGCTGAACCTCAACGCCTCCGGTTTCATTCCTAAAACCTCCGGCATCGAAACGATCATCGCAGCTGTGAATGCCATACTGAAGGGCGACATCTGGGCCCCCGAAGGTTATTCCCAGCCATCGGCCGCCGACAAGGAAGCCGAAGACATCGCCCGACGCGTCGCCACCCTCACCGCCCAGCAGATCCGCGTACTGATGATGCTCAAGGAGGGCCTGCTCAACAAGCAGATCGCCTATGAACTCAACGTGTCGGAAGCAACCATCAAGGCGCATGTCTCGGCCATCCTGCAGAAACTCAACGTCTCCAGCCGCACCCAGGCCGTCATTGCCGCCGCAAGAATCGACGGCGTCACGGCGGCGGAGGAGTAGGAGAACGTCGATAAGCGTGAGTTCCGCGCATCGGCGCGATAACGCCGCACGGTATACGTCAATGAAAAGATCTGGAGTTATCTAAGCCGCACAGGTAACCCTGCCCTCATCGCGCTTGCAAAGAAGAAAGCGCAACCGCTGCGTTTTTCCATCAGAAGTTCGCTGTAATGCACGTTTACAAGCCCATAGCCTTCTGAAATACTAAATCTTGCGTGAAGGAACTGCAATGAACATCATCGTCATCGGCGCGCAAAAAGCTGGGACAACCTGGCTTTACTCAATGTTGAAGCAAAACAAGGGCGTGGTGACGGCGTTCCAGAAGGAAATCCATTATTTCGATAATCGCTGCAATCCGAACTTCAAGTTCGATCGATACCGCCGCCTTATACTTGCAAAGCTGGAAAAGCTGAACAAGTTGGATCGTCCTGGCCAGAAGGAATACTTGGGCTATTGCCTTGATCCAAACATAGCATTCACTGACGAATGGTACCGGAACATCTTTCTTAAGAAACCTGCTAACCAGCGTGTACTGGCGAAAGGACATTCACTCGCCTTCCTGGATGCGTCTCCTAGTTACATGACCGTTCCAGAGCATGGCGTGGCACACATGGCGTCAGTGACCGGCAAGACAGAGCCGATTCTACTCATACGCGATCCCGTGAGCAGAATGATTTCTGGGCTAACA
>JBEIDW010000229.1:0-2574 GCA_040383265.1 Hyphomicrobiales bacterium
CACGCTAGAATTCTCGTTCCTCAAATCCTATCGCGTAATTTGGGTTAATAATATTAACGAAACGAATTCAAGAAAAATTATACTTTTACCAAATAAAATATATACATGACTATTACTATCACACTAATTTTAGTAGCAATTGCCCTTCATGTCGGCAACGCCGGGCCCGTTGAGGGTGCCCTCGTCAAGCCAGCGGCAGGCCTGAAACGTGTGATCAGCCGGGAACACCGTGTCCATGTGCCCGGTGAACAACAGCCTTAGTCGGGCTTGAGGCCGCACACGCACCACCAGATGCCGGCCGTGGGCAATCTGCTCATGGCTGCCATCTGTGCGCACCGCAGTTACCGGTGCCGGTTCCACCAGCGTCACTTCACCTGGCAGTGATGCAAAAGCATCGGCCAGCAGGCTACCCATCTGCGCCAGTCCGTCGAGATTGCGGGAACCGCTGTTCACTGCTGCCCAGTCCAGCACCCGGGCCAGCATCGCGCCTTGATCGGGCTGTGCGATGGCGTCGCGCTCGATGGCGGAAAGACTGTTCATGCCAAGCCCTCTAGCCGTAACGTCACCGTTCCTCCACCCCTGACGTTCCGCGCTTGCAACCCGTCCGCCTGCTTGCCATAGCCGCTTTGCTTCCTCCCCAGTTGCAACAAATTGCCAGTCATGCGTCGGCAACGGCGAGGACGATGGCGTAAAGAGGGAAGCGGTTTGCCCATGACGACGTACGAAACACGCGCCGGCCTCTCGGTCGATGCCCGGATGACGGCTTTCGTGGAGCAGGAAATGCTCCCCGGAACGGGGATCGAGCCGGCGCATTTCTGGGACGGACTTTCCGCCATTCTCGACCGTTTCGAACCGGAGAATGATGCTCTGGTCGCCAAGCGCGAGACCATTCAGGCGGCGATCGATGACTGGCACCGCGCCCGCGCTGGCCAGCCGGTCAACATGGCTGAATATCAGGCTTTCCTGCGCGATATCGGATATCTGGTGCCGGAACCGGCGCCCTTCACCGTCGATACCGCAAATGTTGATGCCGAGATTGCAAGCACGGCCGGCCCGCAGCTTGTGGTGCCCGCGCTCAACGCCCGCTTCGCACTCAACGCTGCCAATGCCCGCTGGGGCAGCCTCTATGACGCGCTCTATGGAACCGATGTGCTTGATGCGCCCGCAGCTCGCCCCGGCGGCTATGACGAGGCACGCGGAGCCGCTGTGGTTGCCTGGGCAAAGGCGTGGCTCGACCGCACGGTACCGCTGGCGTCAGGGTCATGGGCTGACTGGGCCGGGCCAGAAGTCACGCTCGGCGGCACAGGTCGTATCGTGGCGCATGGTGACAATGTTATTCTTATTGAAAACAATGGTCTGCATATTGAACTTCGTATCGATCGCCAGCATCCGGTCGGGGCGAGCGATCCTGCCGGAATCGCGGACATCATCCTCGAATCCGCGCTGACGACGATCATCGACCTTGAAGATTCGGTCGCTGCGGTCGACGGCGAAGATAAGGTCGCCGGCTGGCGCAACTGGCTTGGCCTGATGAAGGGCGATCTTGCCGACAGCTTCGACAAGGGCGGGCGCACTGTCACCCGCACGCTCAATCCCGACCGCCGTTACCCGCTCGCTGATGGCGGTACGCTGACCCTGCCGGGCCGCAGCGTGATGTTCGTGCGCAATGTCGGCCATCTCATGACCAACCCCGCCGTGCTGCTGCCGGGCGGGGGCGAGGCGCACGAAGGCCTGCTCGATGCCGTCATGACGTCAACCATCGCGCTCCATGATCTCAAGGGACTGGGCAAGTATCGCAACAGCCGCACCGGCAGCATCTACATCGTCAAGCCGAAGATGCATGGGCCGGAGGAGGCCGCGCTGACCAACCGACTGTTCGATGCGGTGGAGGATATGCTCGGACTAAGCCGCCACACCATCAAGGTAGGCGTGATGGATGAAGAACGGCGCACCTCTGCCAACCTGGCCGCCTGTATTCATGCGGTCCGCCATCGGGTGGCGTTCATCAACACAGGCTTCCTCGACCGCACCGGGGATGAAATCCACACCTCGATGCAGGCCGGGGCGATGATCCCCAAGGGCGAGATGAAGGCCAGCGATTGGATCGCCTCTTATGAGGATCGCAATGTCCGCATCGGGTTGGCCTGCGGTCTTTCGGGCCGGGCGCAGATCGGCAAGGGCATGTGGGCGATGCCGGATCTGATGCGCGCGATGATCGAGCAGAAGATCGGCCATCCGAAAAGCGGCGCCAACACCGCATGGGTTCCAAGCCCGACCGCCGCGACGCTGCACGCCATGCACTATCATGCGGTGGACGTGTTCGCCCGCCAGCGCGAGCTTGCCGGAGAAGCCCCGCCAGCGCTCGACCGCCTGCTCGCCATTCCGGTGGCGCAGGGCCGCAACTGGACCGAAGAGGAAGTCCGGCGTGAGCTCGACAATAATTGCCAGGGCATATTGGGCTATGTCGTGCGCTGGATCGATCAGGGCGTTGGCTGTTCCAAGGTGCCGGATATCAATGACATCGGCCTGATGGAGGACCGTGCGACGCTGCGTATCAGTTCGCAGGCGCTGGCC
>JBEIDW010000230.1:0-2392 GCA_040383265.1 Hyphomicrobiales bacterium
CTTCAGGAGCACAGGCAGCATGATCAGCGCCGGGACTCCGTAGCGCAGCAGCGCGAGGTCGACCGGATGCAGCGATGTCGTGACGCCGAGCCGGGTGGCGACATGCCAGCCCGCACCGATGACGACGGCGGCGAGCGCGGCAGCAATCCCGGCGGCGCGGGAGGTGACGGCAGTTGATGCCATCAGTGCTTCACGACCGAATGTATTTCATCCGGTTCTCTTGTGAGCATCAATTTCAACTGGTTCTCCACCGACGCACGGTCATAGCCGTCCAGTGACGCAAATTTGTCTGCGATCTCCGCGCGGATCTTTTTCCAATCCCTATGGCCTGCCGCAAATGCATCCTGGCAAGCTTGAGCGATCACATCGGTGGCCTTCAGGTCGCGTTTCACGTTGCGCCTCTGTGTTACATTTTTGAAATGCCGCGAAAGGTCTGGCCAGCTAGTCAGCGTCAACACATTAACCGATATTGAAAGCGTTAACCACTTATTAACGTTGGAGGGCGTTTTGAATTCATCGACTATCCACAAGACGACAGGTCACAATGCACTTCGCTATGAGATCGTGCAGACCCACGAGCAGATGCTTGATGCAATAGCGATCCGTGCAATCTGCTTCATGGAAGAACAGGGTATCGTTGCAAGGCAGGCATTCGACGGCAACGATTTTCAGGCCACCCACGTTGTCGGGTACGACGGCGAGGAGCCCTTCGCAGCCATCCGTATCCGCTGGTTCAACGGGTTTGCGAAGATGGAGCGCATGGCACTCCGGAAATCGCATCGCAACCCGCGGATCGTGAAGGGTTTCGCCGCATTTGCGCTTGCCCATGTTGCTCGCAAGGGCTATACGGTTGCAATCACGCATGCAAAGCCAATCTATGCGCGGCTCTGGCGCCAACTGATGCAGTTCGAGGAGGTGACACACAAGGAACGTGTCATCTTCAACGGCCACGATGAACCCTACATCGAACTGGTCAAGCACCTCGATGTTCCGACCAATGCCATCACTGTCGAGACGGATGCGACCACGCTGTTCCGTGTCGAAGGCGCATGGGACCAGCAATCAGCGTTCGAGGCCAGAGAATGATGGATGGCCCGCACACGACTGCAACTGAATATGCGTTAATGGTTGCGTTGTGCGAAGCTCATCTGAAAAGCATTATGGCGATGGATGAAGCCGTGTTTGACAGACTTCTGGTTCATGGAACTCGACCACCATTGGAACTTGCCGAATTGTTCGAGGATGCCGCGAACATCTATCTGGCGGCGTCAGAAGCGATCAGCCGCCAATGGCAAGAGTCTCGCCCCGGAGTGCATGCATCGCCTCCACAAACGGAGTATCGGGAACAAGTGACAGTGTAAGCTCTTCCGCGAACCACGGGTTGGCCGGACCGAAAGTTTCGGCCAACCAGTCTATCACCACCTTCACGGGTCTCGCCTCGAGGCGTTCGATCAGACCTAACAGGTAGATGGGGACGCGAACATGAATGCCAAGATCCAGGGCATGCAGTGTGGAATCTGTCAGCGTGTAGTTGCCAAGCAATCCGATCCCGAGACCTCCGATTACGGCCATGCCGTAGGATAGGGAACTATCGCAGTGAGCCGCTGTGTGACCTCGACTGGTCAATTGCTGCCACGCATCCCACATGCCGGTCTGCGCTGCATAAAACTGGCTGTCCACAAACTTGTGGGTATGGATATTCTCGAGTGCCGGTTGGCCGTGTCTGGCGATGTAACTCTTGCTTGCAACTGGCACGAGATGAAGAAATCCAAGAGGTAGCGCCCTGATCTCTCTGTCCTTCGGGACCTGGAAGCCGATCATGATATCTACCCGGTTGTCGAGCAGGCTGGACACGTTGATGGGTGTCTTGAGATGAATGCTGATGCCAGGCCAGGTGGAATTGAAGCGCGCCAATGAGGAGGCCACGAATACGCCCGCCAGCCCTTCTGTGACGCTGACCCTGATCACACCTTCGATCTCTGTCCGGTTCACCCGGAAATTGCTCGCGATCGAAAAAATCTTGTGGTCGAGTTCGGCAAGCGCTCTGGCAAGTGAGGCACCATCTGGCGTCAGTTTCGTTCCGTTTCGGTTCGTGACCACCAACTGCGATGACAGCATATCCTGAAGGCGGCGAACCTGACGCGTAACCGTTGGAGTGCTCACTCCCAGTCGTGCGCCTGCCTTGGAGAACGAACCCAACTTGGCGACCGCCAGAAAGACCCTCAATTCTTCCCAGAATGCGCCGCTCAGCATCACCGGGTCCTCAAGGACGGTCTTCAGAAGGCCATCTTGGCCAATCTCGAATGGCTTCAAATTCACCCCGTCAACCCCCAAAAGGTTTTCTTACACGCTCCAGGCCGTTCAATAGATACGTAGAAACAACAATTTGTGA
>JBEIDW010000231.1:0-2385 GCA_040383265.1 Hyphomicrobiales bacterium
GGATGGCGACGTCACCGTCAATCAGGATGTCGAGCTTCAGAACCTCGTCAACAAAGGCCTGCGTGCGCTGGCCAGCGGTTTCGAATTGCTCGCAGAAATTGAGGATTTCTTGGGTCGTCTGGCTGGGCTGGTCGCCGTCAAACAACGGCATGCCGTCCACATCCGCGCCGACGCCGGGTGCGCTCGGATCGAAACAGAGCGACATTTCCTCCGCGCCTTCGCGCAGGCGGGCGAGGAGGAAGGGATAGCGGCGGATATAAGCCGGAACATAGACCGGCTTTGAAAGCTTGCCTTCACCATCGACAAACACGTTCACGCCTTCATTGAGGCCCATCAGTGCCAGTGGCACTGGCGTCGCACCCGAAGAAAAGACGATCGGGTAAAAACGGCTGGCGAGAATGAACTCGTCGATCGTCACCGGAATGGCGTGTTGACCGATCAGGAACGGTGCCTTGTCCTGAGTTTGGAGCTTCCAATCCTTGTGAAGCGAAGTCGAGAGCGGGACGAGATCTTTGAAGAACATGGGAAGGGCGGGCGCGGTGGCCATGGGGATGCTACTCCGGGACATTGAACAGGTTTGTGCGGCGGCTCAGGGCCCTTCGCGCATGAATAAGCGCCTTTATTGCGCTCGTGGTGCTGTGGCAAGCGGGCTCGCGTCGGGCACCAGAACGCCGGGGTTGAGTAGCTTCGCAGGGTCCAGGGCAGCCTTGGTCGCGCGCAGGATCGCCAGCCGTGCGGGATCGCCGAGTTCGGCAAGCATGGATCGCTTCACCCGGCCGATGCCATGTTCCGCGCTGATCGATCCGCCCATAGCCACGGCCTCGGCATAGGCGATGCGGCTGGCCTGCTCACCATTCGCCGCAATCCAGGCTTCGGCATCGCTGCTTGAGGGTGGGCGGATGTGGAAATGGACATTGCCGTCCCCCAAATGCCCGAACGCAAGGCATGTGGCGCCGGGCAAGTCGACGGCGACCTTGTTCGGCACGGCGGTGATGTAATCGGGCATACGATCCACCGGCACACTAATGTCATGCTGTATAGCAGGGCCAATGGCGCGTTCGGCCTCGGAAATGGCATCGCGGATTCGCCAGAAAGCCTCTGCCTGCGCCTCACTTGCGGCGATAGTCGCGTCGCTCGCAATGCCCGTCTCGATCAGATCGGCAAGGGCTGTTTCCAGTCGGGGGGCGGGGTCATCCTCTCCGGCATGGGCGACGAGTTCCACCAGCACGTGCCAAGGGCCGGCCTTTTCCACCGGTGCGCGGGTGCCAGGGATGTGCTCCACAACATTGGTCAGCGCGACCTGGGGAACGATTTCGAAGCCCTCTAATGCGTCGCCTAATGGCCCCTCCATTCGACGCAGCGCCCGCAGGGCCATGTGCGGGCTTGCAACCGTGAACCAGCCGACCGCGCGTGCGGCCACCGCTGGCACCAGTTTGAGCGTGACGCCGGTGACAATGCCCAGCGTTCCGTCCGCACCGATGAATATCTGTTTCGGGTCGGGACCCTGATTGTCCTTGGCAAGCGGCGTCATCAGGTCGAGCAGGCTGCCATCAGGCAGCACCACCTCAAGCCCCGCAGTCAGGGCGCGCATGGTTCCATGGCGCAGCACCTGCGTGCCTCCGGCATTGGTCGAGACGAGGCCGCCCAGCGTGGCAGACCCTTTTCCGCCGAGCGTAAGTGGAAAGCGCAGGCCCACTTCCTCTGCTGCATCATGCGCGTGAACGAGGATAACGCCAGCATCCCCTTTGAGCAGGCGCGCAGAAGCATTGACCTCACGGATGCGGTTCATCCGCCGTAGCGAGAGGAGTAGCGCCTCGCCGCTCCCATCCGGTGTCGCGCCAGCGCATTGGCCGCTGTTGCCACCTTGCACCGTCAGCTGAACGCCCGCCTTTGCGCACAGCCGAACAATCTCCTGTACCTCGTTGGTCGATGCAGGAGACAGCATGGCCGCCGCGCGCCCATGCACCCGTCCGCGCCAGTCAGACAGCCAAGGCGCCATCATCTCGCCATCGTCGGTATAGCCCTTAGGGCCGAGGAGGTCGGCAAGGCGGGCGAGCAGGGCAGGGTCGGGTGCCGTCATCGCAACTGCTCTAACCCGTCTCGCTCGCAGGGGGAAGACGCCCCAATTTGCTTGACTTTCCGGCACATGCAGCTAGGCGCCGACCAGCAGTGCGGGCGCATCATGCAGATGCAGCCAAGCCACTTTGCCCCGGACAACAGCGCCACATGAAATTTGCCGACCTCGGCCTATCCGACGAATTGCTCCGCGCCGTGACAGAGGCGGGCTATACCGAGCCGACTCCGATCCAGGCAGCTGCCATCCCGCAAGTGCAAATGATGCGCGATCTTATCGCCATCGCGCAAACGGGTACTGGTAAAACAGCC
>JBEIDW010000232.1:0-2318 GCA_040383265.1 Hyphomicrobiales bacterium
ATGACGGGATAGCTCATGCCCTCATGAGAAAGGTACGCCAGCGCCTCGCCCTTGAGGCTGCGGCGGAGATGGGGAACAGGCAGGGCGGGATCGGCCAGCGCGATGTGCTCCAGCGCCTCCGCCTGGCATGTGAGCACGGCTTCGCCTTCAGCCGGGTTGCATATCTTGAACACTACGTCCGGCGCGCCTTCAGGCCGGACACGGAAATTTTGATCGCGCTCACCCTCAAGCCGGGTCCACTCCCCCGCAAGGCCATAGGCCTCCTCCGCGAAGGCCTTCAGCACATCAAGCGGAATGGAGGGCGGGGTGAGGGTGTTGAGCATACGGCTCAATCCTTATGAAAAAAGGGCGGCAACCGCTGAGGCGCCGCCCTGTTTGGCTTGCCTGGCCTCAGGCGGCCTGAATGCGCGTCCAGGTTTCGTCGCGCAGCTTGGTGGCCTCCTCGCCGAGGTAAAGGCCGGGCTCGCACTTGGCGATGATGTCCGCTGGCGGGAAGGCCACCGGATTGTTCTGGTAATCCGGCGGCATCAAGGCCTTGGCGGCTGCATTGGTGGTGGCATACATGATCGTTTCGACGATCTCCTTGCCGACCTCCGCATCAAGCAAGAAGTTAATGAAGGCGTGGGCATTCTCCGGATGCGGCGCGCCGGTCGGGATAGCCAGCGTATCCTGCCACAGCAGCGAGCCTTCCTTCGGCACGACGTAGTCCACGTCATCGTCTTCGGCCATCACCTGCTTGATATCGCCGTTCCACTCCTGGCAGAGCTTCACCTCGCCTGCGGCCAGCAGATCCTGGCCATTGTCGTCCGCGAACACCTTGATGTTCTTCTTCTGCTTGATAATGAGTTCCTCGACCTTCTTGAGCTCGTCCGGATTGGTCGAGTTCCATGAATAGCCCAGATATTTGAGGCCAGCGCCCAGCACATTCGACTGGTCGCCCAGCAGCGCGATGGCGCCCGCATATTCATCCGAGTCGAACAGCACCTTCCAGCTGTCGGGCGTGCCGTTGACGGCCGACTTGCGATAGCCGATGCCGAGCGTTCCCCACATGTAGGGCATGGAGTACTTGCGGCCCGGATCGAAGGCGGCGTCCTTGAAGGGCTGGTCGATGTTGACCATGTTGGGGATCTTCGAATGATCGAGCGGGATCACCATGTTGGCCTTGATCATGCGCTCCAGCGTGTCATTGGTCGGCACGATCACGTCATAGCCGGGGTTGCCACCCTTCAGCTTGGCGAAGAGTTCGTCATTGTCGGCGTAGAGGTCGAGCTTCACTTCGATGCCGGTGGCCTTGGAGAACTCCTCCAGCGTATTCTCGCCGATGTATGTATCCCAGTTGTAGAAGTTCAGCTTCTTTTCCTCAGCCGAGAGCGCGAAGCGCGGCAGGAAGGTCACGCCTGCCGCCAAGGCGCCAAGGCCCTGGATCAGGTTGCGGCGGTTGGGACGGAAACGGGGACGGTAGGTGGTCATGCAGGAAGCCTTTGCGTTGTGTTGCACCGGTCTAACGTCGCTGCCCCGGTTCTGGGGCAGTCACTCGTGAAAGGGAAACGTAACGTTCCCCTTTCCAATCGCAAGCCAAATTTTCTTAACTTTTGCCAAGATCAGACGATTTCTGCCTTTACGTCAGCATAAGTTGCATCCAGTGCGGCGCGGGCGCGCTTCACCAGTTCATCGATCTCCTTCTTCGTGATGATGAAGGGCGGGGCCAGCACCATCGTGTCCCAGCAGGCGCGCATGATGAGGCCATTCTTGAAGCTGTTGTCACGGCACATGGTGCCCACCCGCCCACAATTGGCAAAGCGCGTGCGCTTGGCCTTGTTGTTGGTCAGTTCCAGCGCGCCGATGAGGCCCAGCGAGCGGGTTTCGCCAACGATCGGGTGATCACGCAGGCTGGCCAGCGCCTCGGCGAAATACGGGCCAAGCTCGCGGGCGCGGTCAACCAGGCCTTCCTGCTCGATGATCTCGATGTTGCGCAACGCGACCGCGGCTGCCACCGGGTGGCCGGCATAAGTCATGCCGTGGTAGAATTCGCCGCCCAGTTCGAAGAAGTCCTTGATCAGGTGGTCGGCAAAGGCCACGGCGCCGATCGGCAGGTAGCCAGACGAGAGGCCCTTGGCCATCGGCACGATGTCGGGCTCGAAGCCGAAGCTCTGGAAGCCCCACCAGTTGCCGGTTCGCCCGAAGCCGCAGATCACCTCGTCCGAGATGATGAGAATGCCGTACTTCCGGCAGATCTTCTGCACCTCGGGCCAGTAGGTGGAGGGCGGGATCAGCACGCCGGCCGCCCCCTGAATGGGCTCGCCGATGAAGGCCGCCAC
>JBEIDW010000233.1:0-2301 GCA_040383265.1 Hyphomicrobiales bacterium
ACGCTGCGGCCCGTCGAGCAGGTCCCAGTCCTGCTTCCAGTCGTTCACCACGGCAGGACCGTAGGTTTCGGTGAGGCCATAGAGATGCGTGACGTTGAAGCCCGCTTCCGACATGGCCGCCAGCACGGCTTCCGGCGGCGGCGCTGCGGCGGTGAAGAAGTCCACCTTCTGCGTCAGCGGCTTCTTCTCTTCGGCAGGCGCATTGAGAATCGTCGACATGACGATGGGCGCGCCGCAGAGATGGGTGACCTTGTGATTGGCCAACGCTTCCCAGATCAGCCGCGAGCGCACCCAGCGCAGCGTGACATGCGTGCCACCGACGACCGAGAGTGACCACGGGAAGCACCAGCCGTTGCAATGGAACATGGGCAGTGTCCAGAGATAGACCGGATGCTTCGGCATAGAAGCCGTCAGCACGTTACCCTGCGCCAGAAGATAGGCGCCGCGGTGATGATAGACCACGCCCTTCGGGTTGCCCGTCGTGCCCGACGTATAGTTGAGCGAGATCGCCTCCCACTCGTCCGCTGGCCACAACCAGTCGAAGCCGGCATCCCCGCTTGCAAGGAACTGCTCGTAATCAAGCGAGCCGATGCGCGCGCCCTCCACCTCGAACTCGGGGTCCACATAGTCAATCACGATGGGGTGCGGCCCCTCCATCAGCGCCAGCGCATCCTTCGCAAGTTTCGAGAACTCCTTGTCGACGATGAGGATCCTCGCCTCGGCGTGATTCAGCGAAAAGGCGATATTCGCGGCATCGAGCCTTGTGTTCAGCGTGTTCAGCACCGCGCCCGTCATCGGCACGCTATAGTGGCACTCAAGCATGGCGGGCGTATTGGCCAGCAGCACGGAGACAGTTTCACCCTTCCTGATGCCCGCCTTGGCAAGCGAAGAAGCCAGCTGGCGGCAGCGCGCATAGAACTGCGCGTAGGTGGTGCGCTGCGCCCCATGGATAATCGCCACCTGATCCGGATAGACCGCTGCCGAGCGCGCCAGGAAGGTAAGCGGCGTCAGCGGTTGATAGTTGGCCGCGTTCTTGTCGAGGTCGATATCATAGATGGACATTCTGGAATCCTCAGCTTCCTCTGGCAGGCTTCTAACCCACTCCATCAGAACGGCAAAGCGAAGCCAGACCTTAGGCGTAACCTTGCAGCGTGTCCGCCCGCTTCTCAAGGCCAAGCGCTGACCTGAATGCACGCTCCGGCCCGCTGGACTCCCACCAGACCGCAAGAGGCTTTACCCCCCACCAGACCAACAAGGTGACACCCCACGCCAGATAGGCATCGACCGCGTAGTGCCAGGCAAGGTGAACGGAGCCGAGGAACACCAAGACTGCGTGCAGGATGACAAGCACTCTCACCCAGCGCGGAAAGCCACCGCTGGCAAGTACGAACAGCAAGGCGGTGGCATTATGCATGCTCGGCATGGCAGAAACCCCGCCAAAGGCCGACTGCTGCTCCCGCAATGACCACAACATGTCCTGGGTCGAGACCGCCCAGACCGGAAGAGAGGCATTGGCTTGATGGAGATAGGCCATGAGGCCGGCATAGGGATCCGGCGAGAGGCCAAGCCGGCCTTCGCCAAAAAAACAGGGGCCAGCGGATGAAAACACTGTTGCCAGCAATCCGCCGCCGATCAGCCAGAGAAGCATGAAAGACAGGAAAAACTCTGTCCGTTTCCGGCCTGGGTTCGCCAGAAATGCGTAGTATACCCAGAACATCTGCATCACGAAAAACCACACATTGTAGTTCACGTTGATCAGGAAGGTGATGGGCGCATGACCGAGAATGGGCTGCAGCAACTCCCAGGGCCTGACGCCGAAATGCAAGGCGACATCCCACCGGTCAAACGTCACATCCCAGGCAAAGGGCTGAAACACCGTGATGTTCGCCTTGATCATGGCGAAGCCATACATGAAGATGAGCAAGGCAAAGACCATCGGCAGGCCCACAGCCATTCTGTAACGGTTGCCGAGCACGCTCCACATCATGGCAAGGAGGCGTATGACGGGGCGCTTGGGGCGCTTGGGACGCTCATGGATGATCATTTCGACCACCTTGAAGAAGAAGAGCATCACCAGCAGGGACGGAATGGTGGAGAGCGCAAAGAAGCTCAGGACGTCCATGGCATTCCGCGATTGGAACCCCGGCATGAAGGCCACGAGCGACTGCACCACAAGAAAGTACAGCAGTGCGATCTGGAGAAAAATGCCGTGAGCCCTCGTGCCCAGCCAGAGGAGGGACAGAAATCCCGGCTGCCGCGCCTCCCTCGCGGGGAGGCTGAGCGCACCTTCCAACATGACCC
>JBEIDW010000234.1:0-2207 GCA_040383265.1 Hyphomicrobiales bacterium
CGCCACCCGGTTTCCTTCTCGGCTGCTGTCCTCATGAGAAATTCCCTAGGCCTTTTAAGGGCTTCGCGCAAGAATGTTCAGACATGACCCAACACTTGACATAACTGAACATTTTATCTCAGATAGGGCTGTCCGTCGTCCGAAAGTATTCCCATGGCCACAATGTCCAAAGATCCGCTGCTGCAACCCTACGCGCTGAGGCACCTGACGCTTCGCAACCGGATCATGACGACGAGCCATGAGCCCGCCTACCCCGAAGACGGCATGCCGAAGGACCGCTACCGGCTCTACCACCTGGCGCGCGCCAAGGCGGGCGTGGCGCTGACCATGACGGCGGGCTCCGCTGCCGTCTCGAAGGACAGCCCGCCGGTGTTCAACAACATCCTCGCCTACAAGGACGAGGTGGTGACCTGGATGAAGCGGCTGACGGACGACTGCCACGAGGCGGGTGCTGCCGTGATGATCCAGTTGACCCATCTCGGCCGTCGCACCCGCTGGGACAAGGGCGACTGGCTGCCCGTCCTGGGAGCAGGCCCCTCGCGCGAGCCTTCGCACCGCGCCTTTCCCAAGGTGATCGAGGACTGGGACATCGCCCGCATCATCGAAGACTATGCCGATGCGGCCGAGCGCATGAAGCAGGCCGGTGTCGATGGCGTGGAGTTCGAGTGCTACGGCCACCTCATGGACCAGTTCATGAGCCCGCTGACCAATACCCTTGCACACCCCTATGGCGGCAGCTTCGACAACCGTCTGCGTTTCACCATGGATGTGGTGGAAGCCTGCCGCAAGCGCGTGGGCGACAAGTTCCTGCTCGGCATCCGCTATACGGCGGACGAGGTGGAGAAAGGCGGCATCACGGCGGATGAAGGCGTTGAGATGGGCCACCGCTTCAAGGCCTCAGGCATGGTGGACTTCATCAATATCATCAAGGGCCGCATCCACACCGATCCGGCGCTGACCGACGTGATCCCCGTTCAGGGCATGCGCTCAGCCCCGCATCTTGATTTCGCTGGCCGGGTCCGCGCGGAAGTCGGCATGCCGACCTTCCACGCGGCGCGCATTCCGGATGTGGCCACTGCCCGCCACGCCATCGCAACCGGCCAGCTGGACATGGTGGGCATGACGCGCGCCCACATGGCGGACCCGCACATCGTGCAAAAGATCATGGAGGGCCGCGAGGACGACATCCGCCCCTGCGTTGGCGCGACCTACTGCCTCGACCGCATCTATCAGGGCGGCATGGCGCTGTGCATCCACAACCCGGCCACAGGCCGCGAAAAGACCATGCCGCACGCCATCAAGCCCACGCCGAAAGCGCGGCGCAAGCGTGTCGTTGTGGTGGGGGCTGGCCCTGCAGGGCTGGAAGCCGCGCGTGTTGCCGCCGAGCGCGGCCACCGTGTCACCGTGTTCGAAGCCGCGTCCGAGCCTGGCGGCCAGGTGCGCCTCATCGCGCGCACCAAGCGCCGCGCCGAAATGATCGGCATCATCGACTGGCGCATGGCGCAATGCGCCGCACGCGGCGTGGAGTTCCGCTTCAACAACTTCGCCGAAGCCTCCGGCATTCTGGCTGAGAAGCCCGATGTGGTGATCATCGCCACCGGCGGCCTGCCGGAAAAGGATGTGCTGGAGAGCGGCAATGAGCTCACGGTTTCCGCCTGGGACATTCTCTCAGGCGATGTAAAGCCCGCCGCCAATGTGCTTCTTTATGATGACGCCGGTGACCACACCGCCATGCAGGCGGCGCAGCTTCTTGCCGAGGCCGGCTCAATCGTTGAGGTGATGACGCCGGACCGCAGCTTCGCACCCGAAGTGATGGCGATGAACCTCGTGCCCTATATGCGCGAACTGCAGACCAAGCCCGTGACCTTCACCGTGACCTACCGCCTGCTGGCGGCCGCACAGGATGGCAACCGCCTCAAGGCCATTGTCGGCTCGGATTACCTCGGCACGCTCCGCCAGGAGCGGGTGGTGGACCAGATCGTTGTGAACCACGGCACGCAACCACTCGCTGATCTTTACTTCGATCTGAAACCCCTATCAGAGAACCTCGGCGCTGTGGATTATGACGCGCTGATCGACGGCAAGACGCAGGCGATCGCGGGTGGGCCAAAGGGCTTCAAGCTGTACCGCATCGGCGATGCGGTGGCGTCGCGCAATATCCACGCCGCTGTCTATGATGCCCTGCGGCTCGTGAAGGACGTCTGATC
>JBEIDW010000235.1:0-2186 GCA_040383265.1 Hyphomicrobiales bacterium
GCGGTCCTTCAGCGGCGAATAATCACGCAGATAAACCGCCATGTAGCCCTCATCATAAGTGGAACACCAGGTCATCCTGTCTGGCACGCCACTGGAGGCGCCAAGAAACCAGTAGGACAGGTTCAGAACGCCGAAGCGGTCTCGCGCGGTGCGAAGAAAACTGGCCGACTCCCCTTCATCGGTGAATGGTTCCTGCCGGGCGCTGAATATATCAAAAATCTCGGACATCGGCGCTGAGGATAACGTACAGAATCTTTCGCACTTTTCAAAACGGGCGGTTTCTTTCACATTGAAGGAGGAAAGAGGCCATGAAGGAAGAGAACGAAGGCAGACCGATGGGGCAAGTCATCAAGATCGATGAGGCCCGGATCCGCGACCGCCTCGGTGAGATGGTCCGTGGAACGGTTGAGGAGACGCTCAACGCGATGCTCGATGCCGAGGCAGACGAGCTGTGTGGGGCTGGGCGCTACGAGCGCAGCGCCGACCGGGTCGATACGCGGGCCGGCAGTTACGACCGGACGCTACATACGTCGGCTGGGGAAGTGAAGCTGAAGGTTCCCAAGCTACGCCAGCAGGTCTTTGAAACAGCCATCATTGAGCGTTACCGACGCAGAGAGGCGTCTGTCGAGGAATCGCTGATCGAGATGTACCTGGCCGGTGTGTCCGTCAGGCGGGTGGAGGACATTACAGAGGCGCTGTGGGGCACCCGGGTGAGCCCTGCCACGGTCTCGAACCTGAACAAGAAGATCTACGCCAAGATCGATGTCTGGCGGAACCGTGCCATCACGGGCGAGCATCCCTATCTGTACCTCGACGGCATTGTCATGAAGCGCAGCTGGGCGGGCGAAGTCCGCAATGTCTCCCTGCTTGTGGCAAGTGCCGTCAATACCGAGGGTTTCCGGGAGATCCTCGGGATCTGCGAAGGTGCCAAGGAGGACAAATCTGGTTGGTCCGCCTTCCTCCGCCACCTGGTCGAGCGCGGCCTCAAGGGCGTGAGACTGATCATTTCAGACGCTTGCCGTGGCCTGGTGGAAAGTGGCGCCGAGTACCTGCCAGACGCCCGGTGGCAGCGGTGCATGGTTCATTTCTACCGCAATGTGTTCAGTCATGTGCCCGCAACCCGGGTGCGGGACGTAAGCCACATGCTGAAGGCGATCCATGCCCAGGAGAGCCGTACGTCAGCCGATGAGAAGGCGAGGGCCATCATTGCCGAACTCCGGCTTTTGAAGATGGGCAAGGCTGCTGATCTCGTCGAGCAATCGGTACACGAGACCCTGACCTACTATGCCTTCCCTGACATCCACTGGCAGAAGATCAGGACCAACAATCCGCTGGAGCGCATCATGCGGGAGATCCGACGTCGGACACGCGTGGTTGGCGCATTCCCAGACGGTCAGTCCTGCCTCAACCTTGCGGCAGCCCGTCTGCGGCACATTGCGGGAACCCAGTGGTCAACGAAGCGCTACATGAACATGCGGCCACTGTTTCAGGCCGAGGAAACCCAAACCGAAGCCGCTGTCGCTTGAAAAAATGTGCGAAAGAATCTGGACACTACCGCGCTGAGTAGACAGCACTCCTTCCCATGGGCCCGGCGCAGACCGGACAGACGAATCATTTTTATTTACCTGATTTATCTACTCTCATGGACCTTATGTGAAGCAAACAAAAAAGGCAGCGTTTCCGCTGCCTTTCCAAAGTCGGCACAAACCGGCTGAATTATCAGGCGGCGGCTTCAGCCTCTTCGCCAGTCTTCTGGCTCGGGCCAGAGTCAAGACCACGCGCATTCACATCGCGGTCAACGAACTCGATCACCGCCATCGGAGCCTGGTCGCCATAGCGGAAGCCGGCCTTCATGATGCGAAGATAACCGCCGCTGCGGCTCTCATAGCGCTTGGCCAGCACGTCGAACAGCTTCTTCAACTGCGTCTCGTCGCGCAGCTGCGACATGGCCTGGCGGCGCGAATGCAAGCCGCCGTTCTTGGCCAGCGTCACCAGCTTTTCCACGACCGGGCGAAGGTCCTTCGCCTTGGGCAGCGTCGTCACGATCTGCTCGTGCTTGATCAAAGCCGCAGCCATGTTGGCAAACATCGCCTCGCGATGCTCCGCCGTGCGGTTGAACCGGCGGCCCCTGAAACCATGACGCATAACCGTTCTCCTTCAATACCGGCACGTGCCTGGCACGCACC
>JBEIDW010000236.1:0-2067 GCA_040383265.1 Hyphomicrobiales bacterium
CCGCGCTTGATCTTGTCCACGGCTTCCATCCCCGACACCACGCGGCCCCAGATGGTGTACTGGCCGTCCAGGCTCGGCGCCGGGGCGAACATGATGAAGAACTGGCTGTTCGCGCTGTTCGGATTCGCCGTGCGCGCCATGCCACAGGTGCCGCGCAGGAAGCGCGCCTTGGACGGGTGGCTGAACTCGGCTGCGATGTCCGGCAGGTCGGAACCGCCGGTGCCGGTGCCGGTCGGGTCGCCGCCCTGGGCCATGAAGCCCTCGATCACGCGGTGGAACACCACGCCATCATAAGCGCCTTCACGGGCCAGTTCCTTGATGCGTGCGACATGGTTCGGCGCCAGGTCCGGCCGCAAGGCGATGGTGATGCGGCCCTTGGCCTCGCCATTGGCGTTCACCACGTCCATGTAAAGTGTGTTTTCGAGATCAGCCATTATTCCACCGTTACCTTTGTCATCTTGTCCGGGTTCGCCGGGGGTTCGCCGCGTTCGGTCTTGTCGACGCAGGCCATGCCGTTCTCATCCACCTGACCCCACACCGTGTACTGGCCATTCAGGAAGTCGCCATCGGCGAACATGACAAAGAACTGGCTATTGCCGGAGTTCGGGTCGGCGGAGCGGGCCATGCCCACTGTGCCGCGCTTGTAAGGTTCGGGCGTGAATTCGGCCTTAAGGTCCGGCTCCTTGGAGCCGCCCATGCCGGTGCCCGTCGGGTCACCTGTCTGGGCCATGAATCCGTCGATCACGCGGTGAAAGACGATGCCGTCATAGAAGCCTTCCTTCGCCAGCTTGGTGATCTGGGCGACATGCGCCGGCGCCAAGTCGGCGCGCAGGGTGATGTCGAAGGAGCAGCCCTTGCTGGTCTCCACCTTGATCTTTTCGGCGGCGAGCGCCGGGCTTGCGAGAAGGCCGGCCGCCGCGGCGGCAAGAGCCAGTTTCCTGAACATGATATCTCCGTTGTTGTTCTGGGAGGTTCCTGAAGGGAGCTCAGGAAAATGTCAATGAGATGGCTTTGGAGCGGACCTGGCCAGTGCCGTAGCCATCACCTCCTGGGCTTCGGGCGGCAAGAAAGCTGTCACGTCGCCGCCCATCCTGGCGATCTGCTTCACCAGTGAGGAGGCGATCATACGGGTGGCCGGTGAGGCGGCGAGAAAGACTGTTTCAATATCGGGTGCCAGCGCCGCGTTCATCTGGCCCATCTGCACTTCGTAATCGAAATCCGACGCGTCGCGCAGTCCCCGGATGATGAGCCCAGCGTGGGAGTTGCGCGCCGCATCCACCGCCAGCCCGTCGAAGGTGACAACGCTGATCTTGACGCCAGCATGTTCTCCGATTGGCCCGGTCACGCGCTCCAGGAGCGAGATACGGCTTTCCGCCGCTATCAGCGCCTGCTTGCCGTGGTGAACGCCCACCCCCAGCACTAGCCTGTCCACCAGCCGGGCAGCTCGGGCAATGATATCGAGGTGACCATAGGTAACAGGATCGAACGAACCGGGGTAGAAAGCTGTGCGTGCCATATCAGCGCCCTCTCAGAGCCATCCAGATGCCGCCGCCCATGAGGAAGCAGCCGCTGACGATTTCCAATGCCCGGATACGCGAGCGTGACAGGAATGTGCCTGCCTTTCCGGCCATCAGCGCATAGGCCACGTCGCCGACCCCCGCAATCGCCATGAACGTGGCACCCAGCAACAGGATCTGCTGCATCGGGTCATCCCCCGGGTTGATGAAGGGAGGAATCATGGCCCCGAACAACACCAGCATCTTGGGGTTTGAAATGATGACGATGAAACCCTGCAGGAAAAAGCTGCCATTGGGCCGGGCCCGATCCACCGCCAGCGCAAGATCACCGTTGGAGCGGAACAACTTGATAGCCAGCCAGGCGAGATAGGCCGCGCCCGCATAGCGCAGCACATCAAACCACAGCCCCATGAACTGAATGGCCGCACCTAGACCGAGTGCCGCAATGGCAAGCCAGATGACAAAGCCCACCTGCGTTCCCGCCACATTCATCAGACCGGCCCGCGCTCCATGGCGCAGGCTATTGGCGATGATGACCGTCACCGTCGGC
>JBEIDW010000237.1:0-1926 GCA_040383265.1 Hyphomicrobiales bacterium
GGGTTCATCCGCTGCGCCTACAATTCCTGCCGTAACCGGCACTGCCCGAAGTGTCAGGGCGCAACGAGGGCTGAGTGGCTTGCGGCCCGCCAGGTGGAGCTGTTGCCCGTGCCTTATTTCCATGTCGTCTTCACGCTGCCGGCCCCCATCGCCGAGATCGCGTTCCATAACAAGGAAACGGTCTATGCGATGCTGTTCAAGGTGGCGGCAGAGACTGTTCGCACAATCGCCGCCGATCCAAGGCACCTCGGCGCGGAGATCGGTCTTGTGGCTGTCCTTCATACCTGGGGTCAGAACCTGCATCACCATCCGCATGTGCATTGTGTTGTGACAGGAGGCGGTCCCTCGCTCGACGGCAGCCGCTGGGTCGCCTGCAGGCCAGGTTTCTTCCTGCCGGTACGCATGCTGTCGCAGCTCTTTCGGCGGCTGTTTCTTGAGGCTCTGCAAGCTGCATTCCACGCCGGCGAACTCAAGTTCTTCGGGTCCCTCGCCGGACTGACGGAACCGCCAGCCTTCGCTCGCATCATTGCGGATGTTCGTGGCGCAGAGTGGGTTGTCTACGCCAAGCCGCCGTTTGGCGGACCGGAGCAGGTGCTGGCCTATCTTGGCCGCTACACGCACCGTGTCGCGATCGCCAATTCCCGTATCGTAGAACTTGCCGATGGCCGTGTCAGCTTTCGCTGGAAAGACTATCGCCATCACGACAAGTCGAAGCTGATGACGCTGGACGCGTTCGAGTTCATCCGCCGCTTCCTGCTTCATAGCCTGCCGGATGGCTTCCATCGTATCCGCCATTATGGGTTCCTGGCCAATGGGCATCGGGCGGAAAAGCTTGCGCTGTGCCGAAAGCTGCTGAAAGCAACGCCCTTGATGGATCCACCCCAGCCCGAACCCCAGCCCGATCCTCAACTTTGCAAGACGACGCCTGGATACTCATTCGATCAATGTCCATGCTGTGGCGGGGGCATGATCAGGCTGGAATTGCTTCCGAGGTTGTTACCGTCTCGGCTTCCATTCCGGAATGACACCTCATGATCGAGATCCATTTGCCTGAACCAGCCCTCAGAACGCCGGCACGCCAACGTGTCGCCGGGACCGGCTTCGCCTGTGTTCAGCACAGGAGGTGTTTGCCACTGCCTTCCAGCTGCCGCGCCATATGTTCTCTGCGCCGAAGCACGGTCCAAATGCCACTCTGCTCTCGGCTGGACCGATGAAGCAGCCTGCCGCAAGCGCCCGCGCCCGTGTTTTATCCATCATGGACAGGGCGGCAGACGTACTATCCCCATAGCGCCTGCGATCCCGCGGGTTTGTTCAATCCGGCTTCAATGAGGTCGCGCACGATGAGTGCTGTGGCGATCTCGCCGCGCGACCTCACAGAACCCTCCAGATTCCAATACGCACCTGTCTCAGCAAAAATAATAAGCGATTCGACTTCTGGAGGCACGTGCAATGGCGAATGCTTATAGGAGAATTCGTTCGAGGACTTGATTCAGAGTCATGTGCTAACTTCTTCAGCGAAGCTGGCTATTCAACGTGAGCGGAATCCGCTGTAATTCAGTTGACAACTATTTTGACAGACACCGCATCCGGCCCGCTTCGGTACCCCCCGTGTTCGACGGGGCAATCTCTATCTGCCCTTCAAAACCCTCAGCAAAATCTATAGTCGCCGTACCCTCTTAAGGAATCAGAACGAGACTTTCTTCTCATTGGGCCGGGCGGACCACTATACTCAAAGAGCCATTGACGGCGCCTACGAAAGTCACCACGAAGCGGTGGAAGTAATATGGGACGCTTGGTAGCGGATCATTTCCAGACCAGAAGCAATCACCTCAACTGGAATGCAGCAATGGGCTGATATCGGTGACACACAATGACCGTTGGTATTAGGTCCATACACGAAGGCAGTTTCATACTTGGCTGAGCCAA
>JBEIDW010000238.1:0-1777 GCA_040383265.1 Hyphomicrobiales bacterium
ATGTCTGGAAAGACGCCCTTGTTGTCGAAATGTGATCCAGCACCCTGGATGAGGGCGAAATGCTGCTGGAAGCCTCTGGCGGCTGGGCGGTAAGCAGGGTCGCGCACTCCGCCCATATCCCATTTGCCTGAGAGCATGGTGCGATATCCCGCATGGCCAAGTATGTCGGCAATCGTGGCCACACGGTAGGTCAGAACCGCTTCATAACCGCGCTTGCCCTCGGTTTGTGGCGTCCAGTCGCCTGCCATCGTTCCAAATCCGGCATTGTGCGGCGAGGCACCTGTGAGCAAGGCGGCGCGGGTGGGCGAACAGGCCGCGTAGGTGTGAAAGTTTGCCAGCCGCACACCGGACTGAGCGAGGCGATCGAGGTTCGGGGTCCGGATTTCAGATCCGAATGATCCGACATCGGAATAGCCTAGGTCATCCGCGACAATTATCAGGAAGTTGGGTCGCTGCGGCGCGGGCGCTTTGGGACGCGCGCCAGCCTGGCTGCCCAGCAAGACAAGTAAACCAACACCGGCAAGTGCTATTTTGTCGAGTAGGCGTGCCTTGCGCTGCTCATGCCGCATCGGCACAATCCATCATCAGAACGGCTTTGATGACGTCGCCACTACGTGTGCGCTCCATTGCCAGGTTGATGTCGGCAAAGGGGAATGTGCCGATGAGACGGTCTACCGGAAACTCGCCAGCCCGCCACCATTCGAGCATTCGGGGGTACAGATCATGCGGAACCGAATTGCCAAACGACAGCGCTTCAAACCGGGCTGCCTTCTCGAAGAGCGGCATGGGCTTCAACGTGTATTCTTCCATCGGGCTGGGCAGGATCGCATAGGCCATATGTCCCCCCGTGCGCAGGCTGGCGATCGCGCTTTCAAAAGCCGTGGCATTTCCCGATGTTTCCAATAGCTTGCCGACGCCGCGTCCGGTCCGCGCCATAACCCACGCGTCCATCGCGCCCGTTCGCGGATTAAAGACAGCCGTTGCACCTAGCTCTTGCGCCAATATCAGGCGGTCATCGCGCACATCGACCACCAGGATTTCACCCGCTCCTGCGCGGCGGGCAGCCATGACAGCGCCGAGGCCAACCGCCCCTGCGCCGACGATCAAAACCGTTTCACCGGCCTGGACGTCGAGGACGTTCAGGATCGCGCCCGTGCCGGTCATCACCCCGCAGGTGATGCTGGCCCCCACTTCAGCGGGGATTTCCTGTGGCATGGAGACAAGACAATGATCTGGAACGATGGCATGCGTTGCGAAGGAAGACTGCTGGAAGAACGCCGCATGAAGCGGGGCATCGGAACTGTCCCAAAGGGTTGCACTGCCATCCAGCCGCCTGCCGCCGAAAGTTACATCCCAGCTCTGATCGCAATAATAGGGTTGTGCCTGCGTGCACGAAGGACAAGCGCCGCAGGACCCGTAGCCAAGAATTACCCGATCGCCGACCTTGACCCGTGCATCTGTGCCGACCGCTTCAACAACGCCAACACCTTCATGTCCAAACACGGCGGGCAGGGCGCAGAGCGAGGGGCCGTCAAGGTCCATATGACAGATGCCGCACGCCTCGATACGGACAACCGCCTCGTGCGGCTGCGGAGCGGCCAGAGAGGCGCGCTCAATCGTCAAAGCCTTGCCGACCTGCCTCTGGATCGCTGCCTCGATCGCTTGGCTCACCATCACGCTCCTTGCTTCGTGGTCCAGGCGGTATGCTTGGATTGCAGAAACTCGTTCATTGCATCGACACCATGGAGTCTGCCCACACCGCTTTCCTTATATCCAC